>CAQUWW010000004.1 GCA_948896875.1 uncultured Acetatifactor sp. | reverse complement strand
TTTTATTTTAGATTAGGCATGATAAGGCCACCAGAAAAAATGGGGAAACTCAAAAGTTTTACCCGCAGGCTTGCACACCCAAATTTTATTTGCTAGAATAAACACGTTCCCATAAATTCAGACAGGCCCGGTAAAAATGATGCAAAAAGAAAAATTTTGGAAAAAGCGAAAAAAGGCGATAAAAACAGCATATTATTAGGATATTTGCGAACCTATCTGATTGTCCTCTTCATACCGCTGGTGATTTGCTCCCTCTATTCTATCAGAGTCCTCACAATTATCGAGGAGGATGACGTGTCGAAAATTGTCGACGAATACGGACATTCTGTGGAATCCGTGGATACCTTTTTAGCCGAAGTGGAGAGTATCGGCCGGTTGATTGCCGACAATGCCAGGGTGAGACAGTTTATCGGAAGGACGGATTGTTTCTCCTATCCGAATCTGTATAAAATCATTGAACTGCAGAATGTTTTGTCCGACATATCATTTTCTAACAAGTATATATTTGACTACTTTATTTTCTTTGATAAGGGAGAAGCGGTAATCAATTACAAAACAGCTTACACTTATCAGGATTTTTATAATTTATATCTGCATGAAGAGCAATATGAAACATATGAAGACTGGTACTCACAAAGGCAAACCGTATCTCAAAAATACGGTCTTACCGCTCTGCAAAATTACAGACTATGTACTGAGAATACCATATTACCCATGCTCACTTATGAAATTCCCGTGACCTCCTATTCGTTATCTGATAAATGTGTCATTAAAATATACATTAAAAAGGACGCGATAGAGACCCTCATGCCGGCCATATCCTACACCGGTCTGCAGTTTATCACCAATCGTCAGGGGAATATGATATACTATGAAAATTATGATTTGTTAGATTCGGTCCCTTCCATAGCTGGCTCCGAAAGCCCGAACGATAATAACAGTATCACGGATCATGTGCGCAGCATCAGAAATCTGGCAAAAGAGAGCGGTCTTTCTTCCGAAGGGGTCTCCTGTAAAATGGTCAGATATCAGGGAGAGCAATACTTGCTGACACAATGCCATTCTCCCCGTTCCGGACTGACATATTATGCCCTCCAGTCATCCCTGGCCGTAAAAGTACGAGGTTACACTACCGTGCTGTATATGCTGCTGTTGATATCCATTGCCGCAATGGTAGGCATCCTGCTCAGCCTCAAAATGTCACATAAAATTGCCAAGCCGGTCAACGAACTGATTAACGATGTTATGGAAAGCGGACATGAAGTTGACCACAAAACCATATTTTCCCATGTTCAGAAGTCTTATAAAAAGCTGAAAGACATTAATACTGAATTGCAGGATGTCATAGAAGCTCAACAGCCCTATCTGCAGAATTTCTTTCTGAATCAGCTGTTATACGGAAAGGCGGAGCTGGAAGAAGATATCGGAAAAAATGCGGAATATATACACTTTGATTATCAGAATAGAGTATTTTGGGTCGTCATTCTTAAATTGGAAGCCGCAATGGAATCAATGTTTGAACAGGAAGCAGATGTTCAACGCCTGTACACCCTCTCCATAACCGAGGCTGCCAGAAAAGTATTGCCGGATATCTGGATGGTGAACAATGGGCAGGACAGGGTTGTGGCAATTCTGACTCTGCCTCGGGAAATGCAGGAAAGCTACAAACTTTATACAGAGGAAACCATACAGAAAATAAGAAATGAACTGCTTCCCCATGTATCAAAGCTTTTATATGTTTATGGCGGAACCCTGGTATCGAATTTGTCAGATATCAGTGCTTCCTATGAAAATGCCGCAATTCTGCACCTGTATATGGGCCAGACATTTCATAACGATATTTTATGGTATACAAATCAGAAAGCGGAAGCACCTTCCTATCCGTCCGAGGAAAAGACTAAAGTTCTGTTCCGTCAGGTACTGCGGGGTGAGGTAGAGGCGGTGTATACCAGTTTTAAGGAGATCATTCAACAATATTTTATCAATGGGAACTTCAGCACCTATATGCAGAATCTGCTGGTGGATGAGCTGCAGATCAACCTGGTGAAAATCATAGAACTGCTGGAAATGGAGGAAAAACAATACAGAGAATATTATCTTCTGCTGGAGCAGAACCACAATGGCAATCTGTTGGAACGAATACGAGTTACACAGGCCATATACCTGCAGGCCAGTCAATATATCTATGAACAGAAAAGCAAAAAAATCTTTGACCTGGCGGCAGTCACTGCCTATGTAAATCTGAATTTCGGAGATACCAATTTATCCCTGACCAGTGCGGCAGAAGCACTCCAGATGAATGAAGGATATCTGTCCGCCAGATTCAAGCAGGAAACCGGAGTCAATTTTTCTGCGTATGTGGAAAAGGTACGTATGGATAAAGCCAAGGAGCTGTTACGGGCAGGCAGGCTGACCATAAAAGAAATAGCAGAATATACTGGATATACCTCGGAGAACTCCTTCTGTCGTGCTTTTAAGCGGGTCACAGGATTGAGCACCTCCGGGTGGAAGAACATCGATTCCAAAGAATAAACCCGCGGGAATAAAGGAAATCACAGGATTGAATATTCATTTTAGGGCAAATGAATATTCAATTTTTTTGTCCTTTTTTTCGTAAGGAAAGTGTATATGGCAATAAGAGAAGTGTATATATACAAATCGCCGAAAGTTGTGTTTCAATAAAATCCAACAGGAAAGGAGACACATAGATGATATCAAAAAGTATAAAAAAACAGCATCCGGCAAACAGAAAAAGTCTGCTGAAATATTTGAAGAATCATTGGCAATTATATATAATGATACTTCCTCCGTTAATACTGCTGCTTATCTTCGCATATGGCCCTATGTATGGAGTCATGATCGCCTTTAAAAATTATAAGGCCACATTAGGGATCTGGGGAAGTCCCTGGACGGAACAGCACGGTTTCTACCATTTTATTAAGTTTTTTAAAAACTACAATTTTATCGAGTGCCTGCGAAATACACTGGTACTCTCCGTGTATTCCCTCATAGTTACAGTTCCCTGTTCCGTTGTTCTGGCCTTGTGCCTGAATTATACCAGATATACCAAATTCCGCAAAACCATTCAGATGATTACCTATTGTCCATACTTCATCTCCACCGTAGTTTTCGTGGGAATTATCCGGCTGATTCTGGATACAAGAATGGGTATACTGGGAAGCGCTGTCTATGAAACATTCGGTATAAATATAATAGGAAACGCATCCGCCTTTCCTTCCCTCTATGTATGGAGCGGCGTATGGCAGGGGACCGGTTACGGGGCTATCATCTATCTGGCTACCCTGGCCGGTGTGGATATGCAGCTACATGAAGCCGCCATCATCGACGGAGCCACTCTGCTGCAGAGAATACGACATATCGATCTTCCGGAAGTCATCCCCACCGCCGTCATCATGCTGATTCTGAATATGGGAAATATTCTGAATGTAGGATATGAAAAAGTTCTGGCGATGCAGAACCAGAATAATCTGAGCACCTCGGAAGTCATCAATACTTATGCATATAAGGTGTCTCTGGTGTCCTCCTTCCCGGATTTTTCATATTCCACCGCCATAGGACTGTTTCAGTCTCTGGTAGGACTCATTCTGTTACTTTCCGCGAACAAACTTGCAGATAAGCTGTCCGGAAACGGCTTTGTATAAGGAGGGCATACAGTGAAAAGGAAAAGATTCACACAGGATAAAATCGTATATCTTCTAAATGATCTTTTACTACTGTGTTTTGGGCTGATTGTATTATACCCTATCATTTATGTTGTCAGCTGTTCCTTCAGTTCGGGTGACGCCCTTCTTGGAGGGAAGGTACGACTGCTTCCGGTAGGATTTACCTTTGAAGGTTATAAAACTGTATTTGGCTACACTTCCATATGGGTCGGTTATAAGAATACGGTAATATACACCTTCATCGGCGTGATCATAAGTGTTGTCATGACGCTTCTGGCAGCCTATCCCCTGTCAAGAGATGATTTTAAAGGGAAAAAATTGTTCACAATGTTGTTTGTATTTACAATGATGTTCTCCGGCGGAATGATTCCCAGTTATCTTCTGATTAAAAATCTGAAATTACTGGATACCATGTGGTCAGTGATTCTCCCGGGATGTGTAAGCGCTTATAATGTGGTGGTTGCCAGAACCTTTTTCAAACAATCCATTCCGAAAGAGCTTCTGGAAGCGGCAGAAATGGACGGCTGTTCCGACTTTCGGTTTTTTACCAGAATTGTTGTTCCTCTGTCGAAGGCAATTGTCGCGGTCATGTGCCTCTGGTGCGCAATGCCGCTGTGGAATGGCTACTTTAATGCCATGATCTATTTGAATTCCGAAGATAAATATACATTACAGCTGGTATTACGCAGAATTTTACTGATGTCAAAAGTTGATCTGACGAATATCGGCTCTGTGGACCTGGACCTGATTGCAAAGAATCAATATCTGAGTGAAATGCTGAAATATGGGACAATCGTACTAAGCACATTACCTTTGATGGTTTTGTATCCCTTTATTCAGAAGCATTTCGCTAAAGGTGTCATGATTGGGTCCGTCAAAGGCTAGATTTGGATGCGGAGCAAACCGTTCCGCTACAAAAATACAGGTACGAACAAAGGAGGTTTGTATGAAAAAAGAAACAAAGTATTTCAAAAAAGCTGTCACAATGCTGACAACTATGGCAATGGCAGCAGTGGCGATGGCAGGCTGTGGTTCGTCCGGAGGTGGCAGCAGTGAAACAGGCGTCCCCCCTACGGACAGCTCTGGTACGGCAGGGGGACAGGAATCCCAGGAAAACCGGGAATCCACAGGCGCCTTTGATTTTAATTCTGTCAGCGATGTGGTATTTCCATTAAGCGAAAAGCTGACCCTGGATGTGTTCGTGTATGCTTCCAACACCGGCGGCGGAACCATGCAGGACAACTATGTGACAGACTGGATTGAAGAGCAGACCAACATCCATCTGAATTTTGTTTATGATGTGGACGGTGACGAGGCAAAGACGAAGCTGAACCTGGTCATGTCCGACCCGGACAGCATGCCGGATATCTTCCTGGCCACCCGCTGGTCCAAAGCGGAAACGGCTCTGTATGCCGAACAGGGGCTGATTTTACAGCTGGATGATTACCTTGCAGACGCAAAACGCTGGAACGAACTGAATGAGATCAGCCCTGCCAGAAAGGGAGATCTGACCATGTCCGACGGTCATATTTACACTTATGGCGCCGACGGGGAAAGCTATCACAACAACTTCCAGAACAGAATGTGGATTTACAAGCCCTGGGTTGATCTGCTCAATGACGGCAAAATGCCGGAGACTACAGAGGAGCTGTATGATTTCATGGTAAAGGTCAAGACGCAGGATCCCAATGGAAACGGACTGAATGACGAAGTTCCCATGACCGGATATATCGGCGGCTGGTCCTCGGACCCTACTGTCTGGCTGATTAACTCTTTTATCCAATGCAATAACCCGCTGAGCAATACCAATCCTACTATCGGCGCAGGACTGGCTGTGGAGAATGGCAAAATTACCTATTCCGTTATGCAGGATGCTTACAAAGATGCCCTTCTCTACATTCACAAATTATACAAAGAAGGGTTGCTGGACACTCAGACCTTTACCCAGGATTCCAATCAGTTTGCCGCGACTCTGAATGAAGGGGACCATCTGGTGGCATTACATGCGGCCGGCAGAAATCAGGCGGACAAGGCAAATTTTGACAGCGGTAAGGATGGCGACTGGATTAACTGGACGGCTCTGGAGCCTGTGGCAGGACCTGATGGCGTAAGACTGGCGGCAAGGGACCTCAACAATTACTTCGGAAGTGCTCTGGGTATTCTGTCTGCCAACTGCAGATATCCGGAAATTGCCATCGCATTGTTTGATTTCCTGGCAAGCGAGGAAGGTACCCGCGTACAGGGCGACGGACCGCAAGGATTTGCATGGGATTATGTTACGGAAGGTACTTCTCTGGGAGGAGGCACCGCAACTTATAAAGTGACCAAAATAGGGGATGATTTTGACTGGATCGGCAATGGTTTTTCAAAGGAATATGCCCATGCAACATGGCCGTCTGATGTATGTATTCGTACCGATCATGTAGCTTACCGCTCAGAAATTCTGGTAGAAGATACTGAAAAGAATCTGGAATACATTCTGCAGAAAGCAGCAGAACGATACAATGTTTATGCTCCGGATCTGGACTGCTTAGTGCCCAATATTGCTTTTGATACTGAGACGGCACAGAAGATTTCCGAATACTCCCTCACCATTGGCGGCTATGTCAATCAGGCAACCGTACAGTTTATCACCGGTGACCTGGATATCGAAAAGGAATGGGATAATTACCTCAATACATTGAAAACTATGGGTGTGGAGGATTATTTAAGTCTCTACCAGGCACAGTATGACAATTATATGGCTAATCTGAAATAAAAAAGAAACTATATATGATTCTTCCATACGGGGCTGTCACAGGCGGCCCCGTTTCATAATACCATGTGCACATATCGCACATGGTACGAAGAGCCATCCTGTCGTCCCCTGCCATGGATATGTGCATATTATAATGTCCGAACGTTACATAAAAGTCCTTCGCAAAACTGACTGTCATAAATAAAAACTATATATGGAGGTATGAACAAAGCAGATGAAGACAAATGAAAAAGCGGAAGAAAGAAGAAGCGGCGACCTTCACTATAAAGGAATCGGCAATCTCTCCCCCCAGGAGAATCACTCCGAATACGGCATTCTTCCCGAGGACGGAATACCGGTAGGCAACGGCCGCATGGGAACTCTTGTATGGTTGACTCCAAATGCAATCCATATGCAGATAAATCGGGTGGATGTATTCGGTATGGACTCCTCTTCCCGTTCCGTACGGGGAACCGATTCCGACTACTCAGGAGGATGTGCATTTCTGGATATAGAATTGTCTTCCGTCGACCATCCTGTATTCGGAGAAACTACCGAACAATATCTATATATCGAAAAAGGACAGGCACACATTCTTGGAACTGATGTGGAAATTGTGTGCTATGGAGATATGGAGGAAGATTTCCTGGTATTGGAAATAAATGATTTCAGAAAGGAACCGCAACGTATCTCCGCACACCTGCGGGCCTTACGTTTTCAGAGCCAATACGCTGTGGGATGTAACAACAGAAACTATGCCCATCCTGTTCTGTGCAAGGATGGGAACATCTCCTACAGCAAGCAGTTCAAGCAGCTTGCATCCACCGTCCTGGAAAAAGAGGATCAGCAAATCGCTTTGCGGCAGATTTTCCGGGAAGGAACATTTTATTGCAGCAGCCTGGTAGAGGTAACTGCTCCGAACAACAGGGTCTTCACCTGGCACCGAACCCCCACCGAGACGGTACTGGAAGCGCTACCCCGGGAAAAACAGGCGGAAATGCCAGCCAGAACCGTATTGATAATCACTTCCTACGCCACACTGGAAGAAGGCAAACCCTTTGACCTGATTCCCACCAAAGAACGGTGTGCCGATATGGAATCTCTAAGACTCCGCAATGAGCAATGGTGGAAGGCCTTCTGGAAACGCGCGCCCTACCTTGACTTTTCCAGCGCAAACGGGCGGGGACAACAGATTACAGAAGATATCAATTACTTTCTGTACATCATGGCCATCACTTCCAGAGGTAAATTCATGCCGCGCTACGGAGGATTGCTTTTCAGTACCGGCGGAGATTTTAAAATGTGGGGTTCTCAATACTGGTGGCATAACTCTTCCTGCTATTATGCCGCACTGATTTCCGCCGGCTTTACGGAGCTGGCAGAAGCCTTCGTATCCCATATGGAGAACTGGCGGGAGGCCTGTGAAAAAGCCGCGGCACAGCAGTGGGGCGCAGAAGGCCTCTGGATCCCGGAAACCACCTGGTTCAATGGTCCCGAAGAAATTCCGAAAGAACTGCGGAAAGAATTCATCGCACTTTATACCTGCCGGAAAAAATGGGAGGAACGCTCGGAAGAATTTCGAAAATTTGCGGAGGGTCGAAATTCCTTTGATACCCGTTACAGCTATATTTCCCACAGAGCGGACGGCTGTGCGGAAAGAGGTTTTGGTGTATTTGGATATGTGAGTCATATTTTCTCCACAACTGCCAAAATTGCATACTGGATGTGGAAATGCTTCCTGACTCTGGATGACAGAGAGTGGCTGCGCAACCACGCATATCCCTTCATCCGGGGAGCGGCACAGTTTTATGTCACACTTCCTCTGATCACAGAGGGAGAAGATGGAACACTGCATATAGAGCATTGTAACAACCACGAATCTGTGTGGGACTGTAAAGATGCTGTCTCTGAAATGGCCGCCATGCATGGCATCCTGCCTATTGCAATCAAAGCAGCCCAGCTTTTGGAAACGGATCAGGAATGCATTCCCGTATGGCGCAGCTTCCTGGACAGGCTGGCGCCCATCCCCACCTCTGCCGAAAGAGAAGCTCTGGTCACCGGGGAAGAGCAGGCCGAATGCTGGGCCAGTGCCAGATCAAAAGGACAGTATGGCGGAGCAAACTGTGAACACATTTCCGATCCTATCATTTTATATGACTATTGTACCCCGGAAACAGAAAAGGAAGAAATCCGAAAACTGGGCAGCAATACGCTGAACATGATTAAGAGACATTACGGATATGACAGCAAAGTACAGGTAAATACGCTGGATATGTGTGTGGATGCGGTGTCCAGAAGCAACGACCCCCATGCAATGGAAGCTTTTGTGGGAGCCATGCATGATCTGGACGCCTATGAGAAAGATTTTACTGATCTGAAAGGCTGTGCCAATACCAAAATTCTGGCCAACCGATTGACGCTGCGGGAAGGCCCCCAGGCACCGGACGCCCAAAGGCTTGGACATATTTACCTCTGCCATGGCCAATGCCGTGTGTCAGGGATATCCGAAGGCGCCGGGAGAAGAACCTGTTCTGTACCTGTTCTCCTCCCTGCCGGAAAAATGGGATGCCAGGATCCGCATGCGCACAATCAGGGGATGGCAGGTACAAGCCATGGCGGCCGCAGGAAGGTGCACGGAAGTCACCTTCACCGGAGGAAGAGGACCTCTGCGGGTCCGCAATCCCTGGGGTGAGAAACCGGTCCACCTTGTCAGCGAAACCAGCAATGAAATTCAGAATGGAAAATATCTGACTATCCATAGAGATTGCTGCATTTGTTCGCTCCATGCCGGCGCTGACATAACATTCTCCTGACAGCAGCTCCATGTAAGATCTTACCTCGTCGGAATCCGCAGCACCTGCCCGATATTCAGCATATCGCTGGTCAGCCCGTTCAGTTTCTTGATAGCATCTACCGTGGTATTATATCTTCTGGAAATCAGCCATAGAGAATCTCCCGGCCGAACCGTATACTCTATATAGGGGCCGGTCTGAGAAGAAGGAATTTTCAGGACCTGCCCCACATTGATCAGGTCGCTGGTCAGCCCGTTCAGTTTCTTAATGGCGTCCACTGTGGTATGATATCTCTGTGCTATCAGCCAGAGACTGTCGCCTGCCCGAACCACATATTCCTGACTTCCGGTCCCTGTCCCAGGTCCTGGAGACGGCTCCGGAGATGGTCCGGGCACAGGCACATTCTGATTAATTCCCCGATATATTTCATACAGCTTCTTCCAGGTGGCAGCCCCCACGATGCCATCCGGCGTAAGCTGTACTGCTCTCTGAAACGCAATGACAGCCTGTCGTGTCCCGCTTCCGAAGACGCCATCCTGAACCGGAGCCGGTATCCCGGGGTAATACTCGGAAATATAATCCAGAAGATACTGCAAAGTGATAACATCCTGCCCTGTGGAACCCTGCCGCAATACCGTGGAAGGCGGAACCGTTCCTATCCCCAGCGTATCTCCTTCACTATCCAGTTCGGCCAGTCTGGTTACCGCGGTATACAGACTTGACAGTTTGAACCAGGTGGATTTTCCCACGATCCCATCCGGAGAGAGGCCGAAAATCTGCTGGAATTTGACAACGGCTTCCCTGGTACTGTCTCCGAAAGTGCCCGCTTTATCCGTAATGGCCGGTATTGCCGGATAATTTCGGCGAATTCTGTTCAACCATTTTTGAATGGTCTCCACATTCAGTCCCGTGCTCCCCACTCGAAGAGCTGTCCCCGGATACGAAGTCACTACATTCGTGACAACGTCCGTACTGGCAATTTCAATGTCTTTCGGATAATAGCTGCGTAGAATTTCCAGAGGCGTAAGGCCTCTCTCTGCCAGCGTAACCGTTCCCCACTGAGACATTCCCTGACAGGTTACCGTAGTTCCATTGCAGAAGGAGGTAAAATACGGCGCATTCTGGCCGGACCTCCTCACATATTCATTAAATATGTCATCCACAACCCTGCTGATAGACTCGTAAATCGGTCTTCCATATACAAAGTTCTGATCATATGCGGTGCTGTTTGTGATGTCATAGTCATAACCACGACTTCTATACCACTCTGTATACACCCGATTCAACGCAAAGGTAATAATAGCATAAATATTAGCCCGCAGCGCATTTTCCGGCCAGGTAGGGTAAATCTCACTGCTGGCCACATTTTTCACATAATCCGGAAAGGATACCTGCACATTTGTCGCATAGGAGCCGGGAGCACCCAGATGCACTGTGATGGGATTCGGAATGACAACCTGTCGCAGCACTCGTCCGTCAGACGCCTCCTCTCCTCCCCGGGTAATAGCATTCCCTGCTCCATCACCCGGAAGGACTCCATTCAGAGTATCACCGCTCGGAAGGCTGCCATTTGAAGCATTGTCATCCTGAGTCCCTCCGCTCGGAGTCCCGCCTTCCTGGACGCGAGTTTCCTGCATGGCCACAGCAGGTTTCCCGACAAAAATTTTCTTCTCCTCGGGCCTGCGCTGCATAGACTGCATAGGAACAAGCCCCAGCGGCAGCAGAGCTGTCTCGCCCTCGTAGATAGGAATATGTGTGACATAGAGAGTATTAAAACCTGCTCCCTGCGCCAGCACATTGTAGCTTAGATAAGGCAGACCCGAAAAATACTGGTTCTGGGAAAAACTCTTATCTAAAGTCTCCAGCGGAACCTTCAACGTCTCCCCGCTTTCATCTGTTGTCAGATTATAAAGCAGATTCCCTCTGTCATCCAGTACCTTCACCTGTATCCCGCTGAGCGGAACGGCATCATGGGCGGTCCGCGCCTGCACCATCAAATATCCTATCGCCATTTCGATTGTCTTCTCCTAATTTCTATCCTGTATATGATATGAAAAGAAATTTATAACGTGCCTGTTTTCTCTGTTTTCTTTCCTTTGGATGAATAAAATAGCGGTTTGTTACATTGTTTTGACAATTAGTACTCCTGCTGTCATAAAATTCCTCTATCATCCCGATATATAAAATAAGAAATTTGACGGCATCAGCTATATCTACAAACTGCACTCTTTTGCCATCAACAGTCTGACAGGCAGACGCTGTCCGTATAGGTGAACCCTGCCGGAATATAGAAGGAGATTGACATGGATAGTAAAATAAGTACAGGATACTCCACGGGTACCAGCTATGACAACACACAGGTAACGCCTTCCGCCAACAGCGAAAAAGTGGGGGACAGTTTTGCCGATAAAATGGCAGAAAAATATTATCTCTCCCCGAAAGACATGACTCTTTCAGAATACAAAATATATATCCACGACAAAATAAATTCTCTGCCCCTGCATCCTTCTCAGAAAAAGGTGTTCACTTTTATCGATATAACAGACGCCGCCTATCGCAGAATGCAACAGGATCCGGCTTATGAGCAGAAAGTCCTGAATTACCTTGCCCAAAGCAGGGCCGTGAATTATGGATGCTGCCCTCCCCAGTTCGCCTTGATTCATATCGAGGATACCTGGGATAAAAGCTATGGCTATACCTATGGCATCCAGAAATGTGAACGCGCAAAACGAGCCGAGGAAAGAAGGCGGCTGGAAGCGGAAAGAGCCAAAAAGGCCCGGCGCAAAAAGCTGTTGAAAGAATATCTGAAAAAGAAGGCGGAAGCTAAAAGAATTCAGGATAAGCTTCTGGAAGAAAAGCTGACCGTACAACGTCTGGAGCATCGCAGGCTGATGAAAGCCTGGGATGAGAAACAGCGGAAGCAGCAGGCTTTCCGAGCTTATGAAGCAAGTGCTGTCATGATATATCGCCATGTGAAGGATAATGCAGAATATCTGCAATCCTAATCTACTTCCCTCATAAAATAGTGTCCGCTCCCCGATATGCGACTTATAAATGTTCGGGACAACAAATAGTGTCCGCTCCCCGATATGCGGCTATAAATGTTCGGGATCAAAATGTTCATAACGCCCTGTCGAAAGGCAGGGTGTTACTATATACAGGAGATTTTCATATGCCACAGGCTCAGTTGTTTTTTCTTTCAGATCAGCACTATCAGGACACCTGATGGTATTTATAATTCCTTCCGCAGTACCCAGAGATTTTTAATCTGGCCTCTCAGAGCGTCATAAGACCACACCTTCCCGCTGGTACTTCTGCGGTTTGGGTCGTTCACATAGAAACCGTCCTTCCCATATCCCCGAATCAGAATGAAATGCCCGGTGGTAGTGAAATCTCCCGGCCGCATACTGCATATAATCAGCCCGCCAGTGTCCAATGCCCGCTGCATTACATTCTCATCCAGAGAAAGTTCATTGCCTTCCAGCCCCAGTTCCGACACACCCTCTGTCCAAAGACTCCAGCTGGTTCCCGCAGCCGTATGATATCCACTCTCCTGCACAAACTCCGCCATCTTTCTGGGCGTCATGGTCAGATCTTCCGTAAAATACAAATACGCCATATTCAGGCAAAGAGGCCCGCAGCCCGCGAGTCCTATCATGCTGTCCCCATATGCGTTATAGCCCCACCGCTTGTCCCACTGCATCAGCAGTGGAATTTCTCCGGCAGTGAAATCTTCTGTCAGATCTATAACCTGATTGCTGTATTGAGTCCGATTGGGATAATTTTCCACATAGTCCCGCGTTTCCTCGTTTTTCTCCAAAAGCTCCTGCAATTCTTCGCTAAAATCCTGCGTTCCGGCAATCAAAGATACTTCCTCTCCATCAAGAATCTGCCCATTCCCTGGGCGGTTCGGCAGTCCCATGGAGAAGCCAGCCATAGCCTCCTGTACTCCCTGTATCGCCGCCACAATCCCCAGACATAGTACAATCCCTGCTGCCACTGTACAGAATCTTTTTATCCTCCTGTTTCTCCGCCGAATCGCGGACATTTTCCTGGTGCCTTTCGTTTTCTCTCCGGCTCCATTCCGGCCGGATACTTTCTGACCGGCTGTACTGCATCTCATATATTGCAGTTCCTTTTCCTGCCTGACGGTTCTTTGTCTCTCTGTATATGGCCTATTACTTCTCTGCCGAACCGTTTTCTGCCCTGCTGTATAATGCATATTTCTGACTTGCTCATCGGTTCTTTGTCCGACTGCATACTGCATGGCTCTATCCCGCTCATCGGCTCTCTTACCAGTCATATATTGTATATTTCTTTGTGATTCAGTAGACCGCCGTCCACCCATTCCCACATAATTCTCCACCATAAAAACCCTCCTGTCACTATCTGATTATAAAGACAAAAGGGTCCAGAAATTTTACTATTCTATTGTGACTTGCCTAATATTTTATTAAGAAACTCCATTTCTTTAAAATTTTTAAAATCAAAAATTTTCCGTCCGAGGACAACCGAAACCTGCCACCTGCTCTACATTCACCTTCTCATTATCCCGAAAAACCAGGTATCCCGTCCCATTATAATACTCATATCCCAGTATTTCCCGGCGCTTTTCTTCCCTGTCTCCTGCCTGCACATTTACCTCCGCGCCAATCGGATAACGCTGCACCATTTCCAAAAACGATATCATTTCCTGCCTGCATCCCCTATTCTGCAACCTGTAAGTTACAAATATAAGGATTTCCATTTTCAGGCAGTTTATTCCACTCCTTCAAAAATCTCCCATAGCGCCATCCTGATATGTGGAAAGTCCCGCAAGTGAATCTCGGTATCTGCATTATAGTATGCCTGCTCCGCATCATCCTGCAATATATAATTCTCTTCCAAATGATATCTGCCATCCTCCAGATAATAGATTTCCAGATGCCCCTCCGGAGATATAAGCCAATACTCCTCCACGCCTGCCTTTTCGTATATTGCCATTTTCATTCCCCTGTCCCTCTTTGCGGTAGAGGGGCTTAGTATCTCTGCAATGAACTTTGGAGTCCCACTGTAGGAGCCGCCTTTCAAATTCTTTCGGGCACAGGTAATCATCATTCTCATCCGGATGATACTTAAAGTCCAGATTTTCTATGGACACCAGACATATACTACCCTTTAAGCCTTTCCTGATGATTGTATACAGATTCCCGTTCACAATTCCATGCTGAAATCCCGGCGCAGGCGACATATCATATATAATGCCGTCTATTTTCTCATCTTTTCCGGGTTCACATTCTGCCATTCCCATGATATCACATCCTTTCCTATACGCATACGCTTTCAGGTAAATAAAAAATGATCAATAACAATATAATCTATTTTCAGCTGGCATACAATTCCCCAAAAAGAAACTTTCTTCTGAAAATTACAATGCTGAAAATTACAATCCCGGCTGTTACGGCTGGCATTTTGTGTGAAAAAGCGTGGAAAAACCCCTGTTTTAGTGCTATAATGACAGTATATTTTATATTCGGATGAAGGAATGGTTATATGGATAAGCAACTATTTAATGAAATCAATGATGCCTATTATCGGTTGGAACTGAAGCAGGCAGAAATTGTCCACTCCCTGTCTCATAGAATTTTTGAACTGGAATCCGGTTGGTATAGCGGACACTATCACAAGGATGAAAACGGAAATTGGTTTCGAGAATCCTATCCCATCCCGGTGATCGGTGTAAAGGGCTTTTGTGATATTGAGATTCAGTTTGATAAAATATCCGTATCTACAAAGCTGAATCGAACCGCGGCACTGGCATATTCTTTTGACAAGTTTGCCGAACAGGAATTTGAAGCATACGGCGTGGAAGATTACCTTGCGGACTTCTACCATCCCGGACAGACAGTTCAGGAATTGAAAGAGAATATCCGGGCCTGCGATGAAAAAGAAATCGGATTTTCCTTTGTTTTCCCATTTGATGTTGAGGGAAAGCAGATTTTTGAGTTTGCGAAGCTGCTTCGGCGTGAAGGGTTCTTCTACTAGTGGAAGAAATATGATTCATTATCAGAAAGGTGGTGAATTTGGCCATGGACAGTGCAAAGCATATTACAATTTCAAACATCCCGGAAATATCGGCAATCTACTTTGCGCTGTTACAGTGTGGGTATGACTATTATACCATGGGTCGAAGCCAAGATCATATCGCTTTCCTCCAAAGGTACATTGATGCCGGGAAAGTGCCGCACTTTTTTGCGGGGGTGAAGCAGAATACCTGCCAGGTCTACCCATACTGGCCCAGGGCGGCAATTCTGGAGAAAGCGTCGTTCTATCTTCTGCCGGATTCTTCACAGTTCCGTGACTATGACACATTTCGTGCGCAAATCATGGGGGCCACCAACATTGCAGACCACGAGCGGGATCAAATGCTGTGGGAATGGATATCCGACTTCCCAAAGGCACTCTCCGAGATATTAACCAGTGAAGCTTTCACGGATTATTTGAAATGGGAGCAGGAATGGCTTTCCACGCAAAATGTCAGACACGAAGCAGCACTTCAGATGATTGATAAATGCCTGGATATATGTGTATCCAAATATGGCTCCCCAGTGCAGGATATTCAGATCATTATTAATCCGGTCAAGTGCGTTTACTCCGCCGACTACCATCTGGACCAAAATTGCTTTATTTTCTGCTCCGGTGCGTTCCGGGCAGATTCTGTGATACATGAATTCTTGCACCATGTTGTCCATCCTGCTGTTGTGGAGATTGCGGATATGGTGGTGGCAACCAAACGGGAATATCCTGACATTGATGAATCCTACTATTTATCCGGTGATGACGCAGGCCAGCTGAATGCTTTTGAGGAATATGCCGTCCGAATGATGACAAGAGATGTCATGAACGGCAATTACCCCGATACACTTGTTTCGTATTTGAAGAATTTAACCTGTACGGATAGGCGCAAGGATTATTATTGAAACGGGACGCTATATCGTCGGGAACGCAGGAGTATATGTAACAAAAGTAGCAGACCGAAAAGTATCCTATGGGAAAACATATATTCTTTTGAAGTTATCTTCACCCTGCATCTTTACTCTTTAGAACATTTTAGGTTATGACATGTAGCTATACAGGTAATCATTCTGTCAAAGAATCCTGAACAATTACCTGTATTTTATACTGCTTAACGCTTTCACTTGCCGTAAAACCAGACTGCATAACGCTGACGGATTCAATCGCATGATTACATTAGGCAATATTCAGCATGAATGCTCTTCTTCATTGTTATGCAGTATATGTCATTTTTTTCTGCTACACCACAACGTTAAATCTTCTTCCCCCGAACTGCTGATACTGACTGATAAATAAATTTGCCGCATCCATAAGCTTTTGTTTCAGGTCTGTCAGCTTCTCTTCGTCCTTCATCTGCTCATAGAACGACTTGGCTTTCGCCGCCTCTCCCAGGCTCGTTATCCCCATAGCAAGCCATTCATCGGAATTTTCGGCATCAATCCGACGCATAAAGCAGTCGGCTTTCAAGATAGTTCTTTCCAGCGTATCAGCGTCCATCTCAAACTCCTTGTGCAAGAGGGCCAATTCTTCTTCCATTGTGGCCTTTCGATAATACCCCTCCACATCCATGTCAATGATATACTTTTCCCTCGTGCCGTTTTCATAACCCTTTACGATTTCGTCATAGGATTTTCCATAGGCCTCCAAGAGCATGAAGGTCTTATCTTTCATGGATACATAAGGATTATAATAATCATTCAGATTTAACTTTTTGTTTATCATTTTATGATAATTCACAAACTCCTCTTTATCCGGGCAACCATTCTCTCCATATGTCACCGGGTCTTTTGCGGGTTGCTGCTGTCCATACACTATCTTTATACGGCTTTCCTGCTTGCTGCTCTGGAGCATTTGCCTGTATTTTTCTATTGCTTCTCTGGAAATATCAACCTTTATGGGGTTTTTTTCAATGTCATATCCCTGTTCCTTCAGCGCTTCTGCAATTGTCCTGGAAGAACCCTTCGCAGAAATAGGCGTCCATCCGTAGGATAAAGAATTTGATGCCTGCGTATGATTGGTCATCATCGTATCTGATCATGGGAATCTTATCCTCTGGCTGTCCCTTTCTCATCAGGCCACAGCTCTCTGGTCTTCACCCAGAAGTCTGTACTGTCATTCATAAGATTTGTAAGAATCTTTGCCGCCAGACCATTCTCCCCATTTTTTGTCTTAAGTGCCGCCAACAGCTCTTCCCTGCCCTGCTTCATCATCACTGTTATATTGCGGCGATACTCATGATATTCTTCTGACATAAATTTGGGATTATATCTTCTTTTAGAACCCAAATAATATTGGGGCTCCTCAAATTCATCCTCCCGCATTCCTTGTATAGGCGTCAAAAACCACGAGTATTTTCTTTGCTGCAACAACACATTAGCATCAAGAAATTCCAGCCATTGGTCATATGCCTCATCAAGCCCCTCCAGATCCTCCTCCAATGACACCGAACGAAATCCTGTCGAATAATTCACTTCACGATCTCCTGTCTTGTGCTGTTCAATAATATTATTATATAATACTTAATAGGTCTTCGTTGCTGATGTTGCAGATGTGCTCTCACTATTTGCACTGCATGTCATAACAAGACGGTATGTGCCTCTGGAAACCTGATAGGTTGTATCAACAGACGACTTTCTGCTGTCGCTGGATGCTTCCCATGATTCCACATCTGTCCATGTTCCGGATTCACTCTTCTGCAAAGTAACCTTTACATAAGTATGCGTAACACCAGCCTTGCCCATTACAGAACCCGTTATTGTTGCAACTCCGTTATCAGAAATAGAAAGCTGTACATTATATGCAGAAATATAAGCCAATCTTGGCTCAATCTGTATATTCGCTTCTTTTGCAACAGCTGTAATCGGTGAAACACCTCCACACAGCAACATGCATACGCAAACCACAACTCCTGTCACTTGCCGCATCAATTTCCCCCTGCTCTCTTCCTCCTTCCTTTGGTATTAAAATTATAACGAAACAGTATAATCTGTTCGTTAAATTTTCCAGAAATTATTTACCGATACCCTGTAAACATAAACATTTTACAGATTGCATCCACTGATAAATTATCAGCTGTCAGTATAAACACAGATTCCTTAAATTCACAATATGCAGCTTTAAACCCATCAGAATAAAGATAAACTGTAACAAACTTTCCATTCACTTCTTTTGTTTCACGAGCATCATATTCCGTATCCATTCCCACACTGGCACCATCTGAGGCAAGTATCTGCTCCCACGTTATCATTTCACCCCTGTCATTCTCATACACCAAAAGCATATGTATATCCGATAAACTCCTCTCAGTTTCCCTGTACCCCTCCGGCAGATATCCCGGTTCTCTGGCCTGAAATTCTCCTTCCGGTTCATCTGTAAAGTAAGTATACAGCACAGAACTCTCCAGCATAGTGCTGACCGTCTCAAAGAATTTAATCCGGTTTCCCTCCACGCTCAAGGACAGTAAAAGTACGGAAGCCACAACACAAATTCCCAGGAGTGCCACATGTTTCAACTGCCTGTATCCAGCATTCAGCCACCAGTGTGCCTCCCTCCATATCAGCCGCTTCATCTTCCGCTCAAATCTGTCAGAGAACTGATATGTATAGTCTGTGCTCTCTTCAAGCTCTCTGATCATCGCTTCATCCACCATCGGCATATACTTATAGAGCCATTCATCAGTTACTTCCATATGCCGCATATCCGCCCTCCTCCAGCTTCTTAAGCTCGTCTTCAATCAGCGTCTTTCCCCGGGCAAGTCGCTGTCTCACTGTGCCTTCCTTGATACCGCACACCTTTGCTATCTCACGGTTATCCATATCCGCCGAGTATTTCAGTAGAAATATATCCCTGTACTTTTCAGGAAGATTCTTCAGAATATTCAGCACCTCATTTTCGATATCCTCTTCCTCCATACAGGTCGCAGGCATTTTCTCCTCTTCTATTTCATCTGTGGTGATTTCTCTCTGCATCTGCTTTTTTCTCTTTCTGAAAATATCTATGGCTGCATTTCTGGTGATTATGATTAAATAACTCTTCGTCTGTCTACTGTCCGTCTCTGCCACATTCCCCATATTATGGGCCACCTTCACAAATGCATTGTGTACCGCATCCTCCGCCAGATAACAGTCGTGCAGAATGTCCATAGCGACCTTATACATTAAATATCTGTATTCCTCGTACAGGATGCAAAATTTTCTCCTGTCCTCCGGAGAGTCTATCATCATCAGTAATATCATATTTCCCCCATCATAGCTGAGTTTTCCCTTATATAATTATAACGAATCATGCAGAGTATTTTGTTACACAAAATAGGAAATTTTTGGTAGTGGTGTACCGGATATCTATGCAGTATTGGAAAGCCAGGGTTAGATTATGCCAAAGGTAATAGAAGAATATTTCCTTGATCGAGCATTTTTACAATTACTTTTTGGTCAAAAACCTCAATACAAAAAATCGGCGATAAAAAATGGCGATAAAAATCGGCGATAAAAAATCGGCGATAACAGAAGAACGGCTTCGACAGATTACGGAATATATGGATATCGGAACAGAATATCGGACCGACGATATCTCGGCCCTTATCGGGTTGAAGGCCTCCAGAGTAAGGGAATTGCTGAAGATATTAGTGGAACGGGATGTAATCAGAGTATCCGGAAAGAACAAAAACCGGCGTTACCAGAAAAAGGAACAGAGGGATAACCATATATAGCATGTTCTCCCCCAGTATTTCAAGAAACACTCATGTAGATTCACGAAATCGCCTCCCCGCCGATTTCGTAGCCGCTCCATGTCCCCATCTCCGGCCAGACCGCAAAGCAATCGGAGAAAAAATAAGCTCCCCTGGGACTGCGCCACTTACTGGCATCAAATTTTATCACTGGCAGGGAATAAATCTCTCCATCTTCCCACTGGACGGCAGTAATCTGGAATAATACGCCATCCTCCCACTGATAAAGCTTACTCTTGTTGCTCATTTCCAGCTCCGTCAGATATCCTGCCTCCGCCAGCTCCTCCTGTGTCATCGTAAGCGATTCCACCTGATGCTGACAACCGAAAATCCACGCAATAGCACTCTTCTCCCCGTCTGTCAGCTCTCCGGGGGCCTCTGACAAATCCACGCTGACATACGTAACCTCACTGTTAAGACCATTATCTTTTTCCCACAGATCATTCAGCACCTGGAGATACAGCCCGCACAAGTCATAATACTCGCCGCCCGGGTTCTGCTGTGTCCCCCGGCTGTAGGCATAGATAGTAAGGTCTCCTCCCAGCTGGCCGGGAAATGTCTCCATAATATAAGCATTTCCGATCTCTACCATCATGCCGTCTTCCAACGCAGCCTTGTCCGCCTCTTCCCCGTCCAGGCAGACTTTATATTTCGAATCATCCCCCAGAGTAAGCGTGTATACACTGCCCCATCCCTCTCCGGCCAGTACCAGATTACCGGATTCGGCTCCGTCCACAATACGGTATTTCACCCGTTCTGCTTCTCCGCCCTGGCTTTCTTCCCAATCGCCTCCGTCGGTTTCTTTATCCGATGTTGGCAGAGAATCACTGTCCTCCTGCCCTGTGCCATCCTGTCCTTCTACAGTATTGCCATTCCCTGCAAAAGGTTCGGCATCCTGCTTGCCTCCACAGCCGGCCAGCAGCAGACAGCCTGTTAATAAAAAAGCAATGTGTCCTGTCTTTTTCATAGTAGTCTACCCCCTGTAATCTCACTCTTTTTCTGATCTGTGTAACTTTATAAACGCTTTTTTTCCGAAATAGTTCTTTTACCTTTGCAAAAACCTGCATAAAGAGATACAATACAAAATAATAACCATTGATTCAGAACGGAGGTCGCTATGACAAAAAAAGAAAGAGTATTAAAAGCATTTCAAAATGAACCTGTAGACAAGGTCCCCATGGGCTTCTGGTATCATTTTTCTTCGGATGAAGATACAGGCGCCGCAATGGTAGAGCAGCATCTGAAGCTTTATCGGGAAGCCGGCATGGATATGATCAAGGTAATGTGCGACGGCTATTTTAACTACCCCAATCCTTATATCGAAAAGGTGACCTGTGCCGAAGGCTGGTTTGGTCTGACACCTCTGGGTGACGATCATCCCTATATCACAAATCAAGTCAATCGGGTCAGAGCAATCGTGGATGCCGTAAAGGATGAATGTTGTGTATTCTACAATGTCTTCTGCCCCATGTCCCTGATGCGGTTCGGTACCAGCGAGGAGCTTCTGATGAAGCATCTGCGGGAGAATCCCGAGGCTGTATGTCACGCGTTTACTGTCATCGCTCAGGATGTCAAGGCCCTGGTCCGCAGAGTCATTACAGAGGCAGGAGCCACCGGTATCTATTACTGTGTCCAGAATGCCGAAACCTTCCGCTTTACCGCAGAGGAGTATCGCAGGCTGGTCACTCCCGCGGAGCTGGATGTTCTCAAGTATGCCAATACTCTGAGTGAGAATAATATCCTCCACTGCTGCGGCTGGGCGGGAGACCCCAACCGTGTGGAAGTCTGGCAGGATTATCCCTCGAAGGCTGTAAACTGGGCCATATATGTGGAAAATCTGCCCTTGAAGGAGGGGAAGGAATATTTCGGCGGCCGTTGTGTTCTGGGTGGATTCGACAATCGCAAGGGAGGAGTTCTCTACTCCGGTTCCAGAGAAGAGGTGGAGCAGGAGGTGGAAAAAATTCTGGCCTCCGCCGGAAAAACAGGCATTATCCTGGGCGCAGATTGTACGCTTCCCTCGGATATCCCTACGGAGAGACTTCGCTGGGTCAGAGAAAAGCTGGATAGCCTGTAGACACCGGACAGTTCCCTGATTCTGTCGTCCACAGATACTATACGTCTCGCAAATTACATAGAAACTGCTATACTGAAAAGGACTTTCGAAAGAGAACGATAAAGGGTTGAATAACAGAAGAACAGAAAGGCAGGAGGAACCAATGGACAGAAGCTTATACGACAAAATCAGCACCTGGTTCGACGAACACCGCGAACAGATGACCGCAGATATCATGCGCCTTGTAAGATTCCCCAGCGTCTCTCAGCCCCAGGAGGGAGAGGCGCCCTTCGGGGAGGCCTGTAGAGACTGCCTGGAAGAAATGCTGGCTTTGGGCCGGGAGCATGGATTTTACACGGAAAATTATGAAAATTATGTGGGCAGCATCGGAGAGCAGAAGAAGGACTGGAAGAATATGATTGGATTTTGGAATCATCTGGATGTGGTGCCTGCTGGAAATCACTGGCAGTATGAACCCTTCTCACCTGTACGGAAGGAACATTTCCTCATCGGAAGAGGTGCCCAGGACAACAAAGGTCCCGCTGTTGGAATGCTGTACGTGATGAAATGTCTGCGGGAACTGGAGATTCCCATGAAGCACCAGCTCTGTCTGTTCGTGGGATGCGACGAGGAAAGAGGTATGGAGGATCTGGCCTATTATACGGATCACTACCCCACTCCCTGGCTTTCCATGATTGCGGACAGCGGTTTCCCGGTATGTTATGGGGAAAAGGGAATCGTGGAAGGGACTCTGAAAAGTACCAAACCTTTGTCGCCTTCCATCCTGGAACTGAAAGGTGGAAATGCCAGCAACATGATTCCGGACGCGGCATATGCGGTTCTACGTCGTACGGCATTGCTGGAGCTTGCCCTGAAATCAGAAGCGGCAAAATTTCCTTCCATAACAGTGGAAGTGAAAAAGGAGACCTTTCGAGTAAACGCCACAGGGGAAAGTCGTCACAGCGCCTTCCCTGACGGCAGCAGAAATGCCATTTATGAGCTGATGCGTTTTCTGGCTTCCCTTACACCTCTGCCGGCAGAAGACAGAGAACTCTTCGGCAAACTGGCGTATCTGTCCGAAGAATATTATGGAGAACATATGGGAATCGCCGGCAACGATGAAGTCTCGGGCAGGACTACCTGCGCCGCTACCGTACTGACCCTGGAAGAAGGCCTGATTTCCCTGCATTTTAATATTCGCTATGCCATATCCACCGACCGCTCCCAAATGCAGGCCTGCATAGAACAAACCGCCGGCCAGAATGAGATGCACTGGGAACTGGAACGGGATTCCGCACCGAACTATTTCCCCAAAGAGCACCCTGCGGTAAAGTTGCTGACGGATCTCTATAATGAAATCACCGGAGAGCAGAGAGAAAGCTTCGTCATGGGCGGCGGAACTTATGCACGAAAGCTTCCCCGGGCCTTCGCCTATGGTGTCGGCGGCATGAAAGAATCAGAAGAAGATCTGAGGGTGCGGAAAGAGCTGTTCTCTCCCGGTCACGGCGGTGCCCATGAGCCGGATGAAGGACTGAATCTGCGGCTTCTGACGGAGGCGTTGAAGATTTATGCCATGGCCATGGTGGCTATGAATGACGTCCCGTCGGATGCCGGCTAATTGTCTGCAGTATTACCATATATCAGTTCAATCTATTCCAGACTCTTTCTCCTTACTGCCACACTTTAATACTGGCTGATTCTCAGATCTCCGCTGGTGGTGGAAATCTGCACCTGCCTCTCCCCTCCGCCGTATTGCCCGTCAACCTTATTTCCTTTTTTATTAAAGGAAAGCTGATCGTCAAAAAATGTACTGCAATCTCCGCTGGTGGAGTCAAAGTCCAATGTCAGGGAAACTGTCTCCGGCAGACGAAGGTATACTTCTCCACTGGTAGTGGAAATGTTCAAGTCTCCCGCGAGCTCCGCCAGGAAAATCTGCACATCTCCGGATATGGTTTCCGCCCTGCCCTGGCCGGTTCCGTTGGCTATTCGCACCTCTCCGCTGCTGGAATCCATTTCAAAATTGCCCTGCAGCTCTTCTATTCTGATGTCGCCACTGGTGCTGGATGCCTCGATATCACCGTTCTGCTGCTTGAAAATAATTTCACCGCTGGTGGTAGACACTGATGATTTCCCTGTCATCTCCTCCACCCGGATATCTCCGCTGGTGGTGGATACTGTGATATCTCCATTCTGCCTGCCCAGTATAATTTCTCCGCTGGTAGAAGACACCTCAGACTCTCCGGTCACCTGCTCCGCCCGAATGTCACCGCTGGTGGTGGAAGCAGAAAACAAGCCGCACCCGGCCGCTTCCACATGAATTTCTCCGCTGGTAGAATGGAACTGTATCTCACTGGCCTTCACCTCCGGAAAAAAGATATCTCCGCTGGTGCTGGACGCAGAAAAGCTGTTCTGTAATGCAAAGGAAAGCTCGGAATATATTTCTCCGCTCAGGGTTTTTACATACAATGTATCCAACTTTTCGGCAAAACCCTCCGGCAGATAAATCTCAGTGTAGGAGTTTCTCGGCCGGAAAGAAAAGAAAAAGAAGGAGTTTCTCCTTGCGCCCTTTATGTGAAGCTCCGAACCGTCCTGCGTCACCGAGGAAATCTGGTTCTCTTTCGGTTTAAAGTTCAAATATTCACGCACAACAATGGATTCTCCCGTTCCTTGACAGAAAATCACATCATTGCTGTTCATCCCATATTCAATTTTCAGACTCTTTATGTCTGCCGGGTCAAATTCTTTTTCCAATACCAGTGAGTAGTCCTTATTCTCCTCTCCGAAGCCGAATCTCCGGTCGGAGGTCAGGAGAAGGATTAATATGGCACACAGGCATATGGCTGCCCCGGCCAGGAAAATGATTGTCGTTATTTTCAGTTTTCTCATTATTTGAGTCCCGCGCATATTTAATCAACGCTTTTCCATGTGGAAATATGCGCTGTTTCCTTTCTTTATCCTGTTTAACATTTAAAAGTTCCGCTTCTATCCGGGCAACGCGTTCTTCTGCCCGTCCACTCATTCGCTCTGGCGGAGGTTGAAGACGAGCTCCGCGATTGCCTGTGCGCAGGCTCCGATCAGAAAAGCAATCCATGTCACCTGCCACTTGAAAGTTGCAAAGCTGATGATAAAATAAATGGTTATTGTCACCAGCCAGATAATGGCTCCGACGGAAGTCTTAACCGCTTTCCTTTTGTTCCTGGCATGTACGGCTTCTTTATAGGTTTCCACCAGGTTCTCCTCCTTTTTACTGAATGCAGGATACATATTAGCCGCATATACCAGCATACAGGTGGGAGGAATACAGAGGAAAATTGCCGCGACGAAAACCAGCAGGCCTGCCTCCTGCATCATGGAAAGATAGAAATCCACCACCACCATACCCGTTATGAATACGGCGCCTGCAAAAATATACAATCCAACGGCAGTGGTTTTCAGCAGGGCTCTTTTCCGCCTCATCTCTTCCGGAAGATTCAACAGGTTTTTCTCTTCCAGTTCTCCGAACAGTTCTGTCACATCTCCGATAGAATTGATGACATTCTGGTAAGCATCTTCTTCCTGGAATCCATCCCCCACCAGATCCTGATATTTCTCCATCGTATTCTGAATCATCTCTTCTTTCAGCTCCATGGCCTTCCTGGTCTTCGGGGCATCCTTAAAAAGTCCGTCAATATGTTTTCTGATTCTTGCTTCCATTTTATTTTCCTTTCCCGCCGCCGGAATCCTCCGTTTTCTTCTTTTCATTTCTTATGCGGCGCATAGCACTGAGTCATTTATTTCATCTCTTCCTTACCATACCCTGGTTATGCAGGCTTGGTATACCGGCATCGGCCACAGGCTTACGGGTGTGTACCCGCTGGCAGGCGGTCCCGATGGCACTGATAAACTGCCTACTCCAGCAGCTGGTCAATCGTCTCCTTTGCCTCTTCCCAGTCCCGCTTGTAGGACTGATAAGCTTTGCGCCCTTCCTCCGTAATGGAATAATACCGGCGTCTGGCTCCCACTGTCTCATCTCCCCAGTAAGTGCGTATACAGCCCGCCTGTTCCAGTCTGCGAAAAGCGGAATACAAAGTAGCTTCCTTCAGCTCACAGCGATTATCCGTCTTTTTCATGATATCCTTGTTAATCTGATATCCATAACTATCCTTCTCCAGAAGATGTGCCAATATGATGGCTTCTGTATGTCCCCGAAGGATGTCTGATGTAATTGACATGTTCCGCCTCCTTTTCTCATTTTGTCTCTGTACCGCAGCACCCGGACATTTATGGTCCCTGTTTTCATTTATACTATATTACAATATACCTCGCCTGTCAAGGTATATTTTTCTTCGAAATACATTTTTTGATGTATAATCATTTTTGCTCTCGTTATTCTACAAAAAAATCATGGACTCTCTTGTTTTCCGCGAAAATTTCCATGGTTTGTCACAACGTTCTATAAGCTGCTTTTTATTTCTGTAAGTCGGACACACAAAATGTCCGTCTATTTCCCCTTTCCCGTATATTTTATGCTATACTTCTTATGTGTTTTATTTCCCGCATTTCCGGGCGTTGTAAAAGGATTTTTACATCCTTTCCTTACAATGTAAAAGTAAATTGATGGAAAAGCATTCAGGGATATTGTATATTGGGTATGCTTCTTATCGAGGCAAAATAAAGATGGATGAAATATGGAAATTGGAAGCAGGCTTAAAAATGCACGAAATGAAAAGGGTATGACACAGGAGCAGGCGGCCTAAATAAAAGCATGTGTCATTTCTGTCCAAAATCTGCTATAATACAAAAGTATCGTCCGTCCATGGCTCACAGACGCGATACAGGAAAATCGTTGTTCAGAGGCGCAGTGAGGATAAATATGCCTGACAGAAGAAGTTTTGAAGAAGCAAAAAGAAAAGTCATAGGAATCGACAGACAGCGTTTCGGTATTGGCACACTGTCTGAGAAAACTGTTCATGCCATTTTGAAAAATTACTATGAGCCTGACGAAGACAGGCAGGAAATTCCCATAGAAAATTACATTGCCGATATTTACGCAGAGGGTGAAATCATAGAGATTCAGACCAGACAGTTTGACAAAATGCGGGGGAAGCTGGGCGCCTTTCTGCCTCTGTACCCTGTGACCATCGTCTACCCCATTCCCCGGGAAACCAGGATTATCTGGATAGACGAAGAAACCGGGGAGCTGAGCAGAAAGCGCAAATCCCCGGTAAAAGGCAACCCCTATGTGGTTTTCCCCGAACTGTATAAAATTAAAATGTACTTGAAAGACCCAAATCTCCGGCTGCGGCTGGTCCTGATGGATGTGGAAGAATATAAGATCCTGAGCAGCCGTCCCAAAAGCAGGAGACGGAAAGCAACCAAATATGACCGCATTCCCACCGAACTTGTACGAGAATTTGAAATCGACTGCCCGCAGGACTACATGCAGTTTGTTCCCCCGGAGCTGGAAGGTGCCTTCACCTCCCGGGAGTTCGCCGCGGCGGCACACATTTCTCTCTCCCTGGCCCAGATGGTTCTGAATATCCTCCATCATATGGAGACAGTGACCCGGACAGGGAAAAAAGGAAACATGTATCTGTATGAAATTAACGAGCACTAGGCTTTTCTTTTGCCCCTGTAATCAGTCCAGCCCTGCAATGCTGTCCACAGGCAGGGACATGACAATTCCCTGAGCCTTGCTGTGCATTCCGCATTGTTTGCCAATCTCCTGCATGATGGCCAGCTTATCCTCCTTCTGGGCCAGGATCATGACCACCTCTCTCTCCTCCTGCACGCTGATCTTCCAGAACTTCATTGCCTCCTGGCTTCCGATCCGCCTGCTGTGGAACACTGTGCCGCCGGAAGCGCCTTTGGGCCTGGCCGCATTCATTACATCCTCGCTGAATCCCTGATTCACAATGGCCATAATCATGCTGTACTCGTTATCCGTCATATCCGTATCATTCCTCTCCACAAGTTTCTTCTCTTCCGGTTCCAGACTCTCAATCAACTGCATTAGGTGACCACTGCTGCCGGACATCCGAATCGTAAAGGCAATACCGGTATTCGGCATACCCAGATGCAGCTTTTTCCGCAGCTTTTTCAACATTTCATCGGCAAAATCCTTCGGCATCATGCCCATCAGAATATTTTTATCCACACCGTCCAGGCCCAACATATCCATGACCTCACTGGTAGCAGTTCCCTGGGCGTGAAAAATATACTGCGTGGGAACATTGCATTCCTTAAACAGCCCTACTGCCTTATTGACCAGCTTTGGTGTGGCAATGAGAAGCAACATCCGAAACGCCGCCTTTTTATGATTGTCCGCCATTTACACTGCCCTCCTCAAATTCAAAGATGTCATCCATAGCATCCGTAAATACTGCTTCCTGTACAGGCATCTGGCCTTCCGCCCTCAGTCTGTACTGGTATACGATGCCCATCAGCTGAATAGCAATCAGCGGCGTAAGTGCCACCAGCGCCACCACGCCGAAAGCATCCGTCATCAGATTTCCACCGATGGCATCACAGGCGCCTATACTCAGCGGAAGCAGGAACGTGGTGGTCATGGGTCCGCTGGCCACGCCGCCGGAGTCGAATGCGATACCTACGAACATCTTCGGCACAAATCTGGATAAAATCAATGCAATGATGTAACCCGGTATCACAATCCAGTGTATGGGCAGGCCCGTCAGCACCCGCATCATGGACAGGCCCACGCTGGCCGATACCCCCAGAGACATACATCGGTTCATGGACCTGGCAGACACCGAACCGTTGGTTACGCTTTCCACCTGACGATTCAACACCTGAATCGCCGGCTCCGCCTTAACGATATAATATCCGATCAGCATGCCGATAGGTATCAAAAGCCATTTCCAGGCTTCAGACGCAATTTCGTTTCCCAGCAGAGAACCCACCGGAGCAAAGCCCACGTTGACGCCGCACAGGAAAAGCACCAGACCGATATATGTATATCCGAAGCCTACCGTCACACGCTTTACCTGCCTGCGGGGATATCGATGGGTAAAGAACTGGAACAGCACGAACACCGCCGCCACCGGCACCAGAGATATCAGCACCTCCCGCACATAAGGAGGCATGTTGAGCAGAAATTCCTTCACAACATCCCGGGTGGTATTCACATGGGCAACCCCGGACGCGGCATATGCGGTCTCACTGGGATTGAAGAACATCCCCAGTATCAGTACCGCCAGAATGGGTCCTATACTGGACAATGCTACCAGACCAAAACTATCGCTGGAAGCGTTTCTGTCACCGCGGACCGAAGCAAGACCCACACCCATAGCCATGATGAAAGGGACTGTCATGGGACCTGTGGTCACACCGCCCGAGTCGAAGGCCACCGCCAGGAAATCTTTTGATACAAAAAAGGAAACTCCAATCAAAGCAGCATACAGCACAATCAATATGGTTGACAGATTAATCTGGAACAAAATTCTGATAATAGCCACCGCCAGAAAAATTCCTACTCCTACAGCTACCGTCAGAATCAGGGTCAGATTGGGAATGGACGGCACCTGCTCTGCCAGCACCTGGAGATCCGGTTCTGAGATGGTAATAATCGCACCCATGGAAAATCCAATCAGAAAGATCAGCGGAATCCTCCGGGCTTTGGATATCTGTACACCGATACCTTCTCCCAACGGCGTCATAGACATCTCCGCCCCAAGCTGAAAGAATCCCATTCCCACCACCAGCAGAATCGCCCCCACCAGGAACATCACCATGGTTCCCAGATCTATGGGCACCAGCAGAATGCTGAGCAACAGGACGATTCCCGTTATGGGAAGCACGGCGGACAGGGATTCCAGAATCTTTTCCTTCAGTTTTTGATTCAATCCGCATCACCTCTTTTACTCAATTTAAAAACTATTTTCTGTCAGTCTAAATCTATGATATCAGATATTTGCTGCTCCTACCACAGGATATGGATAAATTTATAGAATTTTAAGTGTCTCCTGCTATTTCTCCCTGAAATTTATATTGCAGGATATTTTTTAAAGCTACTTATTTTTCTTGAAACAATACAAATTATATTTTATGATAGTATTTAGATAATAGAATCTGCTTTTGATCGCTCACCTCTGTTATTATCAGAAAGGAATTATTAAGATGGCATTAGCACAGGAAAGACTTTATACTTTGGATGATATTTATGCCCTTCCCGAAGGTCAAAGGGCCGAGCTGATTGATGGACGTATTTATGATATGGCACCGCCAGCTCGAATCCACCAGCATCTGATCATGAATCTTTCCGCCAGAATTCATGATTATATCAGAACCAAAAATGGAGGCTGTCTGGTCTACCCCGCCCCATTCGCAGTATTCCTGAATCAGGATGACCGAAATTATGTGGAACCTGACATTTCCGTTATCTGTGATCAATCAAAGCTGGATGATCGGGGATGTAACGGAGCACCTGACTGGATTATCGAGATTATCTCGCCTTCCACTCAGCAAATGGACTATGGTATAAAACTTTTTAAATACCGGACAGCAGGTGTGCGGGAATACTGGATTATAAATCCCATCACCAGAACTGTAAACGTTTATGATTTCGATTACGAGAAAAATACCTGCCAATACAGCTTTAATGATGATATTTCCGTATGTATTTTTCCTGAGCTGACTATACAACCTGCCAGTCTGCTTTCCTGATGTGGCTGAGTACAGTCCCCTCTTTACGAAGAATAAAATCTGTCAATGGGGAATGTGGAACTGTTATGAGTGAAAAGAATCCTGCTCCTTCCACATATCCGATACAAAAAGCATCAGCGCCGCCCAGGTGTATATTGAATAAAAGTTCCCCCGGGCGTCTCGGCCTTTCCGAAGAGCCTCCAGAGCATCCGCTTTGGTGAGAAGTGCAAAACCGTCAAATAATTCGCTTCCCACCGCTCCTTCCTGGGACAACGCGGACAGGTCCGCAGAATGAAGGACCACGCATACCAGAGCATTGCTTTCATCCGTCATTCCCGGAGTGGAGAAAAGCAGCGGATTGACTGTAAACACAGCATCCCCTGCTGCCGTTTCCAGCCCGGTCTCCTCTTTGATTTCCCGCAAAGCCGTAGTGAGGAGAGGATCTTGCTTTGCTCTGTCCTCCTTGTCTATCAATCCCGCCGGCACACTGAGCAGAAACTGCCCGGTCGGATAGCGGAACTCATAAGATAGAAGCAGCTTTGGCTCTTCCTCCGGTGTATCCACAATCACAATACAGCTTACCGCATCCGGAAGCATTGTTCTGAACTCTTCATCTGATTTCGTCGCAGTCAGGTCATCGGTTGTCCGCCGGGTGGCATCATAATAATGCCTGCCCGGCGCATATTGCAAATCAGCCACGCGGATATAAGGAGAGTCAAATAAAATCTTTACATCTTCCCTGTTTATCTTTTGTTTTTCTGCCATTGTATGCTTCTTATTTGTATATTTGTAACTGTCTTGTAATCTATCCGGACACATCGAATACCACTAAATACGTCCAAAGTCTACTAAAGTATGCACTGGAAAATTATAAGCCTTTTCTTTCCATTCTATCCATAATTCCGTCAACATCTACGCCTGGATGCGTCACATAAATGCGGCAGATCTGTTCCGTCAGCTCCATATCCAAATGATTCTTTTTTGCAATCTCCTCAACAGACTTCCCGGCATCTACTTCTTTTATGATTTTCTGAATCAGCTTATTCATTTTACCGGCCGAGGGCATGGAATTCTTTTTGCCGAAAAATCCGCCGAAGGGTTTCGGTGACGCTTTTTCCGCCGACACGTCAGGAACCGCCGGATTGCAGTCAATTTTCTCCGTACGGAACTGGTGGTTCTCCGGATAAAGGGTGAGCACCATCATGGTAAGCGGCAGATGAAAGCGCTTTTGTCCGCAGCTGCCGGGATTGAGATATGTCACCTCTCCCTTTTTGCTTTCCTCATATTCATGGGAATGGCCGAAGACTACCATGTCGATACCAGATAAATCCTTCCTGCCCTGTTTTCTATTGTGAATCATATAAATTCTGAGCCCATAAAGGAATAATTCTCTTTCATACGGTAGCTCCTCCGGAAAATCATCTGCCCAGTCCTTATCCGCATTTCCCCGAACCGCATATACAGGACCGATTTCTTTCAAATCCTTCCATATCCCTTCATTGTCAAAATCACCTGCGTGAAGAATCATTTCACAGGTTTTCAGAACAGCCACTGCTTCCGGCCGCAGAATGCCATGTGTGTCTGATATAACTGCAATACGATGCTCTTCCATAGATTTGTGCTTCTCCCTGTTTGCTCTTCTCGTTCTCTTTATTCTATTTACTATGACAGTCCTGTAACTTTTCTGTGAAAATCCGCGCAAAGGATAGGTTTATTTTGGAGATCTCCTCAGCGGACATTTGGAATGAGAAACCTTTTCCGCCAGCCCGCTCAGGCCGTTATCCCGCAAATAATCCTGAAGGATATATTTCGCCTGGGTAGATTCCGGCCCGATGATAATCTCCGCTATCAGGTCCTCCATCCCAATTCCAATCTTCCGGCACATGGACATCAGGTCCAGCGGGTAATATTTTTTGATTCGTTCCACACTGATATGATAACAGGGCTTCACCTCTAAATGTTCCTTTACAAACGGAGAGACTACCAGCCGCACCTCACGCTCAGAGAAAAAAGAAGGGTGCTTGAACGCCGCGGAACAGCTCCAGGCATAATTCATGGCCTTTTCCACATCGGGACTTTCCTTTGTCAGATCCTTCTCCCGTTTCATCAGGCGATAAAATATACCTGTCAGCTTATGGGCCGCCATATCATCCTGATAAAAAACCCTCTGCAAAGACAACGCTCCCTGGGCCATCTTCTGCAGATGCTCCCCCTGAAATGCAATACATACGCCTCTTCCCCTGTTCCCGTACCGCTCCCATTGGGCCGCATCATCCCGATACAGTGAGAAGCAGGCGGCATAGGCGGAATAGTAGAATTCCTTTTTCAGCTCTTTCTCAAAAAGGGCCCGGACCTGCTCTCCCCGTCCGGTATCCCCTTCCTCCTCCAGCCGCTTTACCACCGCGTCACAGAGTCCTGTCATAAAGTAGCGCATCTCCGCCGCATCGTTCATATTCAGAATATTGTTCACACGAAGCTGGGCGCTGTGGAGAATTCCGTCCAGCGCCTGAAAGTCTGTGTAATGATATAAGATTTCGTTGTCATATCCCTGCGGCATACTTATGCTCCCTGCCTTCTCTGCCTTTTTATTTCTGATTCTGTCTGACCTGACGGCCCTTCATTTCCAAATGTTATTTCACATTGCAGTTTATATATTGTCGTTACGGCTCACACAGAAACGTCGCAACTCCCACATTATACCGCTTAATGTGATTTCCAAACATCTCGAAATCCTCTCCCTCCAGCTCTCCGGAAAGGATCTTCTCCGCACCCTCCCGCAACCGGGGAATCAAATCCGGCTTCACAGGGAAGCTGCCATGGGACGGATAAATAAGGTCGAAGTCCTCTTTATAGCGGTCCAGCTTTTCCAGACTGTGTACATAGGCATGAAACTCCCTCTGGACACCGAACATAAATATATTGCCATCCTGTATGGGATCTCCGCTTATCAACGCTCTGTTCTTTTTATCCAGCACCGCAATGCTTCCCGGCGTATGTCCGGGCAAAGCAATGATTTCCAGCTGCCGCTCCCCCAGGTCAAGTATCTCCCCCTCCTGCACCGGGATAAACCTGCCTGTCTTTTTCTGCGTATTATAATAATTTGATGCCTCCGAAGGATGCATGTAAAAAGAAGGAAATTCCTCATTGCTGCCCACATGGTCCCGGTCTCCGTGGGTAATCAGGAGAGATAGGGGCAGCTTCGTCAGTCCTTCCGCAATCTCTTTCGCACAATGTACCTGCATTCCGCTGTCTATCAACAAGGCTTTTTCTGTACCCTCCAGTAGAAAAAAACGCACGCCTTTATCCTCAATCCGCCAGGTATGTTCATCTATTGAAATTACCTTATACTCTTCATTCTGAACAACTGTTTTCATTTCTATTTTTACCCTCCTGTTCGTTATATTGTCTGTCATGTTTCCTATCCTGTACGAAATATATCGTTCCGATTCATTACCTGTATTATAGTACTTTCCACAGCTGAATTCAACTGCTCTGTGAATCGTGGTAGTGTTAAATAAATCTTAAAATAACTTATAAGTTTTCCAAAATTCATTGACATGATTTATCGTTTTTCGTATAATACTAACGCAAGACGGTGATGCCGAAAAGCGGTGTACCCTACCAATATAAGTGGGAGCTGAAAAAGCGGTGTACCCTACCAGCATAAGTGGGAGCTAAAAAAGCGGTGTACCCTACCAGCATAAGTGGGAGTTAAAAATCAAAGGGACTGGGTCAGGTAGGCTCAGTCCTTTTCTCTAAACAGTAGAATCTATGAATTTTTCATTTATATTGAAAACTTCCCTCAACAGTGCTACAATCGGAAATATCACTACTGATAGGATTGCGCGATTTCCGCAAGTAAGTTACAGGACTTTCACGGTAAGAAGGGCGGTTTACAGATAAAATGGGTAACGCAGACCAGACAAAAGAAAATCAGATTACAGAGGGAGTCATCTGGAAACAGCTGCTCCTGTTTTTCTTTCCCATTCTCTTCGGGACACTGTTTCAGCAGCTCTATAATGCGGCTGATGCGGTGATCGTGGGCCGCTTTGTAGGAAAGGAAGCTCTGTCTGCGGTAGGGGGAGGGACCGGAACGGTCATCAACCTGCTGGTAGGCTTTTTCGTAGGACTGGCCAGCGGTGCCACTGTCATTATCTCCCAATATTACGGCGCTAAGAGAGCCGAGATGGTGGATTATGCGGTACATACAGCCATTGCTTTCAGCATTGTGGGCGGACTGGTAATGATGGTTGGCGGCATCGTGGCCGCACCTGCTATCCTGACTGCCATGGATACACCGGCTGATGTGCTGGACCTGGCGATACTCTATATCCGCATCTATTTTGCGGGGATCATCGGGAATCTGATCTACAACGTAGGCTCCGGTATCCTGCGGGCTGTGGGGGATTCCAGGCGCCCTCTTTATTTCCTGATTGCCAGCTGCTTTACCAATATTCTGCTGGACCTGCTTCTCGTGGCATACTGTGGGCTGGGAGTCACCGGGGCGGCGGTTGCAACGATTTGTTCTCAGGCGTTGAGCGCCCTGTTGGTACTGTGGGTTTTGGTACGGACAAAAGATATGCATCATCTGGAGCTTCGTAGAATCCGGTTTGACCATAGAATGTTCAAACGGATTATCCGAATCGGATTTCCTGCAGGCCTGCAGTCCGTCATGTACAGCCTGTCCAATATTATTATCCAGACTGCCATCAACGGTCAGGGCACGGACACGGTGGCCGCCTGGACCGTATACGGAAAAGTGGATGCCTTCTTCTGGATGACCATCAGCTCCTTTGGTATCTCTATCACTACCTTTGTGGGGCAGAATTATGGCGCCGGTAAAACAGAAAGGGTGCGGAAAGGTATCCGCACCTGTCTCTGTATGAGTTTTGCCGCCGCACTGTTGGTCAGTACAGCGGTGATATTAGGCTGTGAAAGTATTTTCCACCTTTTTACAGCAGATCCGGAAGTCCTTCGCATCGGAGTACAGATTACCCGTTTCCTTGCTCCTGTCTACTCTACCTATTTGTGTGTGGAAATCTTCTCCGGCGCCCTGCGTGGTGTGGGAGACTGCTGGATTCCCACGCTGATCTGTCTCAGCGGCATATGCCTTATCCGCGTACTGTGGATTGCGTTGGCTGTGCCCAGAAGGCCGGAGATATACACCATCATTTTCAGTTATCCTCTCACCTGGGTGATCACCAGCCTGCTCTTCGTGGGATATTATTGCTTCTTCAGCAAAATCAGGATCGTACACATCATTTCCCACAGCAGATGCGGATAGCCTCCGCCACAAACGCCGCGGTTCCTTCTCCGCCTGCCTTATCAATGTTTGCCGTGAACTCTCCGCCTCCGGCGTACATCTGCCCCAGACTGAACAGAATCTCATCGGAACAGGTATAGAAATGCTCTGTGATATAATTCTGCAGCTTTCTCACCTGCTTCTGTGCTTTCTCCGAAGCCGGTTTCTCCTGTTTCAATTCCCCGAACTCTGCGAACAGCTGCATAAACTCTTTCGCCGTTTCCAGCTCCTCTTCCCTTGTCCTGCCCTGGGACTTCTCTTCAAATTCCTGATACTCCGCAGTGCTTCCCCACTGCTCTCTGGCACGCTTAGCGTACTCATCCATCTTCTTCGTGTCAAATGCGGAAAAATCCATTGTCCTCACTCCTCCATTTCGTATATCACGGGCAAAACGAATCAGATTTTCCAGATGCTCCTTTTTCATGTTCAGCAGCGTAATCTGCTGCTCCAAAGCTTTATTTCTGTCAAAATCAGGTCTGGAAATCATCTCTTTAATTTCTTTCAGTGGAAATTCCAACTCCCGAAACAGTAAAATCTGCTGCAGCGTCTCCAGCGCCGTATCGTCATACAGCCGATAACCGGACTGCGTATAACCCGTCGGTTTCAACAGTCCGATTTTATCATAATATTGCAGAGTGCGTATACTCACTCCGGCCAGTCCGCTTACTTCATTTACCGTCATCATTGTCACTTCCTCCTCCCGTGTAAACACAGCATATACTATTACGTAACGTAGGAGTCAAGAAACTTTTAAAACATATCACCACCGGACACTCCACCTGTTGGAATACTCTCCTGTCATCTTTTCTTTTTGTACTTTTTTATCCGTTACTTCCTCTTTTTTTCTCCGGATATCCAGAAGCCTGGCAAATTCTTCCGCATCCACCGGAAGTGACACCCACTCATCCTTCCACGCGGACAGGTAAGCCGCATTGCTGATACCCAGGCTGCAGATTCCGCTGGTTCCGGGCGCAAGCAGCTCTTTCCCCTGCAATACGGCGTCCGTAAAGTTCTGCAAAATCTCCAGATGGCCGCCGTCCGGTCCTTCCTGTTCTATGGTCTGGCAGTTCACCTCTGCCCTGGGCATCCCTTCCTTCGAGGTAAAGCAGATTTCACGTTCGTCCCTCTCCAGCAGAAAAAGCTTCAGGGTACCATTCTCAATGACAGCCTTTCCCAGCGTTCCGCTGATTTCCATTCTGTTCGTGCCCGGACATTCTCCGGTGGAAGTAATGAATACGGCGCTTGCACCATTCTCATACTCCGCGTAAATCGTTGCGTCATCCTCCACGGAAATCCGATGATAATGGGCCACATTACAGAAAGCTCGAAGCCTTGCAGGCATTCCCATAATCCACTGCCAGATGTCCAGGTTGTGGGGACATTGGTTCAGCAGTACACCGCCGCCTTCGCCGTTCCAGGTAGCCCGCCAGTCACCGGAATCATAGTAAGCCTGGGTCCGGTACCAGTTATTGATAATCCACACAAAACGCTTGATATCTCCCAGCGCGCCCTCCTGTACCAGATCATGCAGCTCTCTGTAAAGCTGATTGGTTCGCTGATTGAACATAATCCCGAATACCACACCGCTTTCTTCCGCCGCCCGATTCATCTCTGCCACGCTTGCAGTGTCCACCCCCGCCGGCTTTTCCGTCAGTACATTCAGTTTCCTTTCAAAAGCCATCCTTGCAATCACAGGATGAAAGTAGTGGGGTGTTGCAATCATCACGGCATCTACTTCTCCGCTGTCAAGAAGCGCTTCGTCACTTTCATAGAGCAAAACCTTATCGGAAAAACGTTCTTTTGCCCATTGCAGACGCTTTTCATCTATGTCGCATACCGCCGTCAGTCTGGCTCCTTTTACCCTGCCTTCAAAAAGCTGTACCGCATGAGCACTTCCCATATTTCCTATTCCCACTACCCCAAACCGCAATGTCTCCATGTCTGTCCTCCTGCTGCCCTTCTTTTATTTATAATTTCCCACCGTAATTCTTTCTTCCGCAAAGTTCTCCACAGAAGCTGTTTTCTCATAAAAATGAATGGCATTTTTCAGTACGCCTTCAAAAGTATAATACTCATCCCCGCTTTCTATGGGAAGTGTTACCTGCTGCCCGGTGAAGCCCGCCTTATAAATGGCGGTTATTACCTCCACGGTTCTCCTTCCGTCCTCGCCGGTAATCAGAGGTCTTCCGCCTTTTTCCAAAGCATTCAACACATCCTCGATTTCTCCGGTGTGGCCCTCGTGGGCCAGGGGCGGAATCTGTTCCCAGAATTCCTCCAGCTTTTTCTTAAGCGCTTCGTTTCCTTCCTGCTTCGGAAATCCGTTGGCCTGGGTGACCTCCGCCTTCACTTCCCAGGGTGCGGATATTTTGGCGTCGGCGCACTGCAGTACGATGCCCTGCTCCTCCCCGTGATGGACCACAGAGCTGGTAATCTGGGCCAGGCTGCCGTCCGCGTAACGCAGGCAGGCCAGAGACAGATCCTCCACCTCCGCATTGTCATGCATCACATTGGTCAGCATGGCCATAACGGACTCCGGCATTCTTCCTTCCAGCCAGTTCAGCATATCAATGTGATGAACCGCATGATTCAGAGTTGGACCGCCGCCTTCCTTCTCCCAGGTTCCCCGCCACCAGAGGTCATAATAGCAATGCCCCCGCCACCAGGCGGACTGCACATTTGCCAGACAGATTTTTCCCGCAAGGTTACTGTCCACCGTCTTCTTCAACCTGTAAATGGAATTCCGGAAGCGATTCTGGGCGATACAGGCCATGGTCACACCGTTTCGCTTCTCCGCCTCCAGCATCTGGTCACACTCTGCCAGGCAGGTGGCCATAGGCTTCTCCACCACCACATTGCATCCTGCGTTCATGCTGTTTACCGCGATTTCGCAGTGCACATAGGGCGGTGTACACACATGTACCAGGTCAATTTTTAAATTCGAGTCCAGCATAACCTGGTGGTCTGCAAATATTTCACAGTCCAGCTGGTATTTTTCCTTCATCGCCTGCGCCTTCTCAGGATAGATGTCACACAAAGCCACTATCTTACATCTCTCCGGAAAGGTCAGCAGGCCTCCCACATGGGCGTTTGCAATATTTCCGGTTCCTACAATTGCCACATTTATCATTGAAAACTGTCTCCTTCTAATTACCCATTCTTTTTTTCTTTATATAATAGAACTTTGATAATAGAAATTGCGAAGCAGTTTCTATTATAGAATCTAAGACAAGATTCTATTATCAAAATTCTATTACATATTATTGTCTATTTTACTTTAACCGCCTGCAGCTCCGCTCTGACACACAGCTCCGCCGCCTTGAAGGCATGCTCCTGCGTCATGGCATTTTCCGTCCGGTTAATGCAGTCTAAAATCAGCTGGCCGAAATAGGGATATCCCACCTTTCCGGATACTTCAAAATGCTGCTCTCCCTCCCTGTTCACAAGGAATACATGATTGCTGCTTCCGTCTCCGGTTCCCACATTCACATATTTTCTCAGCTCTATATATCCTTCGGTTCCCAGAATGAAGGTCCGTCCGTCTCCCCAGGTGGAAAGCCCGTCCGGCGTAAACCAGTCCACTCTGAAATGCTGCGTCGTCCCATTATCGCCCACCAGCACCGCATCTCCGAAATCCTCCAGCTCCGGATAATCCGGATGGCCATAATTTCCCACCTGGCTGTACTGCACCTTCGCATCTTTCACGCCGCAATAGAACAAAAACTGTTCGATCTGGTGGCTGCCGATATCACATAAAATGCCGCCGTACTTCTCTTTTTCAAAGAACCAATCCGGTCTGTTCTTCGGATTCCCTACTCTGTGAGGTCCGAATCCGTCCACATGAATGGGGGTTCCGATAGCGCCTTCCTCAACCAGCTGTCCTGCAAAAACAGCTGCTTCCACATGAATCCGTTCACTGTAGTACACCATGTATTTCCTTCCGGTGCGCTTTACCATTTCCTTTGCCGCTTCCAGCTGCTCCAGGGTAGTCAGCGGCGCCTTATCTGTGAAATAGTCCTTGCCTGCCGCCATGACGCGCAGTCCCAGCTCGCAACGTTTGCTGGTCACTGCCGCACCGCATACCAGCTTCACTTCCGGGTCCTTCAATATTTCCTCTTCGCTGGCCGCCGCCTTTGCTTCCGGAAAAGCCTTGATAAAGTTTTCCACTTTCTTCTCATCCGGATCATAAACCCATTTTACCTTCGCACCCGCCTCCGTAAGTCCGTTGCACATCCCGTAAATGTGTCCGTGATCCAGTGCAATCGCCGCTATGCAGAATTCTCCCGGAGCAACAACCGGAGCCGGCCTTCCCTTTGGTGCGTAGTTCATTCCGTCTTTTTTCTGTTCCATATCCTCTGTCCTTCCCTCCATTTCCCCGCTTCCCTCTCCACTACCCGCCGCTCGGCCCGCATACCACACCAGCGACAAACTTTCCACTACGGGCCTGTGCATAATAAAAAGCGGTATCCTGATATTCTCATTCTACCACCCTTTTTCTGATGTCAAATACACCAAATACGACTAATTTCTTTGCGAAATGCGATTTTTACCTGTTAATCATCTGGTATTTTTTAGGAGAGATTCCCATTTGCTTTGAGAATGTTCTGGAATAATTAGAATAATTATTAAACCCTGTCATGTAGCATACATCACAGGGCGCATGGCCCTCCCGAAGTAATCTGCAGGACAGCGTAATCTTCTTTGCTATAATAAACTGTTGAAGTGTAATGCCCGTAATCTGTTTAAAGCACCTGCTTATATAGGTACCGTTATGATGGACATGCTCTTCCAGCTTCTTCAGAGTAATTTCCTCTGACAGATGATCCTCGATATAATTAAATGTTTCTGTTACCAGCCATGGCACAATATTCGTTTTCTCCGACATCTCCTGCTTCAGAAACTGCCGTACAATCATCACCAGAATCAGTTTCAACAAGGCATCGGACACAAGCTCATCTCCTATTTTCTCCTGTGTCAGGCTTTCCTGCAACGCCTGTGCATATCCGCTTAACTCTGCGATTTTTTCTTCTGACAAATGTGTCATTTTTATCGAATTCTGTGGATTCTGCTGAAAACATGCGGTAAAATCTGTTCTGGATGTGGAAATCCGGGCAAGATAATTATGTCTGACATTGATTACGATACGGTCATATTGTCCCTTCGTCACCACATCCGCACGATGGAATTCATATTCATTGATGCAAACCAGGTCGCCCCGTTCCAGTCTTGCTCCTCCGAATTCCGTATAAAAATCCAGAACACCTCCCAGAATCAGCAATATCTCACATCCGTCATGATTGTGAAAATAAGGGGTAAAGCCCAGAGGCTGCGTTATCGTTTTGCATTGGCAAATGACGTCGGCATCCAGCGCCGCAAACTTTTTTAAAATATTCTGTTCCATAGCTCCTCCCGGACTGCCCTTTCGGATTCACAGAACCCTGCTTCTGAAACCTTTGAATTCTATGTCAGACATCTGTACTTTTGCCCTGCTGCCCTTCCCGCATGTTGCCTTGCTGCTCCTGTTGATCTCCTTGTTGCTCCTCCTGCGGGCTGCCTTGCCGTTTTTCTTCCTTCTCACCGGCTCCCAGCAATTCCAGCTTATGATTTCTTCTAAGCCCCATCACCACCAGCTTCCGAAGCAGGTCATAAATAACGGCAAATACCGGCACACCCACTAAAATACCTACAAATCCAAATACCCCGCCGAACACCGTGATAGAAAAAAGAACCCAAAAACCGGACAGGCCTGTGCTGTTGGCCAGAAGGCGGGGACCCAGAATATTGCCGTCAAACTGCTGCAGAACGATTATAAACACCAAAAACCAGATGCATTTTATGGGATCCACAATCAAAATCAGCAGAGCCGACGGAACTGCTCCAATCCAGGGACCAAAATAGGGGATGATATTGGTGATCCCCACAATGACACTGATCAGCATCGCATTGGGAAATCCTAAAATCAGAGAAACTATGTAACAGATAAGGCCGATGATTGCGCTGTCCAATATTTTCCCGCTGAAAAAGCCGACAAACATTTTATCCGCGTAATTCACTTCATTCAATATCGCATCCGCCCACCTGGGTTTGAAAATGCTGTAGACCACAGCCTTGGCCTGTCTGGCAAAAAGCTTCCTCGAGCCAAGCACATAAATACATACCACCATTCCGATACAGATATTGAATAAAAAAGTGACAACTGTGGAAACTGTACCGGCGAATCCTCCTACCATACTCATCAGCACAGGAAGAAGGTCTTTGCTTGCCCAGGCCTCAATCTTCTCATTGATTGCTTCCATGGCTGTCTGCAGATAATTTTCCATCACCGGATTATCCGCCAGCAATTCCTCTGTCCACTTTGATGCCCTTTCAGCCGCCCCCGGCAATTGTGTGACTATGGATGCAATGCTGGCCGCCAACTGAGGTACCACCATACTGATCAGCAGATACAGAACCAGTCCCGCACAGAACAGACTCAGCAATATGGCAAATCCTCCCGCTCTCTTTTTCAGTTTTTTCGAAAGCCATTTTTCCAGGTATTTTTCAAAAAAGTTACATGGCATTCTCAGCATGTATGCCATCACACCACCATAAATAAATGGCATCAGAATAGAAGTTAAGACACCTGCCTTTGCACATAAATCTTCAAACCGGAACAATAAAAAGAAAAAGGAAATCGCCATCGCCAGAATCAGAAATCCTGATAGAACCGGATGCCAGTGCTTCCTTTTCCATATCCTTTCAGTCTTTTTTTCCACTTCTGCAACCTGCTGCATTTCCTTTTTCTCCATGTTTATATACCTCGGGTTCCGGGTTCGCTTCGCTCGTCAAATCCCCGTACAATAGAATCCACGCTCTGCGAGGATTCTATTGTCATGAATAATCATCTGCTCGTGCAGGCACGGCAGCTGCTTCTTCGGGCACTTGACTCTGCCCTTTGCGCATATTCTACCATATTTCTTCCAATTAACCAAGGCATGTTCCGTTAATTATTTTTACCCAGCTTCTGCTCAAATCTGTCCTTTCTGGTATCAGTGGGAATATCCGTAGGATAGGCTCCGTCAAAGCAGGCACTGCAGTATCCACAGCTGTCGATCAGAGAACTCAGCTCCGATACCGGCAGATAGCCCAGGCTGTCCGCGCCGATTATTTCCGCCGTCTCCGACACACTGTGATGACAGGCAATCAGATTTTCCCGGGAATCAATGTCCGTCCCATAATAGCAGGGATGCAGAAAGGGCGGGGAGGAAATCCGCATATGAACTTCTCTGGCGCCGGCTTCCCGCACCAATCTCACAATGCGGCCGCTTGTGGTTCCTCTCACAATGGAATCATCTATCAGAACCACTCTCTTTCCTCTGATACTTTCTTCAATGGTGCTGAGCTTAATCTTCACCTGGTCCATTCTGGCATTCTGTCCGGGAGAAATAAAGGTTCTGCCAATGTATTTATTTTTAATCAATCCTATTCCATAGGGAATGCCGGATTCCATACTGAATCCCAGTGCGGCGTCCAAACCGGAATCCGGTACCCCGATCACGATATCTGCCTGGACAGGATGCTTTCTGGCCAGAATCTTTCCCGCCTGAATTCTTGCTCCATGGACCGATACCCCGTCAATAACCGAATCCGGTCTGGCAAAATAGATATACTCGAAAATGCAGCTTTTTTTCTGCTTTCTGCCGCAGTGCTCTCTGCGGGAAACCATACCCTCCGGACCAAACACCAGGATTTCTCCCGGCTCCAGGTCCCGTATAAATTCCGCTCCAATCGCTTTCAGCGCACAGCTTTCAGATGCCGCCACATACGTTCCGTCCGCTGTCTTTCCATAACACAGGGGCCGGAATCCATAGGGATCTCTGGCACAGATCAGCTTCTGTGAAGACATTAATATAAGAGAATAAGCGCCGTCCAGTACATTCATGGCGGCGCTGAGGGCCTCTTCGATAGAAGGCGTCCTGAGTCGTTCTCTTGTCACAATATAAGCGATGGTCTCCGTATCGCTTGTGGTATGAAAAATAGCTCCCGACAATTCCAGCGCATTGCGAAGTTCCGCAGCGTTGCTGAGATTCCCGTTGTGGGCGATTGCCATCTTTCCTTTCTGATGGTTTACTTCAATCGGTTGGCAGTTTCTCCGATTGGTGCCGCCCGTAGTTCCGTATCGGACATGGCCTACCGCCATATTCCCCCGGGGAAGACGGGATAAGGTATCCGAGGTAAATACTTCGCTGACCAGTCCCAGATCCTTATGGGAGGAAAACATACCGTCATCATTGACGACGATTCCACAGCTCTCCTGCCCCCGATGCTGTAAAGCATATAATCCGTAATAGGCCGCCCCTGCCACATCGGCGGTTTTGGGACTGATCAGCCCAAACACTCCGCATTCTTCATGAACGCTCATGACGTTACTCCTGCCTTTCCTGTTTTTTCTGTCTCTTGCTTATTATCTGTATTTCTCATTTTCTGTTTCCGTATTTCTTTTTATCCTATACTCTGATTTACCTGCCTATTTTGTTTATTCCATTTTGTTTTTAGCTTCTGCAATTTCTATCTCTCTTCCCGGCGTCGCGCCGCCTCACTTGCCGCTTCAATGAATCCCCTGAAAAGCGGATGGGGATGGTTGGGACGGCTCTTGAACTCCGGATGATACTGCACTCCCACATAGAACGGGCGGTCCTCCAGCTCTACGGTCTCCACCAGCCTTCCGTCAGGAGAGGTCCCGCTGATTACAAGCCCTTTGCTCCGCAGGAATTCACGATATTCGTTATTAAATTCATAGCGATGCCTGTGTCTTTCGCTGATCAGATTGGTCTCGTAACAGCGCTCCATCGTGGTTCCGGATTGAATCACGCAGGGGTAGGCCCCCAGCCTTAACGTCCCTCCCTTGTCAATGTCGCCGCTCTGTCCCGGCATAAAGTCAATGACTTTATCCATGCACTGTTCGTCGAATTCTCCTGAATTGGCTTTGGGGATTCCTCCCACATTCCTGGTATACTCAATGACGGCAATCTGCATACCCAGGCAAATGCCGAAATAGGGCAGTCCCTTTTCTCTTGCATACTTTGCCGCCAGAATCATTCCCTCGATTCCCCTGCTGCCGAACCCTCCCGGAACCAGAATCCCATCCAGCCCGGAAAGCTCTTCCTCGCTGCTCTCCACAGTGATTTTCTCTGCGTCAATCCAGTGGATTTCCACATAAACCTTATGGTAGCAGCCTGCATGGCGCAAAGCCTCCGCCACCGACAGATAGGCGTCATGGAGGCCCACATATTTCCCTACCAGGCCGATATGAACCTTCCCACTTCGATTTCTGCACAGCTCCACCATGGCCTTCCATTCCTCCAGATCAGGCTCCGGCGCCTGTATCCCCAGCTCACGGCAGACCACAGCTGAGAAATCAGACCTCTCCAGCATCAGGGGTGCCTCATAAAGATTAGGCAAGGTTAGATTCTCAATGACACAGTCAGGCTTCACATTACAGAACAGGGATATCTTCCTGAAAATAGCTTCCTCCAGAGGTTCGTCACACCGCAGGACAATGATATTCGGATTGACTCCCATGCCCTGAAGCTCCTTTACCGAATGCTGGGTAGGTTTGGATTTATGCTCGTCCGACCCGCGCAGGAAGGGCACCAGCGTCACATGAATAAACAGACTGTTCTCTCTGCCCACCTCCAGAGAAACCTGACGGACTGCCTCGATAAAGGGCTGGGATTCAATGTCGCCGATGGTTCCTCCGATTTCCGTTATCACGATATCCGCATCTGCCTTCTTTCCCACATTGTAGACAAATTCCTTGATTTCATTGGTAATATGGGGGATGACCTGAACTGTGGAACCCAGATATTCTCCCCGGCGTTCCTTATTCAGCACATTCCAGTACACCTTACCGGTAGTCAGATTGGAATATTTATTCAGGTCTTCGTCAATAAAGCGCTCGTAATGCCCCAGATCCAGATCCGTTTCCGTTCCATCCTCGGTTACATATACTTCTCCGTGCTGGTAGGGGCTCATGGTGCCGGGATCCACATTGATATATGGGTCCAGCTTCTGTGCCGCCACCTTTAATCCCCTGGCCTTGAGCAGCCTGCCCAGAGACGCCGCCGTGATTCCTTTTCCCAGCCCGGAGACAACGCCGCCTGTGATGAATATATATTTTGACATGAAATTTCCTCCTTTTTATGCTTTGCACACATTCAAATACAGCCCTGAACGAAAAAAAGCGTCTTCAAGTATACCTTGAAGACACCCTTGTCTCATACACTTTTAAATTCTCTGTCTTGTCGCGAGGGAAATGTCCTGCCCTGAACGCGATATTGTACGTTAGGATTATACCACAATCAGATTTACAGCACAAGCTCTAAATTGCCGATAAACTCCACTTTTGACGCGGGCATATTAAGAAATGAATAACAAAAAAGGTAAGTGTATATTTACTTTTTTTGTGCACAAAGATAGAGTTGAATTATGATGAAAGCAAAAAGAGAAAGGAGTGAAAACAGAAAATGTCAAAAAAGACGAAAATTCAGACTGGACATCGAAAGACCTTTGGTCAATATTTTCTCGGACATTGGCAGTTATATGTAATGATTGCATTTCCAATCATCATGCTGTTTATCTTTGCCTATGCCCCAATGTATGGAGTCATACTTGCCTTCAAGGACTATAAGGTAAGCCTTGGTATCTGGGGCAGTCCCTGGGCTCCCAATCATGGCTTCTACAATTTTATCCGGTTCTTTGGCAACTATAACTTCAGGGAATGTTTGCGCAATACGATCGTGCTTTCCGTCTATTCCATGTTAGTCAGCATGCCCTGTTCCATTATTCTGGCAATTTCTCTAAACTACGCCAAAAATCTGGCGTACAAGAAATGTGTCCAGATGATAAGTTATTGTCCTTACTTTATTTCCACCGTTGTGTTTGTAGGTATCATCAACATGATATTTGACAACCGCTCAGGTGTCATCGGAAGTTTCTTATTCAACAACTTTGGGATCAATGTTCTGGGAAACGCCGGTTATTTCTCATCTCTGTATGTGTGGTCCGGCGTCTGGCAGGGTATTGGTTTCGGGGCCATCATCTATATGGCGGCTCTGGCCGGGGTGGACCAGGAGCAGCATGAGGCTGCTATCATTGACGGCGCAACGTTGCTGCAGCGGATCTGGTATGTGGATCTTCCCGCCATCATTCCCACCGCTATCATTATGCTGATTCTGAATATGGGCGGTACTCTGAATATCGGGTATGAGAAGATTCTGGCAATGCAGAACCAGAACAACATTGCAATGTCGGAGGTTATCAGCACCTATTCCTATAAGGTGTCTCTGGTCTCCACTTTCCCGGATTTCCCGTATTCTACCGCGATCGGTCTCTTCCAGTCGCTGGTTGGTCTGCTTTTGATTCTGATCACGAATAAGATTGCGGATAAGCTCTCCGGGACAGGATTCCTGTAAATCTGCAGAGTGGGAAAGGAGTTGGATATATGAAACGTAAAAAAATTACACAGGATAAGGTGGTCTACTTTATTAATTATATCATGCTTACTGCTCTTCTCATAGCAGTCCTGTACCCGCTTATCTACATTGTCAGCTGTTCCTTCAGTTCCGGGGATGCGCTGGTAAGCGGTAAGGTGAAGCTTTTTCCGGTAGGTCTCACGTTACAGAGCTATAAGGCAGTGTTTAAATATCAGAGCATCTGGACAGGATATCGGAATTCCATCATCTATGCGTTTGTGGGTACAATCATCAGCATGGTGCTGACCCTGTTTGCCGCTTACCCTCTTTCCCGGGATGACTTTCGGGGAAAGAAGATCTTCACGGTAATCATTCTGTTTACCATGATGTTCTCCGGCGGTTTGATTCCTACCTATCTGCTGATCAAGAATTTAAAGATGATGGATACCATGTGGGCGGTAGTGTTGCCGGGTGCGGTGAGTGCTTACAACATCATCGTAGCACGCACCTTCTTCGCAAATACCATTCCGAAGGAGTTACAGGAAGCTGCGGAGATGGACGGCTGCTCGGATTTTCGGTTTTTCACAAAAATCGTAATTCCTCTGTCCACACCCATCATTGCAGTGTTGTCTCTGTGGGTGGTAGTAGGACTTTGGAATTCTTACTTTAATCCTATGATTTACCTGAATTCCCAAGACAAATATCCGTTGCAGCTGGTGCTTCGGAGAATTCTCCTGCTGTCTCAGGTGAACCTGAACCAGTCCAACATAGACCCGGAGACAATCCGGAAGAACCAGTATTTAAGCGAGATGTTGAAATACGGAACCATTATTATCAGTACATTGCCGTTGATGATTATTTACCCTTTCGTACAGAAATACTTTGTAAAGGGCGTCATGATCGGTTCCGTCAAGGGATGATTCCAGAAAGTAACGATTTAATCTGTCTAAGCTGTTACTTCGGAAATCAAAGTGCAAAATGGTTAAACCGGATATTCCCTGTGATGTCCGTTTAATAAAAAAACATATTAAGAAAGAGGAGGAAAAAAATGAGGAAGAAGAAATTGTTCCAAAAGATGCTGTCAATCGTTACCGTATTGACACTTACAGCAACCCTGTTCGCCGGCTGTGGCTCGGATGCAGGTAATCAGCAAAGTTCCGAGGCTGGAAATTCAGCCGCGGGAAGTAACGACACAAGCGGAGGCGGAGATTCAGCCGATCCCTTTGCCTTCGATTCACCCAAGGACGTGGTGTTCCCGCTGAAGGAGAAGCTGACCCTGACCGTCTTCGTCAACAATCCTGACCAGAGTGTTACAAGCTTCCAGGATAACTGGGTGAATGACTGGATTGAAGAGCAGACCAATATCCATCTGGATTATGTGTACGACTTGACTGGTGATGAGGCTATAACAAAGCTTAATTTGATTATGGGAGATAAGGATTCCATGCCCGATTTCTTCCTGCGTACCGGCTGGACTAAGGCTGAAGTACTCTCCTATGGCTCTCAGGGCCTTATCCTTCCTCTGGAAGATATGCTTGAGGGAATGGAGAACTGGACCTGGATGAACGAACAGAGCCCCATGAGAAAGGGCGATCTGGTCATGGGCGATGGACATATCTATACTTACGGCGGTCTAAATGAATGCTTCCACTGCATGTACCAGCACCGTATGTATATCTACAAGCCCTGGGTTGAGAAATTCTTAGGCGGCAAGAACCCTGAGACCACCGAAGAGCTTTACAACTTCCTGAAGATGGTAAAGGAACAGGATGCCAACGGCAACGGTATCGCGGATGAGGTTCCCATGTCCGGGTATATCGGCGGCTGGGCCACCGACCCTACTGTGTGGATGATGAACTCCTTTACACAGTGCGTCAATCCCCTGAGCAATACCAATCCCACCGTGGCCGGCGGAATGGTAGTAAATAACGGCAAGATCGAGTATGCCGTAATGAAGGATGAGTACAGAGAAGGTCTGCGTTTCATGCGGAAACTCTTTGAAGAAGGCCTTCTGGACAATCAGACTTTCCTGCAGGATAACACCCAGTTCGCAGCTACCATGGATGCTACAGAGGTAAATAAGGTGGCTGTTTACGCTAACGGCGGTGTGGAGAACTCTGAGTTTTGGCAGCAGGTAGACGGCGAATGGCAGAATTGGGAGATTCTGGCACCCGTTGCAGGTCCTGAGGGCGTCAGATATTCAGCACGTGGTCTTCAGACCTATTTTGAGGGTTGTATTGGTGTGGTTTCTGCTACCTGTAAGTATCCTGAAATTGTGGTAGCGTTGTTCGACTTCATGGGCTCTGAAGATGCGGTTCGTCATATCGGCGGCGGTCCCCAGGGTATCGGCTGGGATTATACCAGCGAGGGTATTTCTCTGGGTGGAGGAACTCCCACCTATGAGACTTATAAAATCCCTGAGGATTATGATTATGTGAAAGACGGCGGCTTGTCCAAGACCTATGCGGATTACCGCTATACACCGGATGCGATGATTCAGCGCGGCACTGCTGATAATAGAGCTGCTCTACGTGTCGAGGATCCCGACCACTCCACCGAATACTGGTTCCAGCAGTGTGCGGAGCTGTATGATCAGTACGCTCCTTCTGTAGATACCCTTGTTCCAAACCTTGCATTTGAGGGTGAGGATGCCAGGATTGTGACTGAAGGCACTCTGACAATCGGTGGTTATGTAAGCCAGGCCCAGGTACAGTTCATCGACGGCAGCCTGGATATCGAGAAGGATTGGGATGCTTATATTCAGAAACTGAAAGATATGGGCGTTGAGGAATACATTGCCGCATATCAGCGCGGTTATGATGCATATATGGCGGCACTTGGAAATTAAGCTTTTTAGGTAAAGTGTGTCCGGCCAGGTCTCCTGGCCGGATTTTGTTCATATGTATTAAAGGTCGGATATTTCGTAGCAATAAGACTTGTGGGATGTACCTTCTAATGTTACTATAAATATGAACATGATAAGGCAATATAAATTGTGAAATGGCTTTACTGCCACATATAAATTACAGTAACAGTTGGAGATAGTCAGTGAAAAAAACGGGATTTACAACAAAGAAATTACTATTGTGGGTGGTAGCCTTTTTGGTTTTTCTGTCTGTGATGGTAATCATATACCATAAAACAACCACAGATGGAAAAGAAAATCTATCCGGGAGCAGTCAAAAAGGACAGGAAACGATCCCTGTGGAGCTCTTTATCCTTGCTCCCTGTGAGAGCTGCCATGAAGACGATAAATTCCTGCAGGAAGTATTAAGCCAGTTGGACAAGTCCGGATTTGAGAATCCCGACTGTACCGTTTATAATGTCTATAAAGACAGCGGCGCCGCACATTTTAATAAAATAATCGAGACGCACCAGCTGGAGCTTACTCTGGCGAATTTACCGGCTGCCGTGGTGAACGGAACAGTTTACCGGGGAACTTATCAGGAAATTGGAGAAGCGGTGGCGCAGTATCTTGAAACAGGTGTGAGTGACGGTCAACCGGATTCTGTGTCCGGTTTCGATAAGACGGCAGCAAACCCGGAATCGAATGCACTGGACTTCGGCACTGATACAGAAGCAGATTCGGATGAAGATACGACTCAGATGCCGGAAACCCTTGCCGATTCGGCATTCTATCATGAACTTCAAACGGTGGAAGAAAGCGATACCACGCTGGTTCTGTTCGTAACCGGTTCCTGCGAGAGCTGTCAGACTGCGGAAGCTTATTTACAGAATGATTTATCCAATGAGAAATTCGATTTGCTGATATATAATATTCTGGAAGATGAGAATGCTCTGGTGCTTCGGAGGCTGTTTGCACTGTATGGCGTACCGGAAAGCGGACAGCAGGTTCCGCTGCTCTTCTCACGGAAAGGCTACCTTTCCGGAGCAAAAGCGATTGTGGACGGCACGGAAGGAATGTTGGCGGACGGAGATACGGCGGGCTCCTGGGAAGAAATCATAACCAGCCTCTCTCAGGAAAAAGAAAACGCAAAAATATCAAAGCTTCAACTGCTGGTAACGGGCTTCATAAACGGTCTGAACCCCTGCGGCATCTCCATGCTGTTAATGATTTTGTCCATATTGCTGATGTCGGGACGAAATTTTTATGGGGGAAGCCTGGTTTTCCTGACAGGGAAATTTCTTACCTATTTATTCCTGGGATTTACAATCGGGACGCTTCTCGGTGTAATTGAAGGCACGGTATTTCAGACACTGCAAAAGGGAATGAAGGTTGCTTTCTCTGTGTTGGCTCTTTTCTTTGGAATTTTCTATCTGATGGATTTCATCCATGTCCTGAGAAAGGAGTATGGCAGGGAAAAACTCCGGCTTCCCGAGCGCTTCCGAAAATGGAACCACACCATGATCAAAAAGCTTACGGAGATACCGGAGCGCTTCTGGTATCCGGTATTGTTCCTGTTGGGGATTGTGATTTCCGCGGGAGAGTTTCTGTGCACGGGGCAGGTATATCTGGCGTCGCTTCTCTATATGGTGAAGCAGAATCAGGGCTTTGACATGCAGCTGGCGGGAAATCTGGTACTCTATCTGACGGCTATGTGTGTGCCGATGGTACTGGTAGTGGTGCTGGTATCCAGAGGAAAATCTGTCATGTCGGCGTCCAATCTGTCGCTGAAGATGCTGCCTGTCGTCAAGCTGGCCTACAGTATTTTCTTCTTTATACTGTTTTTGTCTCTACTTTTCTGAGAAGCTGTATTTACAGTCTGCCGGGAAACCGGTATAGGCACAGAACCGGTTGTGGAAATCCGGTGAGGAAAAAAGCTGCTCCAGCTCTGCCAGAAGGCGCATATGCACGGCGCTGCGATGGATGGCACAGGGTTCTCTGTCATTAAAGAATTCAATACTTTTTTCCAGAATGATTTCTTCTGTCAGCGGCAGTTCATTCCAAAGCCCTTCATAGAGGAGAGATTCATTCTGTGTGACAGTAAGGTAACGTTTTTTCTTCGACTTTAAAAACATAGGATTTCCTCGCCTTCGGTCCGGTTGAAATGGTTAAACTTTTATCTCATTTTACTGTAACATAAAAAAGAGAATCTGTACAGGAAGGATCAAAAATGGACAGAATTTATGCGGATTATGCCGCAACTACACAGATATCAGAATCGGCCCTGCAGGTCATGACAGAGTGTATGAGGGTACATTATGGCAACCCCTCCAGCACTCATCAGGATGGAAGGGATGCATCCCGCGTCCTGGAGGAAGCCAGGAGAAAAATAGCCGCATGTATCGGCGCAGAACCGGAGGAAGTCTATTTTACTTCCGGGGGAACCGAGGCGGATAATCAGGCAATCCTGACTGCTGCCAGGTATGGGGAACAGGTGGGGAAACGGCATATGATTTTTTCCGCAGTGGAACATCATGCTGTGTTAAACTGCATTCCTGCTCTGGAAAAGGCCGGTTTTGAGATTACGCTGTTGGGAGTCGACAAAACGGGAAGGGTGTCCATGGAAGAACTGAAAGCCGCCTGCAGGAAGGATACGATTCTCGTGGCGGTAATGTATGTGAATAATGAGGTGGGAACCGTGGAGCCGGCGGCTGAAATCGGGCGGCTGTGCCGGGAAAGAGGAATTCTGTATCATATTGACGGCGTGGCTGCCGCAGGGCATATCCCCGTTGATGTGAAGGAACTGGACGCAGGAATGTTTTCTCTCTCCGCCCATAAGTTCCATGGCCCCAGAGGGATTGGCGTCTTATATGTGGGTAAAGATGTCCCTGTAGCCAATCTGATGTTCGGCGGTGGGCAGGAGCGTACAAAGCGTCCGGGAACTCAGAATGTGCCCGGGGCGGCGGCCATGGCAAAGGCTCTGTGTGACAGCGTGGCGACACTGGAAGATCAGACTCGAAAGCTGGAACAGCTGCGGGAACGGTTGCTCTGCGGGTTAAAGGATGTAGAGGGAATGTGGCTGAATGGCAATTCCGGAAGCCGGGTGCCGGGAATAATCAATCTGGGGTTTGAAGGGGTGTCCGGGGAGTCCTTGATGCTTCTCCTGGATTTGAACGGAATTTCCGTTTCCACCGGAGCGGCCTGCAATACGGAATCCGTGGAACCCAGCCATGTGCTCACGGCAATGGGGCTGTCCCCGGAACGGGCGCGAAGCTGTATCCGCATTTCTCTCTCCACTTACAATACGGAAGCGGAGGTGGATGCAATCTGCCGCGCGGTGATGGCGGCAGTGGAACGGGCCAGAGACTAAAGTATTTGGTCTGCCAGAGTAAATTATTTACCTGTTTCTGGTACAGGTAAATGTAGCTGATGGTTTTAAAATGTGGCTGTACGGTTTAAGTAATTACAAATTCATTATAGGGATATCACATTAAACGTTCTGGACGCTTTAATGTGGCAGCCTACAGGATAATGTGAATGGAGGATTCTTATGAAACACAATAATCACATGTATTATGAAAGTCCCGCAAAAATGTGGAAAGATGCCCTGCCTCTGGGAAACGGGAGGCTGGGGGCCATGGTTTATGGAGAGACCGACATGGAGCGCATTCCTCTGAATGACGATTCTCTGTGGTATGGTCTGGCCATGGACCGCAACAATCCTGCGTTTAAGGAAAAACTTCCTGAGATTCGCAGGCTGATGCTGGATGGAAAGATGCATGAGGCGGAGGAAATGATTTCCCAGTATATGGCGGGAGTTCCTTACTCTCAGCGCCATTACACCTTCGTGGGGCAATTGAGCATGGCTCTGAATCAGAATATGCCCTTTGCCATGGGCGGAAGACCACAGCCTCCGAAGCCGGAGACATACGGTATGGATCTGGATCTGATGACAGGAATTCTCACAGTGGATCACAGGATGGACAACGTTTCCTATCACAGAGAAATGTTCGTCAGCCATCCGGGCCAGGTGATGTGCATTCGCCTTACCTCAGATACCCCTCAGGCAATTCGCCTTGAGCTGAAGCTGGACCGTGTCACCGTGTCCGATGCGTTTATCAAGGATGACCGTCGGCCGGGAATGCAGGCAAGAGGCGGCGGATGGCCGGGAACACAGGTGGACTTTGCCAAGTCTATAGATGACAGCACTTTCTTAATGGCAGGAAACGATGCGGGAGTACAGTTTGCGGCGGCATTTCGTGTGGAATGCGATGGGAAACTGGTCAATCCGGTATCCCAGCTGACAGCTGAGAGTTCCAGTGAAGTGGTTATTTATCTGACCACCGCCACCTCCAACCGCTTTTCAGATCCTCGCGCAGAGGTAGTGAAAGTGCTGGATGCGGCACAGAAAAAGGGATACCAAAGCCTGAGGGAAGAGCATGTGAAAGATTTTTCAGCGCTTATGGAAATCTGCCGGCTGGATTTGGGGAAACCTGCCGATGGCGATCTGGAGCAGCGGCTGAACGCGCTGCGCGACGGAGGAGAGGACCCGGATCTGGCGGCTCTGTATTTCCAGTTCGGACGCTATCTGATTGTGTCTGGCAGTAGGAAGAACAGTTCGGCGTTAAATCTCCAGGGAATCTGGAATGCTGATTTTATGCCTATGTGGGACAGCAAATATACCATTAACATCAACCTGCAGATGAATTACTGGCCTGCATGGGTGGGCAATCTGATGGAGCTCCATGAGCCTGTGATGGATTTGCTTGAGACCATGCATGAACCCGGCAAGAAGACGGCCAGTGTAATGTACGGTATGAGAGGAATGGTATGCCATCATAATACGGATTATTACGGTGACTGCGCACCTCAGGATATCTATATGGCATCCACACCCTGGGTGACAGGCGGTGCATGGATGGGTATGCATGTGTGGGAGCATTATCTGTTCACCAGAGATAAGAGTATATTGGAGCGCATGTATCCCATTCTCAAGGATATGGCCTTGTTCTATGAAGATTTCCTGATGGAGGTGGATGGGCAGCTGCTTACCTGTCCGTCGGTGTCTCCTGAGAACCGGTATTACCTTCCGGACGGTTCTGATACGCCTTTGTGCGTAAGTCCCACCATGGACAATCAGCTGTTGCGGGAATTTTTCGGGGCATGTATCGAGATACAGAAGATTCTGGGAATTGACCTGGAGTATGGCGAAGTTCTGAAATCCATGATTGAAAAGCTTCCCAAAGATCAGATCGGCTCCTGGGGACAGCTTGTGGAATGGAATCAGGATTATCCGGAGCAGAATCCCGGCATGGGCCATGTATCCCATCTGTATGCCGTGTATCCGGGATGTTCCATCAACTGGAGAGACACACCGGAGCTTATGGAAGCTGCAAAAGTATCTCTGGAGAGCCGCAGAGCTCACGGGGCTGGAAACGGCGGATGGCCTCTGGCGTGGCAGATTTGTCTGGACGCACGTTTCAACGACGCGGAGTCTGCCGATAAAAATATCCTTAAGATGCTGACGCACTCCACCTCCCGCAGCCTGTTAAATGCCAGAGGCGTCTTCCAGATCGACGGAAACCTTGGTGCCACGGCAGGAATCGCCGAGTGTCTCCTGCAAAGTCATATGGGACTGCATTTTCTTCCGGCGCTGCCGGTATCCTGGAAAGAGGGAAGCTGTAAGGGACTTCTGGCCAGAGGCGGGCATGAGGTTGACCTGTACTGGGAGAACGGGAAGCTTTCCCGCGCTGTGGTAAGACCCCGATTCAGCGGAGAAATCGCAGTAATTGGCGAAGAACTGTCCGTTACCTGCAAGGGACAGGCCGTTACCGTGAACAGGACGGAATCCGGATTTACTTTTGAAGCGTTGGCGGCGGAAGAATATGAGCTGAGGCCGTAATTCTTCAAAAAGGCAAATGGTAGAAACATGTTTTCCACCGAAGACAGTGTAACAAGTTCAAACAGATTCTGAACCAATGTCGTTAAGTTTGTTACAGGAGATCTGATAATATCTGAATCAATGAAAATCAGGGGTTGTCGCATTGAGCAGCAACCCCTGATTTTATGTGCAGGCCCGCATATGAAAGCTTGCCGTTGATGCAGCATGCGGGCCACGCTTGAACAGCAGAGAAGAACATTCTCTACTCGATTAGACAGCAACCTGCGCTTATCATAAGATAGTAAAGCACTCTTACATCTTCTTATTCAGGTGCAGCACACTGACAGAATAAGCCGGCGCTTCATAGACAAAGCTTTCCCCGGCGCCCCGAAGGCGGAGCATTCTGTCTCTGACATTCTTCGGCTTCTCGAAGCTGTTCTCCGCATCCTTCTCTCCTGTCAGAAGCGTCACCTTATAGAGACTTTCCACATCACAATCCAATGTGATGCTTACAGGATCCATCTCACCGGACATATTCACTGCCTTGATGATGACTTCCTCTTCCGTCTCTGTGACCACAGATATAAATGACGGACTGGATGGCACCTTTATCTCTCTTAGCAGCGCCCCGTCTACAAAAAGCCGAATGACCTGGCCGTCTGTCTCATAAGCAAAGCGATGGTATTCGCCAGGCGCGGCATCAATCGTAAAATCATCTGTCAGCTTACGGTCTTCCAGGAAAGCAGGTTCTCCAAAGGAGCATTTGCCATCCTGAATCTTCCACAGGAAGGGACGTATTTTCACAGCATGCCATGCATCCTGCTCTGTCTCCTGCAACTGGTCAAAGAAGGAACGGCATACCCGGGCGCTGAATACTCCGATCTCAAAGGCCAGATCCTCTTCCACAAGCACTTCCACCTCGAACCGGCCGCAGGTCTGATCTTCCTCTCCGAATATCACAAAGCTCTTCTCGGCATCTGCCCAGCGCATCTTGTTCAGGAAAAATTCCTTTTGCTGCTCGTCCGGCATTTCCAGACAGAATCCATCTCCCGTCTCTTTTACATGTCCCATCAACTCATGGGTTACGGCAGTGGGCGCACCTTCCCATACCGGATTGCGGTAATGAAGAGCTTTCTTAGCCTTCAGGGAAGCCATACCCTTCATAGGCCGGTAAATCACACCGCTCTCCTGGGTGGATTCCACCACATATTCTCCTCTGTTCTGCCCGAACATTCTCCAGACATAGTAGGTCGGTATGCCGAAGCTTCTATGATTGTCAAAGCGAATCAAATTCGGGAACCAGGCGTCATAATTCACATTTTCAAACAACGGCGCATAGGAAGCCAGGTGCACGATATCCTGATTTCTCTCCAGGCCTACCAGAAAAGCAGCCTCGCCCAGTGCGGCGTAAAGCTTTCCCGCATAAATCCCTTCATTGACCGCCTGCTCTCCCACGAAAATCCCGGGCCCCTGTCTGTCATAGGAATCATAATAACCCACGTTCTCCGTGAAAAATTCCACATTATTATAGAAATGCTCGTCCACACACTCCGCCGGACATCCATGCTCTTCCACATGGGCGTTGGCAATGGTTTTGATCTGAGGGTAGCGCTTTTTGATTTCCCGGTAGAACAGCTGATAGCGCTCTTCATAATCGGGGCCCCAGTTTTCATTGCCGATTTCCAGATAAGTAAGCTTGAAAGGCGCCGGATGTCCCATGGCGGCCCGCTGCTTTCCCCATTTGCTGTCCACAGGCCCTAAGGCATACTCCATGGCGTTCAGAGTATCCTGCAGCATTTCATCCAGCTCTTCCTCCACAAGCAATGTGCCTCTTCTCCCCTGACAGGTCATGCCGCAGTTACACACATACATGGGCTCCATATCCAGGTCCTCGCACAGCTGGAGATATTCGTGGTAGCCCAGACCGTTATAGCTGCGATAGTGCCACACCAGCTGATGGCCGGGACGCTCCCAGACTGGTCCGATGGTATTCTTGAACATCATCACAGTGGAAAGAGTGGAGCCCTCCACGATACAGCCGCCCGGGAAACGCATAAAGCGGGGACTGAGACCTTTCAGCTTCTCCACCAGATCCAGTCTCAGGCCATGTCCGTTATAGGTCTTCCCCGGCATCAGAGAGATAAAGCCAAAGAGCACTTCGCTTTCCTCCTGGCTGCGGATAACCAGACTGGCATTCTCGCAGTCTCCGTCAGACACCAGGATAGCGTCATAGCGCACATACCCATTTCCGCCAATGTTCAGGCGGCACTGTGCAAACGGATGTCCGCCTTCCTCGATGGAGAATTCCAGACAGACAGGCTTGTCCGATTTGGCGAAGAAATACAGAGGATATGCTTCTCCCTCTTTCTGTGGAATTCCGTGAAATCCCGTATTGTACACACAGCCACCGGCCTCAAAATGAACCCGCAGAGCGGCGCTTCTGTTGACGTTCAGAGTGTCCTCCCGCTCCAGTTCCATCTGGGCATGCTCCGCATACCAGGCCGGAATGAGAGTTGGCGCTATCTTATTCTTCGTAACCCAGTAGCTCAAGCCCTCTCCGTTGTTGAACTCATCCTCCCAGCCGGAACAGGTTACTACATGGACGCCGTCGCCCTTCTCTCTGTAATCCTCCGGCAGCAGGGAGTCTTCAAAGGTTCTGTTTCGCAGAAGCTCCGGATAAAGTCCGCTGTCCCCCGCCCTGTTGATATCCTCGAAAAAGATACCGTATAAATCTTTCGCTGTCTCAAATTTACGATTCTTTGTCTGAATCTGCAATCGACTCATTCATTCCCTCCTTCTCTCCTTTCCAGGCGGAATACGTTCCATGAAAGCGGCTGAAGCGTAGCCTGGATTTTTCCGTCTTCGAATTTTGTCTCTTTATTTACCGTAGGCTGAATCACATTAGGATTCTCAAAGGTATTCCTCGCGTCCCTGTCTTCAGAATACATCTCAATATGCTCTACAAATGTCCAGCCTTTGAATCCGGACACATCGATATCCACGCCCATCTGCGCATCCCATTTCCGCTGAATGACAAAGATCGTCAGCTCCTGTTTCTCTTCATTCAGAGCCGCAGCGGTATCCAGATAGGGAAGCCCTTCTCTCTTCTGGAACTGGTTGCCATCATCCAGGTAATATCCTTCAATGTCAAAGGTATCACAGTCCACCACAGTCCGAAGTGATGTACCCTGCCCATAGCGAATCAGATGTGTGTAAGGATAGTGGGAAGCTGTTTTCCACACATGGTCATGATTGGAAGCCGCCAACGCGCCGATTCCGCCTGTCATACATCCAATTTTCACCCTGTCCGCATGCCGCAGGAATGCAAGCTGTGCAGATGTATTTCCCAGCGCCTCTATCATATCGCCCTGATGTCCGAACATCATACCTTCTCCCATCTTGTCCGGATCATGCTTCACATATTTCGTATCTGGATTAAACTGATAAAAGCTACGATGCAGGTGGGCCTCCGGATGATATCCAAATTGAAGCTCTTTGCGCTCGCCAAACATACTTCCGTATTCATCGAAGGAAAGCATCATCTTTTTGTTGGAACGATTCTTGGTCTGAATGTAATCACAAATGGCAATCTCCGTGTTTATGTAATCTTCATAGTAAACGGATCCTCCCAGAAGAGCCTGGAAATCATTTGTAGGCGCATTGTGATAATAATGCATCGACACATAGTCAACCGAGTCATAACATTTCTGCAGAACCTCCATATCCCACTCCGGATAATGACAAATCAACGGCGAACAGGAAACACAGACTGCTGTCTCAATGGACCCGTCAACCCATTTCATTGCCTTCGATATTTCATTGGCATGAATCCCGTAGCCGCCTGGATTCAGCTCCCATGAACCAATCTGCCAGGGACCGTCCATCTCGTTTCCCAGATACCAGAGCTTTACGTTATAGGGTTCTTCCTGACCATATTTCCGTCTAAGATCCGACCAGTAGGTCCCTCCCGCATAGTTCGTATACTCCGCAAGATACACGGCGTCGTTCAGGTTTCGTTCAGAGCCCAGATTGATCGTGTACAGAGGCTCCGTGCCCGCCAGCTTCGCCCATTTCAGGTATTCGTCATGTCCTACCTCATTAGTATAGATCTGATGCCACGCCAGGTCAAGATGTACCTTTCTCTGTTCTCTCGGACCGATAGAATCTTTCCAGTCCCATCCTGATACAAAGTTTCCGCCAGGCAGACGCACGGCAGGCAGCTTTGCTTCCTTCAGCGCTTCTGTTACGTCTGTTCGAAGTCCGTTTTCATCTGCGGAGGGATGATTTGGCTGGTACATCGTTCCGTTTACCATGGCTCCGATGGGCTCCAGAAAAGCTCCGTAAAGCCTGTTTGATATTTCGCCGATCTTATACTGCGGATGTAATGTGATAACTGCTCTTTTTCCCATAATATTTTCTCCTTCTCATTATTATTTTACTACTCCTTCACGCCCCCGATTGTCAGCCCCGCCACAAAATACCTCTGCAAAAAAGGATACAGGACAACGATCGGCAGACAAGTCAGCACTGTCGCTGCCGCCTGAACGGAAGTAGTTGTCAACATAGTTTTAGTCTGCGTATTTCCATACACGTTCGCCGAGCTTCCCGACATTGTGCTCACAGTAGACAGCAGTTTCATCAGCTCATACTGAAGCGTCGTAAGCTTCGGATTCATTCTGTTGTAAAGCATAGTATCAAACCATGAATTCCACTGTCCCACTCCGATGAAAAGTGCAATCGTCGCGAAGACAGGTTTGGACAAAGGCGCAATGACCGAAACAAAAATGGTAAAATACCCGGCTCCGTCCATCATCGCCGATTCCTGCAAGCTGTCCGGCAACGCACTTATGTAAGTCCGGATCACAATCATATCGTAAGCACTGACCAGACCCGGAATGATATACACCCAGAAACTGTTTATAAAACCCAGATTCCGAAACAGTAAAAAGGTGGGAACCATTCCGCCGCTCACATACATTGTAAGCACATAATAAAATGTAGCCTGCTTTCTGAAGATAAATTCTTTTCTGCTCAACACAAAAGCGAGGAGTGCGGTACAGAAAAGGTGTGTGACAATTCCGATCCCAGTGCGTAGTACGGAGACAACCAGCCCTGTTCCCATAGAGTCCTTTTGCAGAACGGTTCTGTAGTTCACCAGCGTAAACTTCCTCGGAAACAGGTGAACGCCTCCACGTATTGTATCGTATGCTTCATTAAATGAAATTGCAATGGTATTCAAAATCGGATACAGTGTCACAATCACGGCAAATCCCAGAATGCAGCCGATGATCAGATAATAGATTCTTGCGCGAAGTCCAAGCTTTCTTTTATGTACTTCCAAACGAATTTCTTTTTTCTGCATTCCTTCACCTCCCTAGAACAGCCTTTCTTCTCCAACTGCTTTCGCCGTAGCATTTGCCAGGAAAATCAAGACAATGCTGACAACGCTCTTAAACATTCCCGCTGCCGTACCCAGGGAAAAATCATTCTGACTGATTCCATAGTTGAGCACATAGATGTCAACCGTCCGTGATACATCCTGTACCAGGCTGTTGGAAAGCAGATACTGCATCTCAAATCCCGCGTTTAAAATTCCACCGATACTCATGATCAGAAGAATGATAATGGTCGGCTTGATTCCCGGCAGAATAATATGCCATATCCTGCGCAGTCTTCCGGCACCGTCAATTTCCGCCGCTTCACACAACTCCGGATTGATCGCCGTTATCGCAGACAAATAAATGATACTGTTCCATCCGGTCTCTTTCCACACATTCGCAAATGCGGTAATCCACCAAAACAGCTTAGGCTTGGTAAACCAGTTGACCGGCTCTTTGATTATATGCAGAAATACCAAAAGCTCATTGACCACGCCGTTTTCCACGGATAGTACTTCCTTTACAATTCCGCACACCACAATCCATGACAAAAAGTGCGGCAGATAGCTGATCGTCTGGACAATTCTCTTGGGTGTCCTATGTATCATTTCGTTGATCAGAAGTGCAAATGCAATTGCACAGAACGTGCTGAGAGCCAGATTGATAACGCTCATGCAAATCGTATTCCGCAATACCTTCAGGAATTCATTATTTCCGACAAAGAGAAATTTGAACTTATCAAGTCCGATCCATTTTGAACCCAGAATACCCTTCACAGGAGAATAATTTTGAAAAGCCATAACCCAGCCAAACAGCGGTGCATAATTGAAAATGAAAGTATAAATTACAAACGGAACCATTAGAATAATCAGTTCCCTCTGCCTCTTAATCAGCTTCCATGAGACTTTGCGCCGTACGGCCAGTACCTGCCCTGATTTTTTTCTCTTCATAGTACTGTTCCCCATGCTTTCTGAAAATCCGGCAGACAGCCACATATTATGTGTGGCTGCCCGCTCCGTCTGCCTTATCGTTTACATTAATTTCCAGACTCGTCCACTCCTGTCACAATCTTAATCCGTCTGTAAACCTCCTGCTGCAGCTCGTCCAGATAAGCCTGAGGGTTGCATTCATTATACTTTTCAAGGTATTCTGCCCATGCGCTGTCAAAGTCTTTTGCTATCACTACCTGTGGAAGGTACTCATGCTTCATATCCGCAACCCTCTTCCAGGCCATGCCACCCTCCGTGCTTGTAGAGAACCCGTTAGCGAAAGTCCACATCGGGTACCAGGGCGCTTCGGTAGCATCGATAAACGTATAATCCAGCATATCAGGATAGGTCTTCGCACCGTAAGCCTCAAAAGCTCTCTGCACTTCAGGCTGCAGTGTCTCAAAGAATTCGCTGGGCTGTTCGGAAGGCATCGCCGCATTTTTGCCATCAAGATTCATTCCAAAATAACCACAACGCAGCTGCAGGCTGCACAGATGAGATGTCTTGTATGCCGGATCCATGGCTTTCTCTCTCATCTCGTCCGTTCTGTAGAACATGCCTTCGTCATCTACCAGATAGTCCACACCTTCCACTCCCCATTGCAGAAGTGTCTGGATATCAGGGTCTAACATATCGTTCAGATACTGCAGTGCGCCGTCAATATCTTTACAACTTGTGGTAATACCAATTCCGTCCACGCTGGAGAGCGCGTTTGTCGAAGTGAAATACTGCTCGCTCATACCCGGATCAATCGTAAGCCCCAGCGGAACATAGCAATTTCCTGTCATGCCCGCACTGATCATCGCCTTCTCCGCATCCGAGAAGTTCCAGTACTGGTCACACATGGCAAGCACTCGTCCCGTCGACAGCTTCTGAATGTATTCGTCGCGCGACATGGTCATGAATTCCGAATCTATCATTCCCTTGTTATACTGTTCATTCAGTATTCTGAAATATCTCTCAGCCGTGGGAGTGGTATTATAGTCGATTACCTTATGGGTGTCCGGATCCACAATACAGCACCCGTCGTTTGGGTATCCGTCCAGAAACTGCGGCGGATTCTCCAGACAGAAATAATACCAGTCATAGCAGAGTATGGTATACGGAATCACGCTGGTTCCGTCTTCCAACGTCGGATTTTCCTTCGTATATCTCTCCAGCAGGTCAAACAGCTGATCCAACGTCTCGATTTCCGGGTAATTGTCCCACTCCAGTACCTTTGCCTGAATCCAGAATGCTTCCGCCGCATTTACAGTCATATCCTTCTTATACAGCTCGCCCTGAGGAAATACATAGATATGTCCATCAGGCTGGCGCAGAAATTCTTTCTGTACATCAGGTGTAAAATTTTTCAGGTTCGGGTAATCGTCCCAATACTCGTCCAGAGGTATCAAGGCGCCTGCCTCAATCAACTGCTTCGTGGAATTACCGCCGGCAATAATATCCGGATAATCTCCGCTCGCAATCATCATTCCCACCGCTTCCGGCTGAGTCTGACCTGTCAAATGTGTCTCTCTACAGATCGCGCCTATCTTTTCCGCTATCATCTGTTGAATGTCGTTGTCCGCATTCATGTCAGAGCCAGGAAAAGCGACAAACCCGGTAAATTCCTTGATCTCTCCTTTGTTGTCACTCTCCTCTGGTTTGTCATTTGACTCTTCCGCCCCCCGGCACTCTGCACATCGCCATTTTCCTTCGGCTCTGAACCGCACCCGCACACCAGCGTCACCGCCAGTGTCAATACAAACAGCATTGCTATCACCCTTTTTTTCATATGACCTCCTCCTTCCTTGAAATCGGTGATAGCTTATTTTATCATGCTTCAGCCGGCGGCAAATCACCTTTATTATATTGGATGATACCCCAAACTATATATTTCTATACCGCTTTCGAAAGGAAGAAGGCGTCTCCCCATATGTTTCATAGAATTTAGCATTAAAATATTCCTTCTTGTGATACCCCACCTCCTCCGCAATCTCATAAATCTTTTTGTCCGTATACCTGATCATTTCCGCCGCTTTTTTTATCCGCACATCGTTCAGATAGTTTTTAAAGCTGCGGCCGCAATACCGCTTAAACAGTTGTCCCAGATAGGCACTGTTGATAAAATATTTCTCGCCCAATGATTTCAAACTCAGATTTTCGGCAAAATTTTTCTCTATATCCTTTTCGATTGTGGAAATCATACCGCTGGCCGATACGTTTCCCAACTGCGCAAGATAGGTCGTGTATTCCTCAATGAATTTCTGAAATTTCAAAATATTCAACTGCTCGACACCCGAGGAAAAGACAATATGATGGATGTATCTCATAATCTCTTCCTGATCCACTTCCGCGTCCTGCTGATATGCAAGTCCCAGCAGCCGAAACAGCAAATACTGAATATATCTGTTTGCCATTTCCACATCGACGGTTTTATCTGTTATGATGACATACAGCTTTCTGGCATTCTGTTTAATTTTAAAACTGTCAAACAACTCTATACTGCGAATCAGCTCATCAATTTCCTTCTTATAAGAATCCTTCTCCAGCTCTACTCCTCCTTTTGCAGAAGAGATATCACCTTTCTTATATGCCTGAAGAGAATACATCATCATCGCTTCCCTGTAGGATTCTGAAATCAGATCGATGCCTCCCACCTTATTCCCCATGTATGCGGCGACTCTGCTCCCGGTTCTCTCGTACAATTTATCCAGGAACCATTCCAACCATTCTTTTTCCGAGGAAAAACGCTCTCCCGGCAACACTTGACTGTATAAAATACCAAAACCGCATTCCACGCCATCTTTCGCCTTATCTTTCAGCAAATGCGTCCTACATTCTCCCAATAACGCTTCCGCCTCTGCAAATATCCTCCCGCGCTGCGCTTTCATCCCCCTCTCGCGACTCATTTTATCATTTTCCACGACCTTACAGTAGATGTAAATAATGTCTCCGGCAAGCTGTAGCTTCTCCTGGACATATCTCAGCTGTGCATCCCCTGCGTTCCCTCGGATGACATGTTCCAGACAGTCTTCCAAATATGCCGTCTCAAATGCCGCCTTGTTCTTGTTACGATTCGTCTCCGCTTCATGCTTTCGTCGAATGCTTCTGACAGCAGACAACAACTCTTCCTTCTGAATGGGCTTTAAAATGTAATCAAAGCATCCATACCTGATAGCTGTTTTCGCATAGGAGAATTCATAGTATCCGCTCAAAAAAATGAAATCCGCCTGACTCATTCTATGTTCATAAACATAAGCAATCAGTTCTACCCCGTCCATTTCCGGCATTTTAATGTCAGTAAGAACCAGATCATATGTGTTCTTTTCCATCAGCGCTATAGCTTCCACACCGTTTTCAGCCTCATCCGAAATAGAATATCCTTCCGCATCCCAGTCGATCAACGTGTGTAATCCCTGTCTTATATAAGGTTCATCATCCACGATCAGCACTCTCAGCTTCTGATTGTCCGTCCACATTATATTCACCTCATGCTATCATCCCCGTAAACGGCATCTTTTAACGGTATCGTCACTGTAATACAGGTTCCCGCCATCCATTCGCTCTCTATCAGAATCTTGACTTCAGCCCCGAAATATTTTTTCAGCCGAATACTAGCATTCAATAATCCCAGCGAAGACTTCGCCTGCTGCAATTCGCTGATGCTGGCCTCCTGCATCATATGGTTAAGCATATTGACCTGCTCCGGCTTCATTCCTATCCCGGTATCTCCAATCTCCATTTTCAGACTATCCTCTGATTTTGTAACAGAAACGAATATTGTTCCCAGGAATCCTCCCCCTTTAAATCCATGCACATAGGCATTTTCTATAAAAGTCACCATGACAAGACTCGGAATCATATATTCCAGACACTCTTCCTCTACCAGGAGGTTGTATTTGAATGCATCTCCATATCTGTATTTCTGTAATTCCAGATAATCTCTGACGAATTCCTTCTCCTTCCGGACTGTGATCAGATCTTCTCCCCACTCCGCGCTTTTTCTCATCAGCTTAGCAAGCCTCGCTACAATCTCGGAAGTCTCGTTCTCTCCTTTAATCAGACTCCGCATCCTGATATTTTCTAAAATGTTAAACAGGAAATGCGGTGTGACCTGACTGTGCAGAGCCATCAGCTCCGCCTGCTGCTTTGCGATCAACAGCTCCTGCTGCTCTATCCTGTTTTTGTACTCCACTTCAATGAGATTCTTCATGCGACTTACCATATCATTGTAATTTAGCAACAGTTCTCCAATCTCATCATTTCCTTTAGCTTCAGGGATCAAATACAGCTTGTCACCGTTTGCCATCTTCATATATTGTGCCAGGATCATACTTCTCCCAGTGATAGATTTGCTGAAAAAAGATAATGCGACTGCAGGTACCAGAACATCCGCCAGCAAAAGTACCGCAATTGGCCATAATCCTCCCCTGATGTGTGAAAAATAGCTTAATTGGTTCCTCTGGATCATGAAATCAAATGACGTTCCATGGGAAATAAAGGAACCCTCCAGGCTATACTGCTCTCCGGAGAGTTCCGAAATATTTCTATAATCAACTCCGCCGTCCGCAAGCTCGTCTACATTGCTGAACACGATTTTGTCACCAACACACAGACATACCTTCGTTTCTGCCGATGCGTTCTTTAAGAACAGATTCACAGCTGAATAATTCAGATCGACCTTTACAATTTTCTCCAGATTCTTTTCTCCTGCTCCGTTGAGCAATCTGATCACAGAAACCTTCCGCATCTGTCGAAAATTTGAATCATAATACGCATAGACCAGAAAGCGATTCTCTGATCTGATCAGCTCCTGATACCAGTCCGTCTCCCGGATAGAATCAATCCTCTGATAGATTCCGCCGCTGTACATTGTAGGATTGTCCGAGTAAAATGTTATATTACTGACGATATTTTGGTTGGAAAGATACAGCATTTTATTTTTCAGTGCATAGTATTCTCTGTAAAAGCTCCTGGCGTCTTCATGTTCTCTCTCGAGAAAATTCAGAATATATCTGTTTACAAATACATCGTTTGTCACTACCTCCGCACTGTCTATTGCAGAGGTAATGTAATAGGAAACCGTATCCTGGATTCCCTGGAGATTCCTTTGCTCTTCCTCATGCGCCGCTTTCATAATATAATCGACAGCTACCAGCAATGTAACCGTCAAGGGCATCAGTACACATAGAATATACACCAGTATAATCTTTGATCTGACTTTCAAATTATTCATATTTCTGTCCTGTCCTGAAATATCGGTAAATTACATCTTGTACATATTATTTTATCATATCCCAAAAAGCATTTCCACTCTGTTTTCGGCGTTGAAGTTGGACTGTATTATCTTATTGCACTACTGTCTTTCTGTTATCTGATAGAATGGGGGATTATAAATTTTATTAGAAAAAAGAAAAGCATTGAAAAACTTCATGTTTTCAATGCTTTCCAGCGTCCCCGAGACGACTTGAACGTCCGACCTATCGCT
>CAQUWW010000003.1:72212-74800 GCA_948896875.1 uncultured Acetatifactor sp. | reverse complement strand
ACCAGAGTAAGGTGGATAAGTCTACGGAGGAATGGCTGGACGGGATTGAGGATAGGCTGGATTATAGGAAGTGGTATTGCGGGCATTATCATACGGAGAAGAAGATTGATAGGGTGGAGATTATGTTTAAGAATTTTGATATGTTTTGTGCCTGGAAATAAGTATCTGGAGGTCTTGAAGGAGTATAGAGAAGAAGAGAATCCAGGAGGGTTGGTTGCTTTGTTTGAAAAGGAACAGCATTTTTATTTAGAAAAGTGTAGATACTTTATGTAAGATGAACTTGACGGTCCTGTTTCCCCGTCACAAAAGTTGCCAGGAAAGTTGTTGTACTACCAACAAAACAATACAAAAATAATCGAAAAAGGGATTATCGAGGGGAATATAAAGGGGAATGGGATGGATGTGGAGCAGGTAAAAAACTGCTGACACTTTTCTACATCAGGGATAAATACTGTCTTATGAGTATCGACCAAAGGGAGTTTTTTGCTGTATGGAAAAGATGAAAATAGCTTTTGATATCCACAATTAAATTTTGATGGGCCAAGAAGCAAACAGAAGTGGGGGCACGAAATGGCAGAGAGTCAAAATATAGAATGGAAAGAGTCGTGGCGTGATGAATATCTTAAATGGATATGTGGATTCGCAAACGCACAGGGCGGCAAAATTTATATTGGAACACGAGATGATGGGACAGTAATTGGAGTTCGTAACTCAAAAAAGCTATTAGAGGATATTCCCAATAAAATTCAAAACAAATTGGGAATTATGGCGGATGTGAATCTGCTTACTAAAGGTGGACTGGATTATATTGAGATTGTCGTTAGTCCGGGGGCGTTTCCCGTAAACTTTGATGGAGAATACCATTATAGAAGTGGTAGTACAAAACAGATGCTGCGGGGAAATGCGCTGACGAATTTCTTAATGGCAAAGACAGGGTTAAAATGGGATGCAGCGACAATATCCAATATTGGAGTAGATGATTTAGATCAGGAGAGCTTTGATATTTTTAGAAGAGAGGCTTTGCGAAGCGGGCGAATGACAAAAGAAGATTTGGATATTGCGAATATCGAATTGCTAGAAAAACTGGATTTAGTAGTAGATGGAAAGCTCAAACGTGCAGGAGCATTGTGTTTTTACCGTAAACCAGAAAAGATTATTAGTGGATGTTATGTGAAAATTGGAAAATTTGAAGGCAGTGAGTTATTATATCAAGATGAAGTGCATGGCTCTTTGCTTATTTTGGCAGACAGGGTGATTGACCTGATTTATTTAAAATATTTGAAAGCGGCAATTTCGTATTACAAAGAGACAAGAGTAGAAACCTATCCGTTTGCTCGTGATGCCGTGAGAGAAGCCGTTTTTAATGCTTTGATCCACTGCAATTGGGCTGATAATGTCCCGATACAGATACGCATTGAGGATGATGTCATGTATATCAGTAATTGTAGTATGCTGCCATTTGGCTGGACGGTTGAGACACTTTTAAGCACCCATGTATCAAAGCCATACAATCCTGATATAGCAAGAGTATTTTATCGTGCAGGATATATTGAGAGCTGGGGACGAGGTATTCAGAAGATTCGGGATGCCTGCAAAAATCTTGGGGCGGATGATCCGGAGTATATTGTTCATGGAGAAGATATCATGGTAAAATTTTCTGCGCTCCAAAGTGCCAAAGTATCAGATACCAAAGTCCTAAATGTCACAAAAGATGTCACAAAAGATGTCACAATAGAAATGAAAATATTAGCTTTGCTAAAAGAAGATGCATCTGTAACTACTACTGAAATGGCCAGGCAACTATCTGTTAATAGACGAACAATTCAGAGAGGCTTGGAGGTGTTAAAAAGTAGAGGTAAGATTGGGCGCAAGGGTGGTAAACGATACGGTTATTGGGAGGTTTGCGAATAGAAATAAGTATCTGGAGGCTTTGAAGGAGTATAGAGAAGAAGAGAATCCAGGAGGGTTGGTTGCTTTGTTTGAAAAGGAACAGTATTTTTACTTGGAAAAGTGTAAATATTTTATGTAAGATGAACTTGACGGTCCTGTTTCCCTGCTACAAAAGTTGCCAAGCAGCTTATGGATGTAGAGCAGGCAAAGAAAAAACTGCTGACACTTTCCTATATCAGGGATGAGATCGAAAAGTGGGAGAATATGAGGAATTAGAATGCAAAAAATAGAAATCAGAAATAGTGGGCCCGTTAAAGCATTTGAAATGGAAATTAAGCGGTTTAATCTGCTGATTGGAGAGCAGGCGACTGGGAAAAGTACCATAGCGAAAGCGATATATTTTTTTCAAGTGAATAAAACAGCTATTACAAATTATCTGATACAGATCTGTGAAACCAACAGTTATAATGGAAAATTGCAGGAAAAAATAAATTTTTATAAAGCGATTCGCCATGAGCTGAAGGATGTCTTTATTCAGCTTTTTGGATACAGCTGGGATTTGAATCCGGATACGGAGATGACCTATTATTTTACGGACAGTGTATGGATTAAGGTGGCATTGCATGACGGAGAGAAACCGGGGAAGAAGCTGATAGGAGTAGATTATTCACCGGAAATAATGGTGCGAATCCGTGAAC
>CAQUWW010000003.1:65356-72202 GCA_948896875.1 uncultured Acetatifactor sp. | reverse complement strand
ATTGGCCAAAGAAGAACGTAAGCGCAATCGAGATATCATCATTCAAAAAGTAAATGACTTTTTTCAGGATGAACGAGAAGTGTATTATATTCCGGCTGGAAGAAGCCTGCTGACCGTTATGTCCAATAGCCGCGCAATGATGAACAGCGTGACTAGCCTGGACTTGATTACGGAAAATTTCATGTCGCTGATAGACAATATCAGAAATAACTTCATGAATGGTGTGAGAAAAGTGCATCAATTTTATCCTATTCCAGACAGAAAGTTCGATGTGAATGAAATGGCAGAACGTATTATAAAAATGCAAAAAGGGGAATATTGTTATGTTGGCGGTCGGGAAAAACTGCTTATTAATGGTGATAAGAGGCATTCGATAGGAATCAATTTTGCCTCTTCCGGACAACAGGAGATCTTATGGCTTTTGAACTTTTTGTATGTATTGATGTTGCGCCAGGAGAATGCGTTTGTGATTATTGAAGAGCCGGAGGCCCATATATATCCTACTCTCCAGAAGGAAGTAACGGAGTTCATTGCCATGTTTGGCAATATGCAGAACAGCGGTGTATTTGTTACAACCCACAGCCCCTATATTTTGACAGCAGCAAACAACCTTTTTTATGCCGGGGCAATTGCGGAACTGGGACGCGAGGCAAAAGTTCGAAAAGTAGTTGACAGAAGGTGTGTGTTGTCGCCTCGGGATTTCTCTGCGTATAAACTGTTGATGAGCAAAGATGGAGATGGAAGCAGACAGTATGTGGATCTTGTAAATGAGGAAGGCATGGAAATCCATACAAGCCTGATTGATGATATCTCGTCGGAGATAAACGAAGTCTATACAATGCTGTATGATCTGGAGCTTGAGGAGTAGCGAGGGGGATATATGTCACAAAAGGAAAAAAGTAATAAAAGGGATAAAGTATCTCAAAGCTACGTGACGATTGTGAACACGGGGGAGAAATATGTAATTCGGGATACGGAGGCCGGAAGTAAAGCCTGGGTACCGATTGTCATAGATGAGGGAGTTCAGGTAGAAGTAGTCCAGGTAGATAAGGGATTGATAAATTATTTGCCGAAAGGGGAAGAAATCTGTGATAATCTTGTGTTTACGCTTCAGAATTCCAAGGGTCCACAAATCACATGGATTATTGAGCTGAAGGGTAGTAAAAATCCAAAGGAAGCGAAACATGCTATTTCGCAGATTGAGGAGAGTATACAGCATTTACAGAATGAAGAGTTGTGCCCCTCAGGAATGAAATATATTGAAAAAAGGGATTATGTGATGGCGGCCATTGTTGGAGCACCAAAGAAAACGATTCCAATAATGAATGATGATGAAATAAAGTCATTATGTCGCAAATTGCGCAGAATGAGTGGAAAAAGGGTAAGGGATATGTTTTCTCTTTTTTGCCAAATCAGACTGGCTGATACTTGTAAGACAGTACAGCGTCGGGGAGACAGGCCTCCCTACGAATATACATGTTATAATAAGACAGGTACATATATAAATTTCCCTTCTGAGTTGATGAAAGGCATTATGTAGGCAGATAAAGAAAGAGTTTCGGGAATAGAAGAGAGCCTGGTAAAAAATTTGCTGGTAAAAAATTTGTAAAAATAAGTCATATTTTTCTGGACAATTCCACAAGATGTGGTATAATCTAAAACAAGGAATCATATTTGGGATAGAAAGTAGATTTACTCTTATACAAAAGATAAAGCTATCCTGAATGTGATTCCTTTTTATACGAACAGAAAACAATAAGGTTCATCTATAAAATGGAGCTGGTTCAGATGAAAAAGACAGTCATTATTATAAACGGAAATGGCGGTGTGGGAAAAGACACACTGTGTGAGTTGGCAGGCAGGCATTTCAGGGTACGGAATGTATCTTCCGTAACTCCGATCAAGGAGATCGCCAGGAAATATGGAGGATGGAACGGAGAAAAAGATCCGAAATCCCGAAAGTTTCTATCGGATTTGAAAGAGCTGTTTGTGAGCTATAATGACCTGCCTTTTCAATATCTTTGTGAAGAATACAGGAATTTTATGCAGAGTGATGAGGAGCTGATGTTTGTCCACATCCGCGAAGGAGAAGAAATACAGAAACTGAAAGACTGGATCCAAACGGACTGCATTACTCTGTTGGTGACCAGGAAGCAGAATGCGCAGGTTAGTTGGGGGAATGCGTCAGATGATAATGTGAGCAGTTTCCGGTATGACTATAGTTATCCAAATGACAGGAGCCTGGAAGAAGCAGAAGGAGATTTCTGCGGGTTTCTGAGAGAAATTTTGGTATAGGCGTCTGGTATAGACTCGCAGCTGTTAAAGCAGGGATTCCAAGAGGAGATAGCGAATGAAGAAACAGTATAACCTTACCAAAGCGGAACAAGAGGTTATGGAAGTGCTCTGGGAGAGTGCGGTCCCTGTTCATACGGGAGAATTGCTGGAGCAGATGCGGGTGAAAGGAAGGGAATGGAAGAGGCAGACACTGAATACATTGTTGTTTCGGCTGGACGAAAAAGGGATTGTAAGCCGGAAGCACGCCTATGTGGAGGCGGCATTGAACAGAGAAGAACTGCTGCAGAAGCGGACTCAGAACATTCTGGATGATTTTTATGATGGGAAAATCGGGAATTTTTTCGCAGCACTGACAGGAAATACTCATTTGAAGAAGGAAGAGGCGGATATATTGAATGACCTGATTGAACAACTGAAGAATCAGTAGAGAGAGTAAAAGATGATTTACCTGTTGCTGATGGCAGTTGCCGGAAGTCTGTTGTTACTTGGGTTTCTGCTTTGGCAGAGATCATTCGACAGGTGGCTGACGGAAAATATAAAATACAGAGCGTTGATAGTGGTATTGTGGGTTTACATGGTGCCATGGGTATGGATGCGGCCGCCATATGAAATGCTGTTTGGTATGGCCTCGAGGGGCGAATCTGCCATAGCGGCCGGGACTGGGGACCCAGGCTGTGGCGCAGCATATCCGTTTTGGGAAGAATGGCATGGAATGCTGATAAACATACGCGGGGCGGCGGAAGGGAAATGGTTTCTGCTAGCAGGAATTGTATGGGGTTCCGGGGCGGTGGTGCTGATGACAGTTAAGCTTCTGGTATACATTTATGAGAGGAATCTGCTTTGGTCGGCGGCTGAGGAATGGGAGAAGGAGAAACTGGCAGATACGGCAGCTTTGAGGCAGGAGCCGGGTGGCATGGATAGGGTGCGGATATACAGGATACCCGGAGAGCGGATTTCATTTGCGGCGGGATGGTTAAGGCCGGTTATATTTCTGCAGGAGACTTCGACAGACAGGGAGCAGGAATGGATTCTGCGGCATGAACTGATTCATGTGGCCAGAAGGGATGCTCTGTTGAGATGGCTATTGGAATGGAACTGCTGCCTACATTGGTGGAACCCGCTGATTTACGTATTGAAAGGATATTTTCTGGCGCTCCGGGAGAGTTCCTGTGACGAACAGGTGGTGGAAGGATGTACAAAAGAAGAGCGTGCGGCATATGCCAGGTTGATTATAGAGAACATGCAAAAGCAGAGAAGAAAGCAGCCGTTTATCAGCGGATTGGGAAATGACTATAAACGGACCCGGAGAAGGATAGAATTGATTATGCGGGAAAAGAAAATCAACAGAGCGGGAAAGCGGACGGCGATAAGCTGTTTTGTGCTGTTGGTGATCCTGAATTCGCTGACAGCATGTCTGTACCCGGGGCTGAGATGAAGAAAACTGACGGCCACATCTGCTTATACTGAAAACAGGCAGGTAAAGCAGATCATCAATGTGTTGTCTGTCAAAGGCAGTTTCTGTCGATATTTGTCGATGCCTTTTTCTTTACATATAGTGCTGACAGGCTTATAATTATACTCGTAAAAGGGGAAATGAAATTGGCGGCTTCCGTTATGCGGGGCTGCCAATTTCATTTCCGGAATATTTTCTGATTGGAATTATAGGGAAAACCTGCTATAATATTTCATATTGGCCGCAGGGCCCGGAAGAAGGGTATTTGCGGGCTTGAATGTGGGAAGAAAAGATGATAAAGAGAAATAATGGATGGAGGAAGTCTGGATGAGGGAAGAAATGGCAAGTCAGGAGAAAAAGAGAGCGCTAATTACCGGAATCACAGGGCAGGATGGCTCCTACCTGGCAGAATTTCTGCTGGAAAAAGGATATGAGGTGCATGGCATTATACGGAGGGCTTCCATATCCAATACCATGCGCATCGATCATCTGCTTGAGGAAAATGCAATTACACTACACGACGGGGATTTGTCGGATTCTTCGTCGCTGATTAATATTATCGGAATGGTGCGGCCGGATGAAATTTACAATCTGGCGGCTCAGTCTCATGTCAGGGTCTCATTTGAGGTGCCGGAGTATACGGGAGATGTGGACGCCATCGGTGTGCTGAGGATTTTGGAGGCAGTCCGAATTCTGGGGCTGGCCGGGAAGACCAGAATCTATCAGGCATCCACGTCGGAGCTTTTCGGCAAAGTGGAGGAAGTGCCGCAGCGGGAGACCACACCTTTTCATCCCTACAGTCCCTATGCGGTGGCCAAGCAGTATGGGTTCTGGATTATCAAGGAATACCGGGAAGCCTATGATATGTTTGCGGTCAACGGTATTTTGTTTAATCACGAGTCAGAGAGGCGTGGAGAGAATTTTGTTACCCGTAAGATTACACTGGCTGCGGGCCGGATTGCCGAGGGACTGCAGGATTGTCTGGAGCTGGGGAATCTGGATTCTCTGCGGGATTGGGGCTATGCCAGGGACTATGTGGAATGTATGTGGCTGATGCTGCAGCATGATACGCCGGAGGACTTTGTCATTGCCACAGGTGTGCAGCATACGGTCAGAGACTTTGCGGAGCGGGCTTTTCGGGCCAATGGCATTCAGATTCGCTGGGAAGGGAAGGGGATTGAAGAAAAAGGATATGATCTTGCCACCGGGAAGCTGCTTGTCCGGGTGAATGTGGCCTGGTTCCGGCCCACGGATGTGGACAACCTTCTGGGAGATCCGGCGAAGGCCAGGACAGTATTGGGCTGGAATCCCCAGAAGACCAGCTATGAAGAACTGGTGCGGATTATGGCGGAACATGATCGTGAACTGGCCAAAAAGGAAGCAAAGATAAAACGGGCATTGGAGGAAGGATAAATTGAAATACGACTATCTGATTGTTGGAGCGGGCTTGTTTGGTGCGGTATTTGCACAGGAGGCCGCAAAAAAGGGCAGGAAATGTCTTGTGGTGGAACGGCGGGATCATATCGCAGGGAATATTTATTGTGAAGAAATTCATGGGATCCAGGTACATCGGTATGGGGCGCATATTTTTCACACCTCCGATAAAAAAGTGTGGGAGTATGTCAATCAGTTTGCGGAGTTCAATCATTATATCAATTCGCCCATTGCGCGCTATAAGGATGAACTGTACAATCTTCCTTTTAACATGAATACCTTCAGCAAAATGTGGGGGATTGCCACGCCCCGGGAGGCGCAGGATATCATTGCGGCCCAGATTGCCGATCTGCATATCACGGAGCCGGCGAATCTGGAGGAGCAGGCTCTGTCTCTGGTGGGCCGGGATGTGTATGAGAAGCTGATTAAAGGATATACGGAAAAGCAGTGGGGGCGTGACTGTAAGGAACTGCCGTCCTTTATTATCAAGCGTCTTCCTCTGCGCTTTACCTATGACAATAATTATTTTAACGACAGGTTCCAGGGGATTCCCGTGGAGGGATATACCAGGCTGGTGGAAAAGCTGCTGGAGGGAACGCCGGTACGGCTGAATACAGATTACCTGGAGCACAGAGAAGAGCTGAATGCCCTTGCGAACAAAATTATATACACCGGCATGATTGATAAATTTTATGACTATTCTCTGGGAGTGCTGGAGTATCGCTCGGTGCGTTTTGAGACGGAAGAGCTGGAGATGGAAAATTTCCAGGGAAATGCCGTGGTGAATTATACGGAGCGGGAGGTGCCTTACACCAGAATCATTGAGCATAAGCATTTCACATTTGGAACCCAGCCCACCACCATCATTTCACGAGAGTATTCCAGCGAGTGGAAAAAGGGAGACGAGCCATATTATCCTGTGAATAATGAGAAAAATGACAGCTTGTATGCGCGGTACCGCGCTCTGGCGGACAGGGAAGAGAAGGTTATCTTCGGCGGCAGACTGGGCAGCTACAAGTACTATGATATGGATAAGGTGATTGCCGCCGCCCTTGCCCTGTGTGAAAAAGAACTGAACAAGGGGTGAGAAGGATGAACATTATCTTATTGTCCGGCGGCAGCGGGAAACGACTGTGGCCGCTTTCCAATGATATTCGTTCCAAACAGTTTGTCAGAATGCTTACCAACGAAGCCGGGGAGACGGAATCCATGCTGACCCGGGTGTACCGCCAGATTACGTCCATAGACCCGGATGCAAGGATCACAGTGGCTTCCGGTAAAAAGCAGGCGAGCCTGATCAAGAATCAGCTGGGAGACAGGGTGAATCTCTGTGTGGAACCCTGCCGCAGGGATACTTTTCCGGCGATCTGCCTGGCCGCAGCTTATCTTCATGATGTGGCGGGGGTACATTTGGACAGTGCCGTGGTGGTATGTCCGGTAGATCCTTATGTGGAGAACAGTTATTTTAAGGCGTTGGAAGAATTGGCGCAGCTGGCGGAAAAGGGAGATTCCCACCTTGTGCTTATGGGAATGGAGCCTACCTATCCCAGTGAAAAATATGGTTACATCATTCCTGTATCTTCTGACCGGATCAGCCGGGTCCAATCCTTTCGTGAGAAACCGGATGCAGAGACGGCCAGGGAGTATATAGAACAGGGCGCTCT
>CAQUWW010000003.1:44053-65346 GCA_948896875.1 uncultured Acetatifactor sp. | reverse complement strand
GGCGCAGCATTACATAGAAAATGGTGGCCTGTGGAACGGCGGCGTATTTGCTTTTAAATTGGGCTATTTGCTGGATAAGGCCAGGGAGCGGATCGGTTATGCGGAGTATGACCGGCTGTATGAGCAGTACGGGGAACTGGAGAAGATCAGCTTTGATTATGCGGTGGCGGAGCGGGAAAAGGAAATTCAAGTGCTGCGGTATCAGGGGGAATGGAAGGACCTGGGGACCTGGAATACTTTTTCAGAAGCCATGGCAGAGTATACATTGGGACAGGTAACTTTGAATGACACCTGTGAGAATACCCATGTGATTAATGAGCTGAATATTCCTGTCATTTGTATGGGCTGTAAGGATATGGTCATTGCGGCCAGCAGCGACGGTATCCTGATTTCCGATAAGGAACAGAGCAGCTACATTAAGCCCTATGTGGAGAAAATCCAGCAGCAGGTGATGTATGCGGAGAAGTCATGGGGAAGCTTTACGGTCCTGGACGTACAGGAAGACAGCCTGACCATCAAAATTGTCCTGCTGCCCGGACATGGTCTGCATTATCACAGCCATGAGCACAGAGATGAGGTATGGACTGTCATGAGCGGAAGCGGACGGGCGGTAATTGACGGAGAGGAAAGAAAAGTGAGGCCCGGAGATGTGCTGACAATGCCGGCGGGCTGCAGGCACACCATCCTGGCGGACAGTGAGTTGAAGGTGCTGGAAGTGCAGCTTGGCAAGGATATCCGGGTGGAAGATAAATGTAAGTATGAGATGCCGGGGGCCTGAGAGAGCGGAAGCGGAGCCGGAAGATGGAAGCAGGGCCGGAACAGAAACGGTACCGAATAGAAACGGTACCGAAGGACAGTAGCGGAATGGAAAGAAGCGATACCGGAAATAGAAGAGGTACCGGAAGGCGGTACTGCAAGCGGGACGAAACAGGAGGCTTGAAAATGGAAAAACTGGCGATTTTTGGCGGTACTCCAGTGAGGGAGAAGCCGATATTTTATGGAAGGCAGTGTATAGAGCAGGATGATATAGAGGCTGTGGTGGAAGCACTGAAAGGAGACCTGATCACCTGCGGGCCCAAAGTGGAGGCCCTGGAGAAGAAGCTCTGCGAAGTCACAGGAGCAAGCTATGCCGTGGTGGTGGCCAATGGGACGGCGGCGCTGCATCTGGCGGCTCTGGCGGCAGGATTCGGGGAGGGGGACGAGGTGATCGTTAGCTCCATCACCTTTGCGGCCTCTGCCAACTGCGTATTGTATTGCGGAGCAAAGCCAGTATTTGCCGATATCAGGCCGGATACCTATAATATAGACCCGGAAGCGGTGAGAAGACTGGTCACACCCCGGACCAGGGGAATTGTGGCCGTAGATTTTACCGGACAGTCGGTGGAACAGGATGCACTTCGGGAAATCTGCAGAGAACACAATCTGACTTATATAGAGGATGCCGCCCATGCCATCGGAACAAAGTATAAGGGGGTACCCATCGGCGGTATCGCCGATATGACCTGCTTCAGTTTTCATCCGGTGAAAACGGTTACCGGGGGAGAGGGCGGTGCAATTACCACCAATGACGAGGCGCTTTACCATCGCCTGCTGCGTGTGCGTACTCATGGAATTACACGTAACCAGGCAGAGATGGTTCATCCTACCGATGCCAAATGGTACAATGAGCAGGTGGAGCTGGGGTACAATTATCGGATGACGGATTTTCAGGCGGCGTTGTTATTAAGTCAGCTGCATAAGCTGCCGAAATTTGCGGCCCGCAGAAAAGAGATTGTACAGAAATACGACCAGGCATTTTCCCGGATACCGGAGCTTGTGGTGCAGCGGGAGATCCCGGAATCCGATACCACCAGGCACCTCTATATTCTGCGCTTGAACCCGGACAGACTGCGTTGTGACAGGAGAGAGTTTTTTGATGCGCTGTACGCGGAGAATACCTGTCCCCAGGTGCATTATCTGCCTGTCTACTGGCATTCTTATTATGAGAAGCTGGGGTATGAGAAAGGTTTATGTCCCAATGCGGAGAAATATTATGAGGAAGTGATGAGTATCCCCCTTTACTATTCTCTGACGGACGCAGATGTGGAGGATGTCATTGCGGCTGTGAAAAAGGTGGTTGCATTTTACAGGAAATAATCTGGTGTAGAGGCGGAAGGAAAAGTGTCTGAAAGGAAAGACGGTATGGAGCATGCAGAGAAAATCCGGAGAAAGAACAGGCTGATTGACGCCGCGGTGTTTCTCGTAATTTTGGTATCGCTGTCGACGCTGACATTGACGTTGTTCGGAAATCAAGTATACGGAAATATGGAATTCTACTATTCGGATATGAAAGCGTATATTCTGGAAATGCAGGGTCTGGACAGCGGGTACAGCTTTCCGTACCCTGTGTTTTTCAAATTGGCGGCTTTGATCAATCTGGCGGCGTCGCCGGAGATGGCTGTGGCCATTGCCACGATGCTGTTGAACAGCCTGGGGGTGGTGGTCGTGAAGCTGGCCTTTAACCGGCTGGCTTATGAGAGAGGGACCACAGAAGGCGGAGACTGGAAAAGGTATGGGATTCCGGATACCGGGGTGGCATGGCCTGTGGGAGTGGCTGTCAGCCTGCTGTCGGCCTCGCTGTTCTTTATTTCCATGCTGTTTCCGCCGGAGGGAATCTATTTACCGGGAATCCGATTTCGATACGTGGGGGTATTCTCCCCCAATCCTTTTCACAATGCCACGTATATGGCGGCCAGGCCCTTTGCGATTCTGGCCTTTTTATGGTATGTAAAATTGCTGCCTGTGTACGAAAAAGGTGAGGCCCCGCTTAGGGACTATGTGCTTTTTTCTCTGTTTTTGCTGATTGCCACCATGACAAAGCCCAGCTTTACTCTTGTCATGGTAAGCACGGCCGGGCTTCTGATGCTGTATCGGCTGATTCGGGCGGGGTTTCGTAACTTTATTCCCACAGTGCGTCTGGGGCTATGCTTTATTCCTACCTTTCTTGACCTGCTGTATCAATATAAGGGGGTGTTTGTACCGGAGGATGGCGCGGAAGGCGGCATCGGATTTTGCTTCGGAGAGGTGTGGGCGCAGTACTGTGACAACATTCCGCTGGCTGTTTGTCTTGCGGTGGGATTCCCGCTGTTGGTGCTGGTATTGAATTTCAGAGAATGTAGAAAAAACAGCTTGTTTCGTTTTGCCTGGCTGCTGTATCTGACAGGATTCGGAGAAGCCTTCCTGCTTTATGAGAAAGGCTTCCGCAAGATGGACTTTAACTTTTCATGGGGCTACATGTATGGTGTTTTTTTCTGCCACTTTGCCGCCCTGCTCTTGCTTTTGCAGATTACGATTCGAAAGATAAAGGAAAAGAAATGCAATATTCTTCTTATTTTACAGTGGCTTGCGTATCTGTGGCATCTGGCCTGTGGGATTTATTACTTCTGGGGAATTTTCCTGGGAGAAATTTATTACTGAGGCGGCCGCAAAGGAGAGAGAGGCCTCTGGCGCCGTAGGGAAGCAGGGCCAGCCCGTAGGGAAGGATATATCGTGCGTTGGCTTCCCAGAGCATATGGAATAAGAAGCCGCCCAGCACGCCGATCAGGCCCAGGAAGGCTGGAAGCTGTTCCTCAGGAGAGGAAGAGGACCGCCTTTTCCCTTGCCGAATGGATACCAGGCAGAACCAGAATGCGCCCAGATACAGGAGATTCTGGTAGAGATTGCAATAAGAAATCAGATATTTGCTGTAGTCTCCTTCATAAAGGGAGGTAAAGAAGGGCTTTCTTCCTCCGAAGGTGGCCAATGTGGCCTGACGGCAGGCATAGGTGCCGTCCGCCCATTGGGAGAGATATTTTTTCAGGTAAAATTCGGCGGCATAGCCCGGATTTTTCCGAAAGGTATCCAGTCTCTCCCCAATGGCTTCCCGACTGAGGGCAGCGGTGGCGGTGCTGTCCATTCCGGTATTCTGGTAGGTTTCAAAGTTAAATCCGTTATACCAGCCATTGGCCCGGGAGGATTCCTGCATTCCCATGGCAAAATAGGAGATGGCGGGAACCCCGGAATTGATGGTACTGCCGGAGCGATATTCGTCGTATTTTTGCACACATGGGAGAATGACAAGGGAACCGGCCGTATATAACACAGCCAGCAGAAGTAAGGCCGGACGCCTGTGCCGCAGGCCGCAGAGGGCCGCCACAAGAACGGCCGCAATGACAAAAATCAGAGAATTTTTGCGAAGCATGACACTGAGGACCAGGAAAAAAAGGCTTCCCAAAGCTGTGAACAGGGTTCGATATGGGAAAGGATACCGGACGGTTTTGGAGGGCGGCAAAGAGACAGGCGGTCTGACCAGGAGCCGGGTGAGCAGATAGAAGCCTGCCGACAGGGCGGCAAAGGACGGAATTTCCCCATATACGAAAGAGGTGTACATCAGCAGGGGGCAGTTGAGCCCCGCCAGAATCAGATACAGACATTCCGCCTGCTCATCCTCCCACAGCAGGTGAATGGTTTGCTCCTGAAAAAGGATAACGGCACAGCCCAACAGGAGATAGACAACCTTGATAAAATGGTAGGCAGGCAGATCCAGAGGAAAGAGCTTCCATATCCGGATCAGAATTTCCAGAAAAGCAGCCAGACCTACCTGTTGAGGATAGTAGGATAAATAAGACTGGGTGGGGTGGATGACAGAGGTATCTCCGGCAGCCAGCTGTTCGGCGATTCTGTATACGGAATAGCCGTCTCCGGCGGGAACGGATTTGCCGAACAGAATCAGGAGCATACCGGCCAGGAGGCACCAGGTAAGGACACCAAAACGCAGAAGCCGGTGGGCAGACGGGGTGTTCCGACCGGTGGCCGCAGCAGCCGCGGCGAAACAGAGCAGGCAGAGGAGAGCCGTACCCGGCAGCGTCAGGAGAAGCGCATCCCACTGGAACAGCACCAGCTGTGTCTCCATGTCCGTGGAATAGCAGGTGTAAAACAGACCTGTGACGAAGAGAACACCGGTGAATATCAGCAGAAGGATTTTAACAAAGCGCAGAGAAAACGTGTATAGTATACGATTGACCATGGCAAAGGATTTCCTTTCGAAGGCGTTGACAAAAGAGAACTAGTCACGTGGAACTGCAACACACCAGTCATGAAAACGGGTCAGGATAAAATCATCCTCGAAAGCATACATATCCGTAAAGTATAAAACATAAATACTTTCCCGGGTCAGCTCATCAAACTGGATTCGCGTATTGATATGCAGACCGTCGTTCTCGAAACTTGCGGGTGCCGGCGGCTCATCGTAAACAACGGTGGACAGATATTCGGAGGGCAATGTCTCCGTATAAAGGAGTAATCTTGGCCATTGTGCCGCCTTTTCCACACTGATCACGGATATGTTTTTCTCGATGCATTGTTCTCTGGCATAATCAATGCATTCTTCAAGGCCTTCGGCAAAATAAGCGCTTGCGATCTGGCGATATTTGGTGTAGTAATCTCTCTGAAACAGCAACAGGCAGATCAGATAGAGGATGGCAAGCAGGGGAGGCATTATTTTTCCTATGGCTGAGCTCTTCTTCCGCAAATAATCTGTCACAAACCACACGCCATAAGCCTGACTGAGAACCAGAGGAATATAGAGCGCATTAATCTGATGGGGACTTGCCATGACCAGCACACAAGAAAATGCGCCTCCGGCCAGCTGGGCAAACAGAAAATATTCCCCGGCAAAAGATTTCTTCCGAAAGGCAGAAAACAGGCGAACCAGTAAAGCCAACGTACCGATTACGATAAATACACGCCCAATATCATAAAATAATCCCCAGGGAAGGAGTATGTCGTAAGGAGCCCCCTGATTCTGATGCCAGAGAATGGAAAGGGCATTGCGGAAATTTGCCCACATCTGCGACAGCTGAAAAGCAATTTCAGAACCTCTGTATCCGGGCATCCTGGGAATCGTCATAAAGGGAAGGGTGATTTCAGGAAGGATGTCAGAATTTACAAGCACAAACAAAATCAATGGCAATGCAATGAGGAACAGAAGCAGAGACGCCAGCAGACTCCACTTGTCTATTCGCAATTTTTTATAATAAAGACAGTATAAAATCTGCAGTGCCAATATGAATGGAACGATGGGCCAAAGCAGGGCGTAGGAATACAGACTGAAACCGTAAAAAACTGCGGATAGCAGTAAAAAGCCTTTTTTCTCCAGGCCTTTGAGGAAGAAATACAGACCGAAGATCAGAAAGCCCGGGGCGAGATTGACATCCAGTCCCCAGCGGGACATCATAATATGCCAGGGGCAGATGGCAAGGAGAAAGAGACTCCACAGGGCCGCCCTGGAGTTGAAAAGCCGCTTCATCAAAAGGTAGACTGTCCAAAGGGTCAAAATGGATACAATGGCCTGAGGAAGCCGGCTCAGGTATGCGGGGGCGACATGACCGCCGGTGAGAATATAAATCGGCGTCAAAAGCCATCCATACAGAGGACTGTGGCCGTCACCCCAGTCAGCCATATAGATAGGATAACGGTTTCCGGCAGAATCCATTCCTTCGTTAAAAACAGCAAAAGCATTCCAGGCTACAATGGCTTCATCCTGATGCATGCCGCCCGGAACGGTTCCGAGAAAGAGCAGGCGGATGACCGCACCCAGACATAATATCAGCAGAGGAAGGAACACATTTGGGAAGGAACGGATTTTTTGAAATTTGAATGGCATCGGTATCTCTCCTTGGTTCCATAGAAATCATCTAAAATAATTTTGATAGAAGTAATCTAAAATTGTTATAGCACATTCTTCATACAAAATCCAGCTGTAATTTGGAGCAGCAGGGAAGTATTCCGGAGGATTTCAGAGATATTTTTATAAAAAAGTGGCTGATATGGAGCGAAAGTGTTATAATTTATTATATCTACACTTTTTTCCTGCGGGAAATGAACCGGGCGGGGTCAGCCTGCAGCGGGGTTTTGTCTGTGGGTGTGTATGTAGAAACAGAGGAAGAGGATGAAGTGATGGACAAAATTGCAGTATTGATTCCCTGCTATAATGAAGAACAGACGATTGCGAAGGTGGTACAGGATGTACGGGAAGCGCTGCCTGAGGCGGTGATTTATGTATATGATAACAATTCTACCGACAGGACGGTGGAGCTGGCGAAAGCCGCGGGGGCGTGCATACGCTATGAGTACCGGCAGGGCAAGGGAAGCGTGATCCGCAGAATGTTCCGGGAGATTGAGGCGGAGTGCTATCTGATGATAGACGGAGATGACACATATCCGCTGGAGTGTGCCGGAGAGATGACGGACAGGGTGTTGAAACACAATGCGGACATGGTAGTAGGAGACAGGCTGTCATCCACCTATTTTACGGAGAACAAACGGCCTTTTCACAATTTTGGCAACAGTCTCATGCGTTTTGGGATTAACAGGCTGTTTCACACGGATATTAAAGATATTATGACCGGCTACCGGGCCTTCAGCTACGGATTTGTCAAGACATTTCCTGTGTTCTCTCAGGGGTTTGAGATTGAGACAGAGATGACAATTCATGCGGTAAACTATAATATGCAGGTGGAAAACGTGGTGGTGGAATACCGCGATCGCCCGGCGGGCAGCGTGTCCAAGCTGAACACCTACAGCGACGGTATGCGGGTGATCCGAAAAATGCTGCAGCTGTACAGAAACTATCGGCCTCTGCATTTCTTTGGCGCTTTGTGCTTTGTGCTGGTGGCACTGGCTCTGGGGTTTATGATTCCGGTCTTTGGCGAGTACCTCAGAACAGGCCTTGTGCCTCGGTTTCCTACAATGATTGTGTGCGGTTTTATGGTTTTGGCAGGTATTCAGTCCTTTTTTGCCGGAATGATTCTGGAAGTCATGACGGCAAAGGATAGACGCGATTTTGAATATAGATTGACAAAAATAAACACTGAAAAAATACAGAGAACAGAAAAAAACCGGAAGGATGACAGGTGAATGGAGGATAAGAGGCGGAAGGAACTGCTTTCAAGGCCAACTTCATATTTGTTATTTGGAACGGCAGGCTTTCTGTTTCTGTTTTTTTGCCTTACAGGCCGGGAACTGGCGGAACGGGGGAATATTCTGTGGACAGGCAGCTATCTCTTTCGGACACTGGGTCTGAGTCTTGTGCTGGGAGGCGCGCTGGGAGGCGGAATCTGCTATCTCTTCCGCAGAGCGGCTGCCAGGACAGGAATAGAAGCGGTCAGGGCAGGCGAAGAAGGCGGGAAAGGCCGGGCGCCCGGAGGGAAATTCAGGGCCTGCGCGGCATGGCTGTGGGCGCCTTCTCCGGGAACAGGGGCAGGCAGGATTTTCCTTGTGTCACTGTGTCTTACCTTCCTGGCATGGCTGCCGGGATTTCTGGCTTATTATCCGGCCATCTGTGCGTATGACATGCCGGTTCAGCTGGGGCAGATCAGGGGAAATGCTTATTTTGACCATCACCCCATCGCCCACACGTTGTTGCTGAAATGGGCGCTGGAGCTGGGAGAGAAGCTGGCGGGGGGCATTGGTGCTGCCAATGCCGGGATTGCCGGCTATGCTCTGTTTCAAATGCTTTTACTGGCGTCGGCCTTTGCATTTGGTATCGCACTGCTGTGGCGGAGAAGAATACGGCGGATAGGGCTGCTGGCATTGCAGGTATTTTGTATGGCCTATCCTTTTCACTGGTATATGAGCATAAGCGTGACAAAAGATACGGTATTCAGTGCTTTTTTCGTGGTACTGATTCTGGCGCTGCGGGAAATTCTGGAGGAAGGCGGAAAAATACGGTTTTGGGTTTTCTATTTTCTGGCCACGGTGGGTATGATTCTATTTCGCAACAATGGAAAGTATGCTGTTGTGGTGCTTTTGCTGGTTCTGGTGCCGGTGCTTTTCTTTGGAAAGGGTGGGAGAGCTTTCTGGGGAAAGCTTTTGCTTTTGTCACTGGGGGCCTTCCTCGCGGGAAATGTACTGCTTTCCGTAATTTATCACGGGACGAATGCAGAGCAGGGGGATCGGCGGGAGATGCTGAGCACCCCGATTCAGCAGTTGGCCCGGACCATGGTATATCACGGCGGGATCGGCATGCTGCCGGAGGATGATAATACCATGAAGGAGGAAGATAAGGCCCTGATCAATGATTTCATATTAGATGAGGCGTATCGGAAGTATCGGCCGGATTTTGCGGATCCGGTGAAGAGCCATACCAATACCTATGTGGCCAGATACAGGATGGGAGACTTTATCCGCACCTATGTACATTTGCTTGTGCAATATCCGGGAGATTTTGTGAATGCGGTGCTGGCGGTGGATGCTGGCTATCTATACCCCAATGACATCAGTCACGCCCGGGTGAATGCCCAGGAGGGGCAGGCAGCCGGCGGGGGCTATGTGCAGACCCGCTGGGACGGCGAGATCGGGCAGGCGGGAATCTTCAAAGACAGCAAGTGGCCGGGACTTCATGAAAGCATGGAAAAATGGGCCAATGATAACGGGTATCTGAAGCTCCCTGGGCTGAAGTATCTGTTTGTGCCTGGAAGCTGGGTGTGGCTGTATCTGCTGCTGGCCGGCTGGTGGCTGCTGCGGCGAAGGTTTCGAAAATGTGTCTGCCTGCTTCCGGTGTTGGGGTATTATCTGACGCTGCTGCTGGGGCCCACGGTGCAGCTGCGGTATATTTATCCCATTATGATTGTGTTTCCCTTTTTGCTGTCAGGAGGGACTATGGTACCGGTCAGGTATGCTGTGGGAAAAGAGGAAAAACAGGAAAAATAGTAAGGAAGATGAAAATGAAGCAATATATAGATACCAAAGCAGGAATTTATCTGCGGCTTATGACGTGGGATGATACGGATTTGATCATAGCATGGCGAAACACGGAGGCTGTGCGGAGGAATTTCATTTATCAGGAGCTCTTTACCAGAGAAGGTCATGAAAACTGGATCAGGAATATGATAGAGACGGGGCGGGCAGTGCAGACCATCATCTGTGATGTGAAGACGGATACCCCTCTGGGCAGTGTCTACATCCGGGATATTGACAGAAAACATAATAAGGCGGAGTATGGGATTTTCATCGGAGAAGCTCAGGCCAGAGGCCGGGGCGTGGGTACCGGGGCTGCAAAGCTGATGCTTCGATATTGCTTTGAGGAGGAGAGGCTGCATCGAATCTACCTTCGCGCCCTTTCCGATAACCTTCCCGCCATACGAAGCTATGAGAAGGCAGGATTCGTCAGGGAGGCCTGCCTGCGGGATGATGTGAGGATTGATGGAGTCTATCGTGACATTATCTGGATGGCGGCGCTGAATCCGGCTGATGCAGGAATTGTTAAAAAATAGTCTAAAGCCGGTTCCAAAACAGCATGACCATTCCTAAAATTTTCTGAAATGGTTTGGATTGTCGCGGCGTAAAGAGCAAAGTTGAAATTCAGAATACCATAATACAGTGTAAGACTATAACATAATGCAAGAGGACGATATGGAAGACAAGAAGAAAATCAGTTTTGTGATTCCCTGTTACCGTTCGGAGCAGACACTTCCGGCAGTGATTGAGGAGATCAGAGAGAAAATGAATTCCATGGAACAATATCAATATGATATTTTCCTGGTAAATGACTGCTCTCCGGACGATACATTCGGAGTGATTCGGAAGCTGTGCGCGGAGGATGAGAAGATCAAGGGCATTGATTTCTCCAGAAATTTCGGGCAGCATTCCGCACTGATGGCAGGGCTGCGGCATTCGGACGGAGATTATGTGGTCTGCCTGGATGATGACGGACAGACGCCTGCGGACGAGGTGGACAGGCTTCTGGGCAAGCTGGAGGAAGGCTATGACGCGGTATATGCAAAGTATGAGCACAAGCAGCACTCCGCTTTTCGGAATCTGGGAAGCAAAGTCAATGAGCGCATGACCCGAACCATGCTGGGAAAGCCTGCGGAGCTGTATATATCCAGCTATTTTGCAGTGAAACGGTTTGTGGTGGAAGACATGATCCGCTATGAGAATTCTTATCCCTATGTCATCGGGCTTGTGCTGAGAGCAACCCGGAATATTGCGAATGTACCGGTGAACCACAGGGAGCGCAGTGTGGGCACATCAGGTTATACGCTGAACAAGCTGATTTCTCTGTGGTTTAACGGGTTTACCGCTTTTTCGGTCAAGCCGCTCAGAATTGCCACCGCCATAGGTGGGACCAGTGCGGTCATTGGCTTTTTGTATGGAATTTATACGATTGTGAAGAGACTGCTGAAGCCGGATGTGCCAATGGGGTTTAGCTCAACGATGGCGGCCATTGTCTTTTTCGGAGGGATGATGATGTTGATGCTGGGATTGATTGGAGAGTATATTGGGCGGATTTATATCAGCCTGAATAATTCTCCTCAATATGTGATCCGGGAAAAAATCAATCTGGAGCGTGAAAGGTGAAACTGTTTTATGGAAAAAATAACTGCCTGGTGGAAAGAGAATCAAAGAAGCATTACTCTGGTGAAGGCCTTGCTCCTGGCGGCGCTTCCCATAGTTTGCTGTCTGGTTTATTGTGGGTCCCAGGGCTTCGCGCTGAGTCAGGTCTATCTGCCTGCCTCCGAATGGAATGATGAGTTGTTCTACTTCAAGCAGGTGGAAGGAATTATAAAGTATGGATATCCTCAGGGATATTTTGGATTTAATGAAAGCCATGCATTGAAGCTTTCTTTTGCGGCCTGGAGTCCGGTTCTGGTGTTCCCGTGGATTCTCTGGGGGCTGTTGTTTGGCTGGAATCTGATGTCGCCCATCTATTGTAATCTATTCCTGATGGTACTTTGCTGCTTTCTGTTTGTGTGGCTTGTGCGGCCCTCCTGGAAGCAGATGGGTGTTCTGACGCTTCTGTTCAGTTTGTATACTCCTTTTGTGCGTTATATGCTTTCCGTGATGCCGGAGGTAATCTGTTTCAGTATGTTGATTACTTTTTATTCTCTGGCGATTAATTATCTGCGGCGGGAGAATACTTATAAATTGGTTTTGCTGTTCCTGCTGGCTGCCGTGATGACGCTGATGCGGCCATATCTGGTTCTGTTTTTGCTGTTGCCTGTCTGTTTCTGGGTGCGCAGGAGCCGATGGAAGGGGCTGATAGGATCCTTTGTGGTGTTGGGGTTGGTGGTGGGATTGTATGCCTGTATCAAACACTACCTGGGAGCGGAGTATTTTGCGCCGCTGTTTTTTACAGATTGGGTAAGCGCATTTCTGGAACAGGGGCTGGTGGGCGGCATCCGTTTTACCCTGGGAAAGCTTTATTATATGGGAAGGGATTTCCTGGGGCATATGCGCCAGGGCTTTTCCACCGGGCTGCCATCGGGGGCATTTTTTGCCGGTTATCTGGTGTGCATGATGGTGCTGGCGGTACAGAGCCTGAGAGACTGGAGGGCGCTGAAGAGACTGGACAGGCAGAGAAAGGAAGCGGAGGGCGCCGATAAGAGCGGGAGAAGAAAGAAAATAGTCCAACAGCTGTACATTGAAGTCCATCTGGTATTTTGCTTTGTGGCCATGCTGTTTGCACTTTTACTCATGTATAAGCTGACGGAGGGAAGCAAGCACCTGCTGACCTTTATGGCGGCGGCAGTATTCGTGACAGCGTGGATGGAGACAGCTTTTTATAAAAAGGCGGTGGTACTGGGAGTGACCTTTGCCTATTTCTTCTTTTATATGGGTCTGGATCCTTATGATTACCAGGTGCCGTTTGTACAGGAGGAGCGGCAGGCAGCGCTGGAGGATTGGGAGGATACCCTTGCCGGACGGCTGGTTCTGAGGGAAGAGAATGTGCCGAATTATGAAAATGTGGTGATATGGGTGTTCGGCGACACGGTGGATGGGGATTCTGTCAATACGCAGTGGCAGCTGCTGTATGCGCTGCCGGAGGGCTTTGGAATCAGCTGTTGTATGCAGAACTATGTTCTGGAGCATTTTGAAGACCTGCAAAGCAAATATCTCTGCGTGGTGCCCGGAGGGCCTGTGGAGGACAGCTGTATCCGGGCAGGATATGAAAAAATAGCGGAGGCGGAAAACGCAGTGCTCTACCGGCGATATTGACGGAAAGAATGAAGAGGACTGTGGAAAGGACTAATGGGAAAAATTGCGGGTTTCAGCGGATCAGCCCCACAATTTTTTCCCCGATCAGGTATCGGAAGGCGGCGTTGGGATGCACCTGATCCGGCAGCAGATAGGTGAGCCAGTTGTCCGGATTGATATCAAATCCATGATAGATATCCAGCACATCTGTCTGGAGCTCTTCTGACAGGGCAAGGACGGCATTCGCGTAATCCTCCAGCACATATCCTTCTTCTCCCTGAGGCGACATCCCTTCATCGAAATAGAAGCAATCATTGGGAGTACACATAATAATCTGGGCATCCGGCATATCCGCGCGGATAGCGGTCACGGCAGTGCGGATGGCGCCGCAGTAGGTGGTGATATCGTAAGGGTCCTCCTCCGAAGACATAGGATTTCCGGTAAAATAGTCATTGAGCCCATAGTCGATGATAATGCTGAGATCCGGTGCCTCTAAGGAAGCGGACAGATAGGAGGCCATTCCGGAATATACCTGGGTGTCCGGGGGAAGTACAGACAGGTCGCCCTGGACAAAAGCCTCTGCGATCCCAGCCAGGGCGATCTGCGATTCCGGATCCAGGGCGGCGCTGTTGCCTCCGTAGCCGAAGTTGAATACGGCGGCATTGGTAAGCCCGTTGACAACGCCGGGGATGGAGGCACTGTCAGTATAATTGCCGATGACGCTGTCTCCGAAGAAGACCAGACAATGGTCCGACAAATCGGGATAGGTTTTGGTCGTAGTTCGGATTTGCCGGGTCAGAGCTGTCAGCTCCTGAGAAAAGCGTTCAACATTTTCATTTGTGATAAAGTATTCATGAAGAATATCGCAGTGAAGCATAATAGTCTGGGCGATGGATTCATTGACCAGCCATTCCTCTTCATAATTGCCCGGATTGGCAATTAACCATTCCTGAGAGCCTATGAAGTAGGTGTTGGCAGTAAGGCCCGGTGCGGCGGCGAGAAAATTATTGTAGGCATTCAGCGTCCGCTCATATTCCTCGACCGACAGATCTTTCCAATAGTCGGCGGAAGGGTAGGAGAGAATGATCTCAAAGGTAACGGAAGGATACAGCTCAAAAATGGGCCGCAGCTCTTCCGGTGAGATCAGGTCAGGGCGAATGCCCAGATACACGGTGGAGATGGTATTTCCGGACCTTGCGATCCGTTTCATATATTGTTTTAGAACGGAAGTCTTCGGAATGCAGTAGGAAGCTTTGAATACCGTCATGCCGCGGTATGCGGAGAAGGGCTCTTCCTGATAGGTATCAATGGGATACATGGATAGAAAGGCCGTATCAAATGAAAGGGAGGAGATTCGCCTGTAATCCTCCCGCTGGGCTTTCGGCTTCCAGATGACAGCGAGGAAAAAGACAGTGACTGCCGCCAGAATACAAAACAGGATAGAGATTTTCATGAAAGGTTTTTTCCGTATTTCAGATGCCATAATGAATGACTGCTCCTTTCCCTCCTGTCTGCGAACAGGTTTGTGTGTTGTGAATACAGTCATTTTAACATAGATACAGGGGGAATGACAATGTCGCGATGGAAAAACACACTGAAAAAAGCGAAAAAAGCAGAAGAAATCCTTTCGGGAATAGACGGGTTCCCTCTCTGGATATTCGGCTTACTGATGGTGGCAGTGACTTTTCTGCCTTTTTTCAGACTGGGAAGGGGATGTGTGTTCCCTTTTCATGATCAGCTGGACGAGACCCTGTTTACCTATGTGTTAAACGGAAAGTATCTGGGAACCGGGACAGAGATTTTCCCGGAGCTTCTGGGCGGAATCAATGCCAGCGGAATGCAGCCGGCAGGGGTATTGTTTGTGCCGTTGTATCACTTCCTGGATCCCTTCAGCGCATTTTTCATTCAATATGCCATGGTGTCTGCCACAGCTTTTCTGGGCATGTATTTTTGTGTGAAAGAGATGACGGGAAGCAGCATTCTGGCGCTGACGGCGGGAGGAATATTCTGTCTGCTGCCCAGCCCGCCGGTGTACGGATTGTCTGTTGTGGGGGTCCCGCTGGTACTTTATTGCTTTCTGTGCCTGTATCGGAAGAAGAATCTGGCGATAAGCGGGCTGCTGCTGTTGTACTTTGGCCTTGCCTCCCATTTGGTGCTGATCGGGTATGTGGTGCTGGGATTCTGGGCGCTTTCCCTTTTGTGGATGCTGCTCAGGAAAAAGGGGAATCGGTGGGTCTGGCTGGGATTCCTGTGGCTCACGAGTATTTATGTGGCGGTGAACCACAGCCTGTTCACAGAGCTGTTTCTGGGGCAGGGGAACTATGTCAGCCACAGGGAAGAAATGGTAAATTATGCAACTCCCTTTTGGGAAACCGTCTGCGATGTGTTCCTGAACAGTGCTCAGCATGCGGAATCGTTGCATAAGCATTTGATCCTTCCCATTTTGCTGATGTTAATCATTGCAGGATTTGGGTATCGCAAAATGACAGAGGATGGGAGGCGACGGTTCCATGCCGCACTGGCAGGGATCCTGATTCTGGCGGGAATCGCATTGTTTTATGGCTTCTGTAAATGGCGGCCTGTGGTGGAGTTTAAGAACCGCCAGGCCGGATTTCTGCATTATTTTCAGATGGAGAGAGTCTACTGGCTGTATCCTGCCGGATGGATACTGGAATTTATATTGTGCTTTTCTCTGTGGTGGGATGCCCGGCCCTTTTGCCTGCGTCCGGAAAGGGCGGAGTTGGGAGAGAGAAAACAGAGTAAACTTTGCAGGATTGCAGGCTCAGGGATTGTAAAAATTCTGGCGCTGGGAATTCTGCTCTATCCCAACTGGCCGGAATGGAAGGAGAATTCTTATTTTTACCTGAATGTAAATCAGCTCAACAACGGTTCCGGAATTACAGGCTATATCTCCTGGGAGAGCTACTATGCGGAGGACCTGATGCGACAGGTGGAAGAGGCCATCGGCCGGAATCCGGCAGAATACAGAATCGCCCATCTGGGGATGAGCCCCGCGCCGGCGCTGATGTATGGATTTTATACGGCGGACGGATATTCCAATAATTACCCGCTGGCCTATAAACAGCAGTTCCGTCGGGTGATTGCAAGAGAGCTGGAAAAAAATGAGGAGACCAGACTTTACTTTGACGAGTGGGGGAGTCGGTGCTATCTGTTTAACGGGGCCACGGGAAATACCTGGATGTTGGGCAAGAAAGACCATATTGTATATGAAAAGCTGGAGCTTGATATGGAGGCGCTGAAGGAGCTGGGGTGTGAGTATCTGTTCTCCTGCGGTGAGATCAGGAATGCGGACGAGTTGGAGCTGCAGCTTATAGGGTATTATGAGACTGAGACAAGTTACTGGGGGGTTTGGCTGTATGAAATTACCGCAAACTGACAGTGAAAAAGTGTGGAGAGCCCTGAGGAAGATTTTTCCTGCCGTGGGGCTGGCATTTTTGTGGATACTGGCTGTATGGAAGACGCAGGGAATACAGTTTGAGACCAATGACGATAAATATATTGCCGAGATACTGTCAGGCGTCATAACGGGAAAGCCGGATGGGCATACGGTATATCTGAACTATCTGCTGGCTGCGCCATTGTCCTGTCTGTACAGAATGACTTCCGGAATTCCCTGGTATGGAGGCATGCTGGTAGTGCTGCATCTTGCGATGTACAGCGCACTGCTGCTGAGTGTATGGAGCCGGAGTGAAAATGGGTTAGAGCGTGTCATTGTAACCGGAATGACAGGGTGCTTTGCGCTGATAAACCTTTCCGTAACCGTAAATATTCAATTTACATCCACTGCGGCCCTGCTGGCGGCGGCCGGCTATATCTGCCTGATTCTGCACAGGAATCCGAGGAAAGGAATGGTCCTTTTTTTCCTGTTGGAATTGCTGGCGTATCTGGTGCGGGACCAGGCCATGCTGATGATGCAGCCTCTGGGAGCCGGCGCATGGATTGGACTTTGCCTGACCAGGAAGAATACGGACAGAAAGGAAAAGGCGAAGCAGGCGGGGAGTATGCTTGCGGTGATAGCCGCGGCCCTGTTGATCGGCACAATCGGCAGTCTGTATGGCTACCGGGGAGAGGAGTGGAAGCAGTATAATCGTTTTAATAATGCGCTGGTCACACTGTTTGACTATTGCGGGAAACCGGACTATGAAGAGGTCAGATCGATTCTGGAGAAACATGATGTGACAAGAGCGGAATATGTGGCATTTTGCAACAATGTGATGGCAGACTGGGATATCAGCGTGGAATGTGTGGAAGAGCTTGCGGCGTACGCACGACAGAAAGCACCGCGGGAGGTAGATGTGGGTGCGCTGCTGAAGCAGATATGGGGTGCGGGGAAGAATTCCATTCCGGATATCCGGCAGATTGTCGTTGTGATATGGGGTGGGGCGCTGCTCTGGATGCTTCTGCGCAGGCATTTTCTTCTGGCGATACCACTGGGAGGAATTGCGCTGGGGAAGACCCTTGTCTGGGGATATCTGATTTATGGAGGAAGAATGCCGGCCAGGGTGACACAGCCCCTTCTGGGCGGAGAGCTTTTTATGCTGACAGCCCTGCTCATATGGGATTACACTGTGGGAGAGAAGACAAAGCCAGGGAAAAAGGCGGCTGTTTTGCTATGCGGAGTATATGGATTTCTCTGTGTCTGGTCAGGGTGGACCCAGTATCGCGATAACAGGGGGATCAGGGCATGGCAGGAAATCTATATGGAAGGACTTCTGGAAATACAGCAGTACTGTAACGAACATCCCGGGGACCGCTACCTGCTGGATGCATGGTCCTTTTCCTATTATACCGGAAGCGCATTTGAGACTCGCATTTACAGGAAAAATAATTGTGTGTATTCCGGCGGCTGGTTTACCAACACACCCATAAGGCATCGGTATCTGCAGGAATATTTTGAGGGATATGAGAATGATTTTCATCTGATTGTCTATGACGACGGGAACAGAGAGGCCCATTGGGCTGTGGAATATCTGGCTGAAAAGGCCGGCACGGCACCGCAGCTTGAGGATGAGATTACCGTCTCCGCCGGAGGAGTATATCTGGTATGGCATTTTGGCGGGGCGGCTGTTCGGGATTGACAAGCCCGGGGCATGCGTTTATGATAACCAAAGAAGGAATAGCGTGAGTAAATGGAGTACCTGCATGAAGAATTCTGAAAAAGGGAAAAAACAGATTGGTCAGTTGGCGGCATTGTTGTGTATTTTAGTGGTGCTATGCGGCTTTGTGGCACAGAAGGAGGGGTATCACATGGATGAGCTCCTGTCTTTTGAGCTGTCCAATGCGGCCTTTAATCCATGGATAGTGCCCACACAGCCGGAGGGAAGACTGGCAAAATTTATGCGGGAAGAGATATACGGTGATACTTTTGGACAGACATTGTCTAATCTAAAGGGGACGGTTCAGGATGTGATCGCCAACAGAGGGAACAGCAAAATTCTGCAGTACAAAGCGGATGTCTACCAGGAGCCGGTGTGGATTACCGGGGGGCAGTTTCAGGATTATCTGACTGTGGACGGAAAAGATCAGTTTAATTATTTTTCCGTATATTTTAATGTAAAGGATGACAACCACCCTCCGCTGCATTTTATGCTTCTGCATACAATGTGTTCCGTATTTCAGGGGGTGGTGGCGCCGTTTCAGGGCTGTGTCATCAATATTCTGGCCGTGCTGGGCTGCTGTATCTGCTTTTTTCGGCTGGGAAGCCTGCTGGAGGAGAAGAAAATCATTTCGGAGGGATATGGAAGTCTGTGGGGAATCTGTGCTGGCCTGTTGTATGGCATTTCCGCCGGCGCTGTGGCCACCACATTGCTGATCCGCATGTATGGACTTGTGACATTCTTTTGCGTGATGTCCTTTACGCTCCATGTAAAAAAGTGGATGGAGAAAGGCTTTGAGAGAAAGAACAAGGGCCTGGTAGCAGTGACGGTTCTGGGATTTCTGACCCAGTATTTTTTCCTGTTTTATTGTATTGCGCTGGCGGCGGTGACCACGGGGCTGCTGATTGCGAAAAAGAGATATAGAGAATGTAGGGCTTACCTGCGTTCCATGATTTTTGCTGCGGTGATAGGTGTGGCGGTCTTTCCTTTTTCTATCCAGGATGTATTTGCCAGCGGAAGAGGAACGGAGGCACTGGGGAATCTGAGCCGCGGCCTTTCGGGCTATGGCGCCAGGCTGGCGGCGTTTTGGACCATACTGGTCAGGGGGAGCTTTGGCAGTGTTTTGGCCGGAAGCGTGATATTGATTTTTCTGGTGGCAGGCTGCGGATATCTGGCTGTCAGAAAAAGGAAAGGGGAAGGCGCGCAGGAAGAGGTACAATGGGATAGGGAGAAGCCCTTATGGCTGATGCTTCTGGTGCCGGCGGGCTGCTATTTCCTGCTGGCGGCCAGAATGTCCCCTTATCTGGTGGATCGGTATCTTATGCCGTTGTTTCCTTTTTCGGCGATTCTGCTGACGCTGGCTATTGGAACTGTCTGTAAAACGCTTCATTCAGGGAACAGGTATTGGCTGCTTGTTCCGGTGTGCGCTGTGTGCGTGCTCAATGTTTGGACTTATGACGGAGAGTATCTGTTCAGGGGATACCACAGACAGCTGGAGGTAGCGGAGCAGCATGAGGCACTGCCCTGCATCTGCCTGTATGAGGGAACCGGCTATTACTATAATCTGGAGGAATTTATGTGCTATGAGCGCACCTTACTGCTGCAGCTTCCGGAGCTGGAGGGGAGACAGGAAACCTCGGATCTGACCGCACTGGAACAGGTTGTGGTAGTGCGGAAGAGCAATGTGGAGGAAGGGCAGGCCCTGACCGCGTTGGAAAAGTACGGGCTGGAAGTGGAAGAGATCTTGCTGGAGGCGGGAGACAGTGTCTATGGGGATACGGTTTACCTGTGTGTCAGGAATAAGGAACAATCCGGCACTTTGTCAGGGCCGTAAGGAAGATAAAGGATAAGAGACAGGGCACGGGGGTGTCAGGAGATGCGGGCGAGAGAGGATGCGGCAGGAAAATGAGCAATTATGCCAGAATCAAAGCGTTGCAGGTGGGAAAGAAGAAGTCATTTCGCATATTGCTGCTGATAGAATGTATTTTACTGTTGGTTGGAGTGGTCGGGCTTTTTGGGAAAGACGCCGTATATGAATACGGCAGGGAGTCCATGGAGATTCATTTCGGCGAATATTCGGAGGAGCATGGAGGCGTTCATACGGAGAATTCCGGAGAACGGGGCAGCATGGTGGATTTCCGGGGAATTGCATTGCCTGCGGGAACCTATCAGGTGCAGGTACATTACACTGTGGATACGGATATGCTGACCTGGTGCGGGGTGACGGATGAGAGCATCGGGAAGAAAAACCTGAGGACAAACGGAGAGATGTTTTTTTCGGGGCTGGATCATTCGGATTTCACCATGTGGCTGCTCCGGGATTCGTCCGATATCGTGGTACATAATTACTATGCGGGAGAGGGTGCTTATACGGTACATGGGCTGACCATCCGCCGGACAAACGCGGCCAACAGAGTGGCTCTTTTTCTCATGCTGTGTCTGGCCGGGGTGGTGAATGCGGTCTGGCTGTATCGGGAATATGATAGAAAATATAAAATTCCCATGAAAAATAAAACAGTTACCTTTTGCCTTGGACTGATCATTCTGATCGCGTCCATGCCCCTTATGATAGATTATATGCGGGGTGGAGGGGATTTGTTTTACCATCTGATGCGGGTGGAGGGAATCAAAGACGCATTTTCCACGGGACAGTTTCCGGTCCGTATTTCGCCGGAATGGCAGCAGGGGTATGGGTATGCATCGCCCATTTTTTATGGGGAGACAGTGCTGTATCCCGTAGGACTTTTGCGGCTCATCGGGTTTACCGTGACGGACGCCTATCGGATTTTCATGTTCGGGGTCACGGTTGCCACAGTTTTGGTTGCGTATTTCAGCTTTCGGAAAATATTCGGGGAACCATATATCGGGGTGTTTTGCAGTATGCTGTATACACTATCGATTTATCGTTTCTATAAGACCTATATCAGCGGTTCCTGGGGAGAATGCTTTGGCATTCTGTTCCTTCCCATTCTTCTCTATGGATTCTGGCGGGTGTTTACCCAGAATGTTCGGGAGGAAAGCTATGGCCGCAGCTGGGTTCCTCTCACCATTGGATTTACCCTGCTGCTCCAGTCCCATCTGCTGACCTGCGAGATGGTGGGGATTTTTACGATAGTGTTGTGTATCCTTTTATGGAAAAAGGTGTTTTCATTTTTGTAAACAAGGCAGCAACATACGGCG
>CAQUWW010000003.1:16699-44043 GCA_948896875.1 uncultured Acetatifactor sp. | reverse complement strand
TTTATGGAAAAAGGTGTTTCGTCCCCGAACTTTTCTGGTTCTGGCCAAAACGGTATGCTATACCATTCTGCTCAGCGCCTGGTTTTTGGTGCCCTTTGTGGATTACATGCTCACAGGAGATTTCGTCATTCATCATGTGTCCGGCAGGACCATCCAGTCCAGGGGATTGTTTCCCGCCCATTTGCTGTTCACTTATTTTATCAATGGCAGCGAAGTGTTCTTCGACAGCAACGGCATGGCGGATACCGCGCCTGTGGGAGTTGGAATTGCTCCCATAGCCGCGTTGGCTTTTCTGGCGTATCTGTGTTTTGAAGGTAAGATGAATAAACTGGAGAGAAAAGAGAGAATCCTGGGAAAGGTGGCAGGGTGTTTTTCCATTGTGGCAATGTTGATGAGTCTGAGCCTGTTTCCCTGGGATAAATTGCAGTCGATGAACAGTGTGGCGGCCACGCTGATCTCCAGCGTTCAGCACCCCAATCGTTTCCTGACCATCGCAAATCTGTGCCTGACGGCAGTGGCCGGTCTGGGGGCGAAATATGTGATGCGTGACGGGAAGGAAGCGCTGAAGGCAGGCTACTTTGGCGGTATGATTTTGCTGCTGTTCCTCAGCAGCATTCATCTGATGGATCATACGATGGCCACTTCCAATGTGCTCAGAACTTATAACGGAGAGGGGATATCCACAGGCTATATTGCAGGGGGAGAGTATCTGCCCTATGGAGCGGATCCGGAGCAGTTCATGTATCATGATCCTGTGTGCTCGGAGGGAATCCGCACGGCGGATTATGAGAAGGGTGCCCTGGGTGCGGACGTACATATGGAAAACCACGGACAGGAAGGGAAAGCGGCTTTTTCACTCCTGTATTACAAAGGGTATCGGGCTTATGATGCAGAAAGCGGGGAAGTGCTGAACTGCTATGCCGGAGACAATTTCGAGGTGACGGTGGACATTCCCGCGGGCTATACCGGTGATGTCCGGGTGCGGTTTGTAAGTCCCTGGTACTGGAGAGGCGGGGAAGGTGTCACACTTTTGACGGCGGCCGGAATGGCAGTCTATTTCTGGTGGAAGAGAGTCGGAATGGAAATGTTCGGGCAGAGGAGATTGAAAAAGGGACTTTCCGCGGAGGAGTGGGAAAATGAGAAGCGGGTATCTTAAGGTGAAGGAAGGGAAAGAAAAGAAAGAAAACGGAAAGTGGACGCTTTTTGGCCTGACGCTGATTGTCTGCGTGGCCTCTGTGCCCCTGATGACAGGTTATCTTCTGGAGGGCGGCGATCTCCGGGCTTCTCTGGGCAGAATAGAGGCGGTGAGCCAGGGCCTGGGACATTTCTTTCCTGTTCGTACCGGAATCTGTCCTGTGCCGGATTTCGGATATGGAGCGGTCTCCTTTCAGGCGGATGTCTTTTATCTGATACCGGCCGTATTCCGCCTGTTTGGAATGGGGCTGGGGGCAGCTTACGGCCTGTCGCTTTTTCTGGCAAACCTGGGTACCGCACTGGTGGCCTTTCACTGTTTTGAAAAATGCTTCGGGAGATGGGATATTGCAATGGCGGGCAGTATGCTTTATACATGGTGCCCCTGCCGGCTGGATGAATTGTATGTGAATGGCAATCTTGGGAATATTGCGGCATGGACCTTTCTACCGCTGATTCTGTCAGGGATCATCAGACTTTATAGCATGGAACAGGAAAGAAAGGAGTATGACAAACTGTGGATTCCTTTCACATGGGGATTTAGCCTGCTGGCGGTTTCTTCCACTTCTATCTTTTTTGTAATGGTGGGGATGGTGGTGCTTGCTGTCCTTTGTATGGGAAGGCGTTCTCTGAGAAAGAAGACGCTTTTGGTTCTGGGCAGGACTGCGGTCTTTTCCCTGCTTCTGAACGCCTGGTTTTTGATTCCAATGCTGTTGCGGCTGCGGGATGCGGCGAATGTGGAAATGCTGCTGTCCCGGGATTTTCAAGCTCTGGGGACCTATTTTGTACAATATTTGAGTGTGTATCATTGGGGAGGCAGAGACACTTCCTACTTTGAAAACGGATTGGCGGGTGCCAGAGCCATGGGGCCGGGAATCGCGGTGACGGCGCTGGTCATTTTCCGCCTGTGGATCCTGTTTACAGGCAGATATGAGCAAAAAGAGGAAAAAGCTGTTTTTGCCAACAGAATGTTGTGGCTGTGTCTGGCACTGATTTTTCTGAGCAGCTGCAGGTTTCCATGGGATTTGTTTGAGGACAGAAATATGCTGTGTTCCATTCTGCTTGCAATGCTGCAGACTCCCACGAAATGGACAGTGCCGGCCTGTGTCTGCCTGGTGGCCATAGCCTGTGTCACGCTTTGGCAGGCGGCCGGGCAGGAGACGGAAAAAAGAGTTCGAATCCTTCTTTTTGCGGCGACGGCGGCCTCTCTTGGCACAACACAGTTTTTTATCGGGAATTTGCTTAAGACAGGATATTATATCCGTCCGGAAGAAATTGCACTGGATGTTATGTCGATTCCGCTTGTAGCGCAGGAATCGATGGTATGGAGAATGTGCGAAATCATTTCAGTCCTGGCGTCAGGCGGATGCCTGGCGATGCATATACTGAGGAGACATAAAAGTGGGAAAAATGTCTGAGTTTATACAGAATCGAAAAATCAGAATATTGCTGTGTGTGGAGCTGGTATTGCTTTTCATCGGGGTGGCAGGCTTGTTCGGGAAGCATGGCATTGTGGTGGGAACGGAGGAGACAGACCGGCTCCTGGGAGAAGGAGTGTCTCTGCCTGCAGGTGTCTATACAGCCAGACTCTACTATGACACAGAAGAAGACCAGGTCAGCGCCTTTGGCGTAGCGCTGGACGTGGAGCCGTATCGGACCCTCCAGTGTAATTTTGCGCCGCTTTATGCAGGCATCCAGGTGGGAGAATGTCAGTTTTATCTGCTGGATGGTGTGGAGCACCTTCGGGTGGAAGTGCTTGATAATGGCGCGGAAAGTCTTCAGGTTAATGGCGCGGAGATTATCGCGGGGACAGGGCGGAGTCGGGTATTCCTTTTCTGGGTCATACTAGGCAGTCTGCTTCTGAATGGTGTGCTGATGCTGGCCATGGAGAACAGACGGCAGAGGATTCCGGCGGAAAAGAAGCTGGTCATTTTCGGAATCCCCGGGCTGGCGCTGCTTTCTTCGCTGCCGGTGCTGGTAGATTATAACATGATCGGCGCGGATCTGGTTTTTCATCTCATGCGGATTGAGGCGCTGGCGGAACATATTCTTCGGGGAGAACTGGCGGTGCGGATAGAATCCATGTGGCTGGCCGGCCACGGATATGCCAATTCTGTCTTCTATGGGGATACCTTTTTGCTGATTCCCGCGCTGTATCGCCTTTTAGGATTCAGCCCGGATGTGGCATACCGGTTGTTTGTGGTGACGGTGAATCTGGCCACGGCATACATCGCCTATCTCAGCTTTTCCAAATGCTTTCGGAGCCGTGCTGTCGGAATGTTCGGATGTGTACTGTATACATTGATGCCATACCGCATTTATAATATTTACAATCGTGCCGCAGTGGGAGAGTACACAGCCATGATTTTCCTGCCGCTGCTGGCCTGGGGATTCTATCGGATATACACGGAGGACTCCGGACAAAAAGGGTACCTTTGGAACTGGCTGATTCCGGCGGCAGGGTTCACCGGCATCATACAGTCTCATGCGTTGACCTGCGAGATGGCAGGTGTCTTTGTGGTATTTCTGTGCCTCTTTCTCTGGAAAAAGACCTTTTCTCCCCGGACACTGCAGGTATTGACTCTCACGGTGGTGATGACCGCGGCTATCAATGCCTGGTTCCTGGTTCCTTTTTTGGACCTGATGATGGCGGATCAGTATTATTTTGGACATAATGCCAATGTAATGATACAGAACAGAGGAGTTCTTCCCGCCCATTTGTTCTATACTCTTCAGGCAGGCGGCGCCTCTTCCAGGTTTGCAGAGACGGGGATGGTAGATACGGAGCCAATCGGGATCGGAATGGCTCTGCTTGTGTGTGTGGTGCTTTGGATTGGCTTATGCTTAAGACATTCCAAAGAGACGCTGACAGAAGAGCAAAGGCGGGAGAAGAAAGCAGCCAATATCTTGCTTTTCCTGGGGTGTGTTGTATTGTTCATGAGTACCTGCTATTTTCCCTGGGATGCGTTGAGCGCCTGGAACAGGCTGTTTGCCACATTAAACGGTTCATTGCAGTTCCCCACAAGGCTGACGGGAATCGCAGGAACCTGTATGGTCATGCCGGCCTGTGTCATGGCGGGGTGGGCACTCAGAGAGAACTGGAAGACACTGACCGGGAAGTGGGTGCTGCTCTTGATCGGGGCAGTGGCCGTTATATTTACCACATACCAGGTAAATGACCTGCTGCTGACCAGAGGGGATTTTATCAAATTGTATTCCGGACAGGGCGTGGGACATTCCGCGGTGCTGGGGGCGGAATACCTTCCCGAGGGCGCATCCCTGGAGCATATGACATATCATGCGTCTGTGCTTTCGGAGGGCGTGGAAATGACCTCTTACAGAAAAAAAGGCCTGACAGCACAGGCCCATGTGAAGGCAGATTCCGGTTATATAGATTTTCCAATGCTGTACTACAAAGGGTATGAGGCCCGGGACAAAGCCACCGGAGAGAAGCTGCCTGTGGGAAAGGGAGACAATGTGGATGTGAGAGTAGAATTTCCACAAGGCTTTGAGGGAGAGATTCAGGTGCGCTATGCGGGGATGTGGTACTGGCATGTGGCGGAGGCCGTCAGCGGCATCACGGTGGTCGGCCTGTGCGGTGCGGCAATCTATGGACGGATGCAAAAGCGGGGAATAATGCGGGTTCAAAAATGACAGCCTATGTGTTATGATACTAGGTATATGGGAATATTTTGGAAAACATATGGGAAAGTGTGGAACAAACCCCTGGGAAAGAGAAGAAGAATGAAAAAAAAGAAAGTATCCGACGGACAGTCGAGAATTTATGTATGCCATACGTATTATCATGTGTATGTCACCTTTCTGAAGGAGCTGAAACTGCGGGCGGAGAGAAAGATCTCGTCGAAAGCAGATCTGGTTCTCTCAAAAATGTCCAATGATTTTGAAGATCTGAAGAGCCGTGTGGAAAGAACAGGACTTTTCAGGCAGGTGTATGAGTTTGATGAAAAAAGAGAGGACTTTTTCCCGGAGCTGACAAAATGGAGAAAGGGCGGAGGAGGCTTTCTGGGCAATCTGTATTGCCGCATTCGGTTTACCAGGTTGTATGCGCGTCTGGAGGCGCCTTTTGTGCCGGTGGATTTCAGGAAGTACAGCGATGTCTACGTCTATTGTGATTCCGATCCCATCGGCTACTATCTGAATCAGAACCGGATTTATTATCATGCGCTGGAGGATGGACTGAACTGTCTGAAGAATTTCGACGCGGCCAGGTATGACAACAGGGGCCATTTTCGCCTGAAAGTATTTCTCTCCATGGTTTTGAATCTGATTTTTGTGCAGAACGGATACGGCAAATATTGCCTGGACATGGAAGTAAATGACATTTCTGCCATTCGCTATCCCTGTCCCAGATATATTGAGCAGTCCAGGCAGGCGCTGGTGGACAGGCTGACGGAGGCGGACAAGGAACTGATTCTGCAGGCTTTTATCCGGGACAAGGATTCCCTGGAACAGCAGATTGCGGAAAGTGATAAGGTGGGAGATAAGATCCTGATTCTCACGGATCCTCTGTGTACGCTTGAGGTCAGAGAGCGGATTTTCCGGGATATTATTGCGAAATATGAGCAGGAGGGGACGATTTTTCTAAAGCCCCATCCCAGGGATGCGCTGGATTACAGGAAGCTTTTTCCGGAGTATCCGCAATTCGACGCGACGATTCCCATGGAGATGCTGAATTTCTTCCCGGGGCTTCGCTTTAAGAAGGCGGTGGCAGTCCTTACGGAGATCAAGGCTATCCGGTTTGCCGATGAGGTGGTACGGTTGGGAGAGGACTTTATGGATGCCTATGAGGACCCGCTGATACATCGACAAAATGCGCAGATATAATTGTAATTGCGAAAATGGGGTGCACCACTTTCATAGTAGACAGGAGGACTTCAAGTGTTAGAGATACTGAGAAAGCTTCGGCTGTTGCTGGACAGAAAACAAAAGAGGGCCATGGCGGGACTTGTGGTTCTGATGATCATCGGCGCTTTCCTGCAGACCGCCGGCGTTGGGCTGCTGGTGCAGGTGGTCAATGTGGTGATCGATCCCCAGGCGGTAGAGAAAAGCGCATTGGTGAAAGCCTTCTATGATTTGCTGGGCTGTAGAGATTTCCGGCAGTTTTCTATCACGGTGATGGTGCTGTTGATCGTGACCTTCGTGGTGAAAAATCTGTTCTTATTTCTACAACAGAAGTTGACGCTTGCCTTTGTGTATACCAATCAGTTCAGAACCTCTGAGCGGATGATGCGCAATTACCTCCGCAGGGGATATGAGTTTTTCCTGGATGCGGATACTGCGGTGGTGCAGAGAAGCATTACCTCCGATGTCAATAATATGTATGCGCTGATACTTGCGCTGCTGCAGCTGTTCTCCGACGGCGTGATGTCCCTGTTTGTGGCGGGGTACTGCCTTTTGACCAATGGAATGATGACGATATTGCTGGCGGCATCCCTGTTGCTTTTGATGGTGCTGATTAAGAAGACACTGGAGCCTGTGGTGTATCGGGCGGGGGAGGACAACCGGAATTATTACAGCAGTCTGTTCAAATGGATATCCCAGACGGTACAGGGCATTAAGGAAGTGAAGATCAGCTGCAAGGAACAGTATTTCGTTAATGAGTACTGCAAATGCGGTAAAGGATATGTAAATGCCGTGCAGAAGTATAGTCTCTACAATAATCTGCCCAAACTGTTCATTGAGACAGCCTGTATTGCGGTGATGATGGGCTATATGATTGCACTGACTCTGGCGGGGACTTCCACCGAGAACATGCTGGAGATGTTTTCTACCCTGGCGGCCGCCGCTTTTGTGCTTCTCCCGGCGGTGAATCGCATCAACAATCAAATCCTGGCCATCACGTACTGCAAGCCTCCGTTTATGGGAGTCAGCGACAATCTGCAGGATGAGATCCGGGACAATAAGGTGGATATGTCCTTTGCGGCGGATGTGGAGGAAAAGCTTCCGCTGAAGCATTCCATTGAGTTGAAAGATATTGTATATGCTTACCCAAATACAGACAAACTGATATTCGACCATGCCGATTTGACCATTCCCATAGGCTCCTCCGTGGGAATTGTGGGTACCTCCGGGGCGGGGAAAAGCACCATTGTGGATATTCTCCTGGGCCTGCTGGAAGTGAAGAGCGGCGAAATCTACGGAGACGGCAGAGAAGTAAAATCGGTATACAGAAGATTCCTGAAAAACATCGGATATATTCCCCAGATGATTTTCATGCTGGATGACACCATTCGAAGGAATGTGGCCTTCGGGGTGCCGGAGGAGAAAATTGACGAGGAGAGAATCTGGGAGGTGCTCCGGGAGGCCAGGCTGGATACATTCGTGAAGACCTTGCCGGAAGGACTGGACACAGGCATCGGAGAGCGGGGCATCCGGTTGTCCGGTGGACAGAGACAGCGGATCGGCATTGCAAGGGCGCTGTACCATGACCCGGAGGTGCTGATTCTGGACGAGGCCACTTCCGCCCTGGACAATGATACGGAGGCGGCTATCATGGAGTCTATCAACAGCCTTCACGGCAGGAAGACCCTTGTTATCATTGCCCACAGGCTGCAGACCATCGAGAAATGCGATCTGGTGTACCGAGTGGAAAACGGGAAGGCTGTTATTGAGCGCAAGGCAGAAGGAAGCTCTAATTAGTCCGGGGATGTCTGCTAAGAAATCCTATATTTCACATGCAGGGAGATGACAGTCAAGTGCCCTGTCAGAACAGTTACGCGGGGAGAGCGCGGTGCGGGAAGAAGAGAGGTACAGGGAAGCGAGGAAGACGGCATTATGCGGCTGAGCGTTATCGTACCCGTCTATAATATGGCGGCAGAGGGAAAATTGAATACTTGTATGGACTCTCTGGTCAATCAGACCATAGGGGACTATGAAATCATTGCGGTAAATGATGCTTCCACGGACAATTCTCTGGAGATTCTGCGGGATTATGAACAAAGATATCCCCAGAAAGTCAGGGTTATCACATATTCGGAGAATAAGCGTCAGGGCGGCGCCAAAAATGAAGGACTGAAGGCGGCTTCCGGCCAGTGGATCGGTTTTATAGACAGCGATGATTGGGTGACGTCGGACTATTATGAGAAGCTGTTAAAAAAGGCGGCGGAGACAGGTGCGGACATGGTGGGATGCGATTACTGCCTGGTGAGAGAACATATCCCGCCGGCAGAGTGCATGGCTTCTCCGGAATCCTTTGGAAAAGTGGTGCGCAATAACGGGTCGGATCAGACAGGACGGCTGGATGCGGAGAAGCATAAGAGGCTGTTTCTGCGGCCCGGAAGCATGGTGATCAAAATTTTTAAAGCCAGCGTCATCCGGGAAAACGGACTGTGCTTTCCGGAGAGAATTTTTTACGAGGACAATTGTGCGGGTTCTGTGTGGTCTCTGTATTTCAGCCATTTTGAAAAGGTGGAGGAGCCGCTGTATTTTTATTATCAACATGCTCTTTCCACCGTGCATTCTATCACGGAAGAAAAATGCCGTGACCGCATGAAGGCCATGATGATTCTCTATGAAGAGTGTGGGAAGAGAGGCTTTCTGGAAGCGTATTATCAGGAACTGGAGTACCGCTTTGCCGAGCTTTATTATGTGGTCACTTTATTCTCCTATATGCAGGGGGTGAAGAAGCCGAAGCTTTCCTTTGTCAGAGAGCTGCGGGAAGGGGTGGAAGAGAAATTCCCCGAATTCCGTGAAAATGCTTATTACAGACGCTACACCGGAGAGGAAGAGCAGAGGCTGATTGCTCTGCAGAAACAGTCGGACCGAAAGTTCTACCGGCAATATCGGCTGAAGCTGTGGGTGCGGAGGATGAAGAAAAAACTGCGGAGGCAGGCGTAGGACAGAGGGCTGCTTGTTAAAAACACTTTTTACAGCGGTATTCACACCGAAGGAAAAATTGGAAAGGGAGACAGGAAGATGGAGAAAGTGGCGATTATTACGGCAAGGGGCGGCAGCAAGCGGATTCCAAGAAAAAACATACAGGAATTCTGCGGGAAGCCCATTTTAGCTTATTCTATAGAGGCCGCGGTGGAATCCGGGATATTTGACACGGTGATGGTATCCACAGACGATGAGGAAATCGCGGAGATTGCAGAGAAGTATGGGGCAGAGGTGCCATTTTTCCGCAGCGAGAAGACCGCAGGAGACTATGCCACCACCAATGACGTGCTGTTGGAGGTGCTGGAGGAATATGAAAGGCGGGGCCGGCATTTTGAAGCAGCCTGCTGCATTTATCCAACGGCTCCCTTTGTGACGGCTGAAAAGTTAAAAAATGCCATGGAACAGCTTCTATCAAGCGATGCGGACACGCTGATTCCCGTAGTGGCCTTCTCCTATCCGCCTCAGCGGGCCATGATTGTGAAGGAGGGCCGGCTGGTGTTCGAATATCCCCAGTACCTGGACAGTCGTTCCCAGGACCTGGAACCTCATTATCATGACGCGGGGCAGTTCTATGTGTTTCGGACGGAAAGCTTCCGGAAGAACAGAAGGCTGATGGTTGGAAATATTCTGCCTTTTGTTCTTCCGGAGATGGAAGTTCAGGATATCGACAGCCGGACGGACTGGGAGATTGCGCAGATCAAATATCGGCTGATGCTGGGACAGCAGTGAGAACGGAGGGTTCGACACATGTCGGAAAAGGAAAACGGGAAAAAGGGGCGGAAGCTTGCGCTGCTGTCCAATGTGAATATGAATCTGGTGATTCGCCTGCTGCAGCGGGAGGCGGAGGTATACGAAGCGGAAGGGTATGGGAACGAGCTGGGGATGTTGATGAACCCGGAATCTTCTTATCATGCGTTTGCACCGGATATTACTTTTCTGGTGGAAGATCTGATGGAGCTTTTGGAGCACGATCTGGAACGAAAGAGTGCCGAAGAAAAGATAGATGACTGGTTTGAACAGCTGAGAGGATCTTTGCAGGCTGGTGTGATTTATTATATCGGGGATGCCTGCCTGTGGGGAATGGAGCTTGGGGCGGTGGATGTTGGGAGAAAGATTGCTCTGGAGCAGCTTTGGCAGCAGCGTCTGGAAGCATTTTGCGAGAATTGTACCAACGTACGGATACTGCCTTATCGACATATGATAGAGACTTTGGGGGAGGAGAATGCTTTCTCGCCCAAAATGTGGTATATGGGCAGAATTTTGCTGAGCAATGAAGCACAGAAGCGGCTGTGCGCCCTGATCCTGGATAGGGTGCGGATAGAGAGCAGGGTGCCGAAGAAGGTTCTGCTGTTGGACTTGGACAATACCTTATGGGGCGGCCTGGCCGGGGAAAATGAGCATACCCCTGTCCTGCTTTCAGAAGAGCACGCGGGACTCGCCTATAAAAATCTACAGCGTGTTCTTCTTGCCATGCAGAGGCAGGGAGTGCTGCTGGGAATCGTATCCAAAAACAATGAGGCGGATGCGTTGGAGATTTTGAAGGAGCATCCCCACATGGTGCTGCGTCCGGAGGCGTTTGCAGCAAAGCGTATCAACTGGGAGCGCAAGCATGAAAATATCAGAGAGATTGCCGAAGAGCTGAATCTGGGACTGGATTCCATGGTATTCTGGGATGACAGTCCGGCGGAGCGCCAGCTGGTGAAGGAGATGCTGCCCCAGGTGGAGGTGCCTGACTTCCCGGAGAAACCGGAGGACCTTGCACCGGCTATGGCGGAGATTTTCCGGAAATATTTTGCGAAATCCGTGGTCACATCGGAGGACAGGGAAAAAACCGCCCAGTATGCCGCCAATTCCAGACGCAGACAGCTTCAGGAGGCATCCGGGACTTTTGAAGCGTATCTGAAGAGCCTGGAAATCGTGGTGAAAAGGGTGGATCCGAAGCAGCATCAGGAACGGCTGCTGCAGATGATGAATAAAACCAATCAATTTAACCTCACAACCAGACGATATACCCAGGCACAGCTTGCGGAACTGCTGGCAGACACGAACAGGCAAACTTTTCTGTACGGCGTGGCGGACCGTTTCGGAGACAGCGGCGTAACGGCGGCGGCGGTGGTGGACTGTGGCAAAGAGGTACCTGTGCTGACGGATTTTGTCATGAGCTGTCGAATTATGGGGAGAAATATCGAGGATGCCATTGTGGAAGCCATTGAGAAGGAGCTGCAGAGTCAAGGCTTTAGCCGGCTGCGGGGGATGTATATTCCTACGGCAAAAAATATGCCGGTGTCCGGTCTATATCGGAGATTGGGGTATGAAGAGGTGGGGAGCGTGGCAGGAAACGGGATTGTATATGAGATAGGACTTGCGAAGACGCCGAAGAGAAGGTATGATGTAAGAATGGAATCGGCATTCCAGGGATAGAAAAATATCCCAATGGGACAGGCAGGGGCAAAAGGAGCGGATGGAATTATGGAGACGGGAAAAAAGGAACAGATTATTGCTTTGATTGAGAAAGCTTTGAATGTGCCCGCCGGAACGATCACGGAGGAAACCATGATTGCGGATATAGAGGAATGGGATTCTCTGGCACATGTGATGATCATCGGAGAGCTGGAGGAGAAGCTTGGGATATCCGTGCCGCTGGAGGATGCCGTGGAGCTGACCGGTGTGAGAGAATTGCTGGAAAAGTGTGGAGAGAAAAAATGAGCATAACTTTGCGGAAGATCCGGGAAGAAGACCTGGAGAATATCATGCGCTGGCGGATGGATGAGGAGATTACCAGGTACATGAACACCAATCCGAAGCTGACGCTTGAGGGCCAGAAAAAATGGCTGGTGGGAATCCGGGCCAATCCGGACGTGGATTACTGGCTGATTCAGGTGGAAGGGCTTCCGGCAGGCGTCATCAATCTGACAGGCCTGGAGAATCCGGACAAAGACCTGGGCTGGGCATACTATATGGGAGAAAAGAAGCTTCGGAGCCTGGGAACGGCGCTTTCTCTGGAGATGAGCATGTATGATTATGCCTTTGACGCGCTGGGAAAGAGAGCCGTGTACAGCGATGTATTCACGCTGAATAAGGGAGTGATTCAGCTGCATCGACTCTGCGGCTGTGAAATTGTGGAAGAAAAGAAGAAGCATGTGTGCAAGGAAGGTGTCTGGTATGATGTGACCTATATGCGGATGACGGCGGAGAACTGGTTCGAGATACGGCACACCAAAAAATATGAGAAGATTGCGTTTGGGATGGGATAGGACATGAAAAAGGAAATCAGACTTGGAAATCATGTGATCAGTGAAAACAGCCCTGCTTTTATTGTGGCGGAGATGTCGGCCAATCACAATATGGATTATGACAGAGCTGTGGCAATTATCCGGGCCGCAAAGGATGCGGGGGCGGATGCCATCAAAATTCAGACTTATACGGCGGATACCATTACTTTGGATTGTGATGACGATTGCTTTCAGATTACCCAGGGCACGCTCTGGGACGGCATGACATTGCACAAACTGTATGAGAAAGCGTATACTCCATGGGAGTGGCAGGGAAAATTAAAGGAGGCTGCGCTGGAGATGGGGCTGGAGTTTTTTTCTTCGCCTTTTGACGCCGGAAGCGTGGATTTTCTGGAGGAGCTGGGTGTACCGGCATATAAAGTAGCCTCGTTTGAAATTACGGATATTCCGCTGATAAGGAAGATAGCGCAGAAGGGGAAGCCGGTGATTCTGGCCACAGGTGTGGCCAGGCTTTCGGATATTGATCTGGCCCTGCGTACCTGCAGGGAAGCCGGAAATGAAGAGGTCATTTTGCTGAAATGTACTTCGGCTTATCCCACGCCTTACGAGGATGTGAATCTGCGGACCATTCCCTCCATGCGGGATACCTTTGACTGTGTGGTAGGGCTGTCCGACCATACTATGGGAAATGCGGTGGCAGGAGCCGCGGTGGCCCTGGGGGCGAGAATGGTGGAAAAGCATCTCACGCTGAGTCGGGCGGACGGAGGAGCGGACTCTGCATTTTCCATGGAACCCGGCGAGTTTAAGGAAATGGTGGACAATATCCGGAAAATAGAGGCGGCGCTGGGAAAGGTGACCTATGACCTGACACCCGGGCAGCAGAGGGAGAGGGAACATTCCCGGTCCCTGTTCATTGCGAAGGATATGAAAGCGGGAGAAATATTTACGCCTGAAAATCTCAGAAGTGTGAGGCCGGCATATGGTCTCCATACCATGTATTATGAAGACATTCTTGGGAAAAAAATTTCCAGAGATGCCAGAATGGGAACCCCAATGAGCTGGGAGCTGGTGGATTTCAGCTGACGACGAACCGGGGAGGCTGGGTTAGGATCGTTTTTTAGAGCGGAGCAGGAGAAGAGATGTTTTGGATACGTGCGGATGGGAACGGCAGAATCGGGGCCGGTCATTTGATGCGCTGTGTGGCTGTGGCGGAAGCACTTGCCCGGCTGGCGGACAAAAAGAATATATGCTTTGTGTGCGCCGATGAGGAATCGGCGGCGCTGGCCGAGGAACATGGTTTCTCCGCGCAGGTTCTGGGAACAGATTACAGAGACATGGCTGAGGAACTGCCTGCATGGGCGGCATTGGCCGGTGGAACTGCCGGAGAGACCGAGGCGGAAAAAAATGTGATTCTGGTGGACAGCTATCAGGTGACAGATGCTTATCTGACAGCGCTTCGGCAGTATGGACATGTTGTGCTGCTGGAGGATTTCGGAACCCATGTCTATCCGGCGGACTGTGTGATCAATTACAATGCGCCGGCTGATCCGGAGCAGTATGCCCGCCTGTATCAGGGCCAGAATACCAGACTGCTGATCGGTAGCAGGTATGTGCCTTTGAGGGGACAATTCCTGGGCCGTCAGGGGTATCCGGTGAAAGAACGGGTAAGAAATGTGTTGATTACCGCAGGGGGTGGAGACAGCGAGAATATCGCCGGCAAAATACTGGAGAGAATCCTGCAAAAAGGGATTTGCTTTCATCTTGTGACGGGGCGTTTTAACCCGCATTTCCGGACATTAAAGGAATGGGAGCGGACCTGTGATGAGATTCGGATTTATCATGATGTGAAGGATATGGCAGGGCTGATGTTGGGATGCGATCTGGCATTGACAGCGGGCGGTTCTACTGTGTATGAGCTGGCGGCGCTGGGGGTGCCTTTTATTTGTTTTTCCTGTGCGGAGAACCAGGAGGCGCTGACCACATATATAGGAGAGCGGGAAATTGCCGGGTATGCGGGGGCGTGGCATAAAGACCCGGAGAAGACGTTGGATAGAATGGAAAAATTGTTTGCCCAATTTGGAAATTGCAGGAATCTGCGTGCGGTCTGCAGGGAAAAGGCGCAGGCATTGATTGACGGACAGGGAGGAGCGAGAATCGCCCGGGAGCTGTTGCGGATATCTACGGAGGAAGAGCTTCATGGATAAGAGAGGCAAGAGAATATTTATATATGGCGTGGTGGCTGCAGGAGCATTTGCAGTCCTCTTTTTCCTGACTTTTCGCGAAAGAAAGGTGGAACATTTCTGGCAGCCGGAGGTGGTTGCTTTCGGAGACAGTGTTTTTGGGGTGGAGAGAGATGAGACCGGCGTGCCGGAACAGCTGGCGGAGCTTCTGGGGAAGTCTGTCTATAATGCCGCGCTGGGAGGAACCTGTATGGCCAGGCTGGATGCGGAGCGGCGAATGGACTATCCAAAAGGTTCCCTGTCGCTGGCGGGGCTGACGAAGTCGGTTTGGGCGGATGATTTCAATGTACAGGAGACAAATATCGCCAGGATCCGGGAGAGCAATACGGAGTATTTTGCGCCTACAATCCGCAATCTGGCGCTGGTTGATTTTTCCCGGGTGGAAATTGTGCTGATGCAGCAAGGCATCAATGATTATCATGCGGGCGTTTCTATTGAGAATCCAGAGGATCCTTATGACGAATATACTTTTCTGGGAGCGCTTCGCAGCAGCGTGAGAGCGCTTCGGAAGGCAAATCCCGAGATGCGGATTGTTCTGGTGACGCCTTTGTATACCTGGTACAATTCTCTGGGGCAGACCTGCGAGGAAGCGGATCAGGGAGGTGGTATCCTGGAAGAGTATGTGGAGGCGGAGATTCGGGCCGCTCAGGAATTGGACATAGAGGTGATTGATATGTATCATGATTTTACACCACATGAGAAATGGGAGGATCAGGAACTGTATATGCGGGACGGAATTCACCTCAATGTGAAAGGGAGAAATCGGATGGCGCAGGAGATAGCCGCTTATCTGAATGAGGAGGAATGAAGGGGATGCAGTCACCTACGCAGGCATTTCAAAGTTTATATGGCAAAATCAGGAGGGAATGGAAGGCGGCCTTTTCAGGTGCTTTTATTCTGGGGCTATTGATTCATATGCCGATTCTTCTGTCGGATGTTCCCAATCATGACGGTCTGGACAGTATGTATTTTGACCAGAATATGATTACTTCAGGCAGGTGGTTTCTCACAGTTGCCTGCGGAATATCTTCCTATTATACTGTGCCCTGGGTTATCGGACTTCTGGGAATACTGTACCTGAGCTGTGCGGCGGTTGTCTTATGTGAGCTTCTGGAGGTGCGAAAGAGCTGGGCTGCAGCGGTCTGCGGCGGCCTGCTGACGGCTTTTCCGGCTTTGGCCTCTACTTTTGCCTATGTGTTTACGTTGGATGGCTATATGCTGGCTCTGCTGTTGGCGGTGTCGGCGGTTCTGGTGACGAAGAAACGGCGTCTGGGCTTTCTGCCGGGGGCAGCCTGTCTGGCGTTCAGCATGGGCATTTATCAGGGATATCTGTCTTTTGCCATGATTCTGTCGGTCTTTGCCATTCTGATGTTATATGTGCCGAAGGCTGACGGTGAAGAGAAGGGGGAGAGCAGGGGAAAGGCAGCCGTGCTGCTTCGATATCCTGCCATGGGTATCCTGGGAGTCGTTCTTTATTATGGCATTCTACAGATTCTTCTGAAATGGCAGGGAAAGGAACTGGCGGATTATCAGGGAATCGGTGAGATGACGACGGGAGCGGCTTCGTCCAATGGATTGCTTGCCTCGATAAAAGGAATGTATCAGGACTTTTTCCATTTTACCTTCCGGGGAAATGTGTTGTTTCAGAATTTCTTTTCGGCGGCGGCCTGCATTCTCCTGGCGGTTCTGGCAGTCCTGGCGCTCTTTTTCCTGATCAGGAATAGAAAGGGCTGGAAGAATCCGGCATTTTTCGCTATAATGGTATTGGCGGTGGTCATCCTTCCGCTGTTGACCAATATTGTGCTGCTTATATCGCCGTCGGTGACATATCATCTGTTGATGAGGTATCAGTGGATTTTGTATGCCATAGGCGCTGTGGCGCTGGTGAGCGGCTGCCCTGAGATTCCGTCTTCGGTGTATGGCTGGATGGAGTGGGTGGTATTTCTGGGGGCGTCGGTGCTGATTTTCTGCTATTGTCTCACAGATAACATTGCCTATTCCAATCTGCAGAGGCGGTATGAGAAGACATATGCTTATTGTATCAGATTATTGGACAGAATAGAGCAGACACCGGGATATTACCAGGGGATTCCCATCGCGATGGTGGGGGTGGTTGGGGATAAGCCCTATCCGGTGACGGACATCACTCTTCCGGTGACTTCCAATATGATCGGGATGTGCGGTGATATCCTGTTGTATACAGGAAAGAATTATGAGATTTTTATCAGGAATTATCTGGGGGCGACACTGAATATTCTGCCGCCGGAAGCCATGGCGGAAATGTACTATTCTGACGAATACATTGCGATGGACAGCTTTCCAGGGGAGAATTCCATTCGTGTCATCAATGGCATACTGTACGTCAAGACGGAGAATGCCGACCGCTGAATGGACGGGAGGAGACTACTATGGCGCTTTTATCGATTGTTCTGCCGGCATATAACGAGGAACAGAATATAGCGAATACGGCGGGAGTACTGTCGGGGCTTATGGAGGAGAATCATATCGAGTATGAGCTGATTTTTGTCAGCGACGGCTCCCGGGACGGGACTTTTTCCCAGATACAGAAAGCAGCGGCGGAGAATTCCAGGATCCGGGGCATTGAATTTTCCCGGAATTTCGGCAAGGAAGCGGCAATTTTTGCAGGATTGGAGCTTTCTGTGGGAAATGCGGTGATTGTAATGGACTGTGATCTGCAGCATCCGCCCCAGGTGATTCCGCAGATGTGGGAATTGTGGAAGAATGGAGCCGAGGTGGTGGAGGGAATCAAGGAGAGCAGAGGCAGGGAAAGCCTGGCCCATAAGCTTTCGGCAGGACTGTTCTACAAAATTATGAGCAAACTCATCAAGATGGATATGAATGCCTCCTCGGATTTCAAGCTTCTGGACCGCAAGGTGGTGGATGTGCTGTTGACTTTGCCGGAGAGGAACACCTTTTTCCGGGCTCTCAGCTTCTGGGTGGGATTTGACACAAAAAAGGTATCTTATGAAGTGCAGGAAAGGCAGTTTGGAGAGAGTAAGTGGTCCTTTTTCAGTCTGATGAAATATGCTGTCACCAATGCCACTTCCTTCAGCACACTTCCGCTGCAGCTGGTGACGGTGATGGGGATTGTGTCCATTTTGTTCAGCATTCTGCTGTTTATCCAGACACTGGTGAAATACCTGACGGGTACGGCGGTGGAAGGATTTACTACGGTGATTCTGCTGATTCTGATTATCGGCGGTTTCCTGATGCTGAGTCTGGGGATCATAGGGCATTATATTGCGAGAATTTACGAGGAAGTAAAGGGGCGTCCCAAATATATTATCAGTAAACGGACGGACGAGCACTGAAAAGTGCGGAAAGGCATGGAGTATGATGATTAACTTTAACGTACCGCCTTATGTGGATAAGGCAAAGGATTACATTCAGGAATGTGTTGTCAACCAGAAGATCTGCGGTGATGGCGCCTATACCAAAAAGTGCAATGAGTGGATTGAGAGGAAGACAGGAACGGAGAAGTGCCTGCTGACCACATCCTGCACTCACGCAACAGAGCTGGCGGCGCTGCTGTGTGACATTAAGCCCGGAGATGAGGTGATCATGCCTTCGTATACTTTTGTCTCCACTGCCAATGCGTTTGTGCTGCGGGGCGCTGTCCCTGTCTTCGTGGATATTCGTCCGGATACAATGAATATTGACGAAAAATTGATAGAGGATGCCGTAACGGAGAAGACAAAAGCCATTGTGCCTGTCCACTATGCGGGAGTGGCCTGTGAGATGGATACCATTATGGCTATCGCAGAAAAGTACAATCTGGCGGTGATTGAGGACGCGGCCCAGGGGATTATGTCTACGTATAAAGGGAAGGCATTGGGGGCCATAGGAAATTTCGGCTGCTTCAGCTTTCATGAGACGAAGAACTACAGTATGGGAGAAGGCGGCGCACTTTTGATTCAGGATAAAAAGGACGTGGAGGAAGCGGAGATTATCCGGGAGAAGGGGACCAATCGCAGCAAGTATTACAGAGGACAGATTGACAAATACACCTGGATCAATCATGGCTCTTCTTATCTGCCAAGCGATATGAATGCCGCGTATCTGTACGCGCAGCTGGAGATTGCGGAGGAAATCAATCATGCCAGACTGGCGGCCTGGCATCGGTATTATGAAAATCTGAAGCCCCTGGCGGACGCAGGACGGATTGAACTGCCGGTGGTGCCGGAAGGCTGTGTGCACAATGCCCATATGTTTTTCATCAAGTCCAGGGATATCGAGGAGAGAACGAAACTGAAGGCATATCTGGCGGAAAAAGAGATTCTGGCGGTATTTCATTATATTCCGCTTCATACGGCGCCGGCAGGGGAGAGATTCGGCCGCTTCCACGGGGAGGACCGTTATACCACCAGGGAGAGCGAGAGATTGCTGCGTCTGCCTATGTATTATGGACTATTGCCGGAGCAGGTGGACTATATCTGTGATAAAGTGAAAGAATTTTACGGGAAACAGGATTGACGGCAGGAGATGGGAAGGGATTGATGAAAAAGGTACAGATGCACATAAGTGCGGTGATAAAAGGAATACTTTTCATAGGATTTACGATTCAGATCCTTTTGGGCACGGTCTGGATGTGCGGCCAATTTCTGGAAATCCAGGATTTCGGGGAGCCGGACTCGGCATTGTACAGGGGAATATTCCGTTTGGTGGGAGAGAATTGTCAGATAATGTATTTGCTTCAGCTGGCGTTTGCCTTTTATGCGGGATATCGTTTCCTGGGGCTGCTGTGTCCGAAGAAGGAGGGGAACTCTCTTCGTTTTCGGCGGCTGTTTCTTATGTGGGGCAGTCTGGCATTGCTGACATTTCCTTTTGCCCTGCAATGCCATCTGGCAATTCAGCCTCATTCTTTGATGGGGACGCTGTTTTTGTTATTGCTTTCTTTTTTGGTAGAGTTGATTGCCCGACCTCAGCATTTTCCGAAAGGAAGAAAAGGGGGGATGCGGAAGGCGGGCTTTCTGATAGGGGCAATTCTGTGCATTGGATTTGTGACAGTGCTGTCAGGAGTGACTGACAGGCGGCCGGGAGAAGTAAAGCCCAGTCTGGCGTCAGCGATGGCAAGCCGCCTGGCATGGCCTGAGGCCTGGAGCGTGACGCAGGACTGGCCGGAGGGAATGATTGAAATTGTGGGAGACAAAGCGTGGGAGTCGTCCTTAAGTGTGAACAATGGGAAGACGCTTTTGGCTGAGATAGAGGAGCAGGTCGGAAGGGAAAAGCTGGAGGAATATTGTTGGCAGTTGGCAAAGATCGGCTGGAAATATTATTCTTTTGAGGTAAGGCATCGAATTGCGTGGGATATTTTGGGCTATGCCATAACTCCTCTGGTATTTCAACGATACGTGGATGGAAGCTTTTTCGATTCCTATACGGGAAGAAATTATGAGGTCATGCGGGCGCATATGCCAGTCTTTACAAGGCATTATCTGGAGTACAGCTGCTGGTGGTTCGGCTACGGTCTCTTTTTGGCGGCAGGTTTGACCGTACTGCGGATTTTGACGGAAGAAATATCGCTCCCAAAAAGGGAAGTTTTGTCTGCGACAATCTGCATTCTGGCAGCAGTGGTCCTTGTGCTGCTATTCACCATGCGCGGGGCCGGCATGATGGACTATAAATGTACGATAGCTGTGAATGAACTGTGGCTGATCTGGACTCTGTCGCGGATGCGGGTGGGAAGCAATGATAAAGAAAGTGCATAGGGAAATATGGTTCTGGATGGGGATTATGGCAGTCATATGTTCTATAATTCCCAATTTCATATTGGGAAGAGATTCCATTTTTACCGCCCATGATCAGCTGGACGGAGAAATGATTGCCTATATTTTGCAGGCGAAGCATCTTTTTGACGGCGATTTGCTGCCGGAATTCATGGGAGGAATGTCTAAAACGGCGCTCACAATGCCGGCGCCGGCATGTGTGCTGCTGTTTTTGGGCGGAAATTACTTTACCGCGTTGCTGCTGATGCAGTTTTTCGGCAGACTGGCGGGATTTGTGGGAATGTATCTGCTGGCGGGGAAGGTGACGGGGACCCGGTGGATCGGGGCCGCCGTCGGTGTTTTGTATGCTTTACTTCCGTTTTTGCCTGTGTACGGGCTTTCGCAGTATGGGATTCCTTTGCTGTTCTGGTGTGTGCTGCAGATCAGAGAGAAAAAGCATCTGCTCTTGTCCTATGGTTATGTGGTATTGTTTGCGCTGAATTCTTCCCTGGTTCTGGTGGGATTCGGATTGTTGGGAATGGGCGTATGCCATCTGCTTTGGGAGGGCTGGCTGTGGAAGTGCGGCAAAGGAGAAAAGGGGAGAATGGCGGGGCTGCTGGCAGCATGGTCTGTGCTGTTGGCAGTTTACTGTGTGGAAAATCTGCGTCTGTTGTCGCAGATGTTGGGAGGGGAAAATCTCTCCCATAAGACAGAATATGCATTAGGCTCCGAAGCCTTTGGAGCAGCTTTCCGGAGGTACCTTCTAAAAGGCGGACAACATAGTGAAGGGTATCAGGAATGGCTGCTTTTTGCGATTGTGACAATGGTGTCAGTAAGTGTGCTGTTGTTTCTGACACGGGGAGAAAGAGTCTTATGCCAGGGGAAGCAGGCAGAAAAGGAAGACATCATCGGAAATCTGAAATGGTTCGGATTCTGTGTGAGCTGGAATGTATTTTTCGCATTGATTGCGGCGTTCTGGACGGGAGACGGGGGAGTAAAAATGCGGACTTCTCTGGGGGCGCTTGGAGCCTTTCAGTTGGATCGGGTCCTTTGGATTTCCCCTTGTCTGTGGTATCTGGCGGCGGCGATAGGAGCGGAGATCCTGCGAAAGCTCTGGAAAAGAAAAACAGATGAAAAAATCCGATTCGTGCCAGGACTGTGTCTGCTGTGCCTGGGAGTTGTGGCCGGAGTGACAGGAGGCAGAATTCTGCTGGCGGGAGATGTGAAATCCAATATACAGAAGCTGAGAAATCCGGAGTATGGACTGCTTAGTTTCAGTGATTATTATGCATTGGGCGTCATGGAGCAAGTGAGGGATTTTCTTGCGGAACAGACCGGGAAAAACCAGGAAGAATATCGCGTTGTGAGTCTGGGAATTGACCCGGCGGCGGCATTGTATCACGGATTTTATTGTCTGGATGGGTATTCAAATAATTATTCTCTGGAGTATAAGCACAGATTTCGCAGGATCCTGGCGCCGGAATTGGAAAGAAGCGATTATCTGAGGACTTATTTTGATGAATGGGGAAATCGCTGTTATCTGTTCAGCTCGGAATGTCCCGGTTACTATACGATTGAAAAGAATGGCTTCTTTTTTCAGGATTACAGGACGGACACAGCGGCCCTGTTGGAAATGGGATGCAATTATCTGCTTTCTGCAGCATATATTCAGAATGCTTCCGAACAGGGGCTTAGATTGATGAATGAAATTCCTTTTGAGACAGAAGATAGTTATTATCGTATTTATGTGTATGAGGTATGCGGCTGAGAAAGGAGGAAGAGATGGTTGTTCAACTGCTGATTTTGGCATTGGTATTGTTGATCATTCCTTTTATCATTGGTGGTATCTTTGTGGACGTGGACAGAGAAGGAAAGAAATTACTCTTTCGATGGGTGAGCGGACAGTTTCTTTTATGGGCCGGATTTCAGCTGCTCTGTGTCCCTCTAATTCTAAGAGAGCGAGACTTCAGCAGCCTTGCGGCAGCATTTCTGGGGTATACGGCGGCATTGGTACTGCTGGCGACAGCGATGGGAATCAAGCGCTGGCCGGAGAGAAAGAAAGCTTTTTCCTGGTCCCTTATGAGGAAAAAAGATGGGAAAGCGCGGGGGATGGAGCTGGTGCTTTGGGGAGCTTTCTGGGGAGTTTTGCTATTTCAGCTGGTGCAGGCGGTGCGCCTGGCCTATGCGGACGGAGATGATGCTTATTATGTGGCGGTTGCCGCCATTACGCAGAGCTCTGACAGTATGTATACTACCCTTGCGTATACCGGAGGCGCCACAGGATTGGATATTCGGCATGGACTGGCGCCCTTTCCGCTGTGGATTTCTTTTTTGGGAAGGGTTTCCGGTATGAAAGCGGCGATGGTAGCCCATACTATACTGCCGGTGGTGCTGATTGCTATGACCTACGCACTGTTTTATCTGATCGGGCGGAGGCTTTTTGAAGAAAAGGGCGGACAGCTTCCTCTGTTCCTGCTTTTTACGGAATTGTTGGTGTTGTTTGGAAACTATTCTATTTATACCCCCGAGAATTTTATGATAGCCAGAAGCAGGCAGGGTAAGGCGGCGCTGGGGAATATTGTGATTCCTTTTTTGCTGCTGCTGTTCCTGATGCTTCTGAAAAGGCTTCAGGAAAACAGAGAGATTTCACCGCTGTTGTACCTGCTTTTTTGTGCCACGGCGGTGACAGGATGTCTGTGCAGTACTTTGGGAGCATTGCTGGTCTGTATGGCAGTGGGGATTGCAGGATTGCTGGGCAGCATCTGTTATAGACGGGTCAGGGTGCTGGTGCCTCTGGCAGTGTGCTGCATGCCCTGCCTGTGCTATGCGTTCTTATATTTGCTATTGGAGTAACAGAGAATTCTTTTGGAATCAGAATAGGAGCAATTATGTGGAAAGAAATTATGATGTTGTTTCGGGAGTATATGGGAACGGGACTGATTGTAATCTGGTTTCTGCTTTCCATGCTGTATCTGTGGATCAATGAGAAAAAGAAATATGTGAGAATTCTGTTTCTATATATGCCGATGATTCTCCTGCTGCTGTATTTTAACCCCTTATTTGCCCGGCTGGTCTACGGCGTGGTGGGTGAAGAAATTTATTACCGTATCCTGTGGCTGCTTCCGGTCACTGTAGTGATTGCCTACACCTGTGTGGACATTTACAGAAGACTTGAGGAGAAGTCGATGGCAGAAAAGAAAAAGACCTTTCCGGCAATGTTTGCAGCTTTGTGTATGGCGGGTATGCTGGCTGTCTCAGGCAGTTTCATCTATGCGGCTCCTGCGTTCTCCAAAGCGGAAAATCTGTACCATGTGCCGGATTGTGTAATCCATATCTGCGATGCCATCCATGTGCCGGGCAGAGAAGTGATGGCGCTGTTCCCTGTGGAACTTGTACAGTATGTACGGCAATATTCGCCGGTCACCTGTATGCCATACGGAAGAGAAGTGACAGTGGAACGATGGAAGAATGTTCCGCCCCTTTACGAGGCGATGGAAGCGGAAGTCATTGACCTGGAACAACTGGTGCCCCTGGCCCGGGAGGAAAACTGCCATTACAGCATTTTCCCCGCAGACAAAAAGCTGCGGGGAAATCCGGAGGATTACGGCTGGGTGCGATTCCAGGAGATCGATGGGTACGTGATCTATCGGGACGCTTCCGTGGAACTGTCGGTTCCGTAACCCTGAAAATAGTTCAGAGCATAGACAAAACGTTGGGCTACCTTCTTTCTGCCTTCCACATTCAGATGCAGATTGTCTGTCAGATACTCTTTTGCATTGTCTTCGTCGATGGTGCCATAGAGATTATCCACGAATGTGACGCTTCTGGAAGCGCAGGACGCATATTGCTTGATCACATAAGTGGAGAGGACATCCCAGCCATATCTCTGAATATCACTGCTGACATAGTTGCCGTTCTCATCGATGCCGAAAGCATAGGTGGGAGAGAGCACAATAATGCGGATATTGGGGTAATTTGCCTGTATCAGCTCTATGCCGGCCTCCAGATTCCCGGTAAACTGTACGATATCCGTGGCATTCTGATCACTGTACATCTCATGGCCGGCCAGGTAGTCGCTGGCATCATACATAATGGTGATAATATCCACTGTGTTCAGATCAATAGATTTCAATGTCTGATAGACTTCCATTGCCTCAGGAGGAGCGTTGTCCCCCAGCGTCTCCATTCCACGCATAAAGGAATCCTCCAGACCTTCGCTGGAGGCAAGCAGCCACAGCCAGTAAAAATTAAAAATATCCATTGGAGTCTCTTCCGGGCGCAGCGTGGGAGAGAGGGCCGCCAGGTAGCTGCCGCTGACGGAGCAATTATATACGGTAGCGCCGGTCATTTCCTGAATCATGTTGGCCAGATTGTCTTCCGAATCTCTGTCGTCCGCAAAAGGGGCGTTGCCGAATACCAGAATAGAGGTATCCTCTCCATAGTCCAGATAGACAGGCCTGCCGTCGGCATCTGTCAGGGGAAGAATAACATCGAAGGTGTCATCATAGGTTCCCGGTCCATCTTTAAAGATTTCTTCCAGATCAATAAATACACCCCAGGTCTTGATTTTATAAACAATGCCGACAATGAAAATGATAACGACTGCCAGGAGAACCACATGGATATTGATATGGGAAAGGACCCTCTTCTTTTTCCCGCCTGCTTCCGTATCAGAAGGGGGCTGGAAAGAGGAGATTTCTGTAGTTTCGTCGTTTTCCAGGTCAATAATGTCCAGATCTGGTATGTCGTGAGCCTGTTCTTTTTTGAGGTTATCAGGGGAAGTACTTTTATCTCTCATTCAAGCCTCCGTTTCATGCGAATAGATGTTTTTAAATATTCTACTATTATGCGGCGAGAAAGTCCAGTTTATTAATCGACTTTAAGAGATTTTAAGAAATTATGAAGAAATGCAGTTCTCCCTTGAAGAAGTGAAAATGGGGTGTTATAATGTTACAAAATTATTAAGGATTTATAGTGGGAGAGGAAAGCCGGAATGGGTAAATTATTTGGAAAAGCGAAAAAAGCGTTTCAGCTTGAGGATGACTATGATGAGAGAGAATATGACTGGGATAGTGACGGCGATTCTGAGTATATGGACGATATCCCGGATGAAGATATAGAGGAAGAATCGGAAGAATTTCTTTATGCAGAGGAAGCGGATCCGGAAGAGAACGAGGAAGCGGGATGGGAAGAGTCAGGATACTTCGAAGGGGAGGAAGAACCGGAAGAGCCCGAATATTACGAAGGGGAAGAAGAACCGGAAGAGCCCGAATACTACGAGGCGGAGGAAGAACCGGAAGAGCCTGCATACTACGAAGCTGAAGAAGAACTGGAAGAGCCAGAATACTACGAAGGGGAAGAAGAACCGGAAGAGCCCGAATATTACGAAGGGGAAGAAGAACCGGAAGAACCTGAACACTACGAGGCGGAGGAAGAGCTGGAAGAGCCTGAATACTACGAAGGAGAGGAAGAACCGGAAGAGCCCGAATACTACGAAGGCGAGGGAGAACCGGAAGAGCCTGCATACTACGAGGCGGAGGAAGAGCTGGAAGAGCCTGTATACTACGAAGGAGAGGAAGAACCGGAAGAGCCTGAATACTACGAAGGAGAGGAAGAACCGGAAGAGCCTGTATACTACGAGGTGGAGGAAGACCTGGAAGAGCCTGAATACTACGAAGGGGAAGAAGAACCGGAAGAGCCTGTATACTATGAGGAAGAGGAAGATCTGGAAGAGTCCGGATATTACGAGGAGGAAGGACCGGAAGAGCCTGTCTATTATGCGAACATAGAGAGACCGGAAGCGACGGGATATTATGAGACCGCAGGAGCAGCAAGAGAGGCCGGAGCGGCACCCAGGGCTGAGCGAACGGAAAAGGCAAAGCCGCAGACTCCTAAAAAGGAAACAAAGCCGCAAAATGCTGGGAAAAAGAACTTTTGGGCCGTCATTGGGAAGCGCTTTCGCCGTATGGATACCATGGATAAAATTATGCTGGTGGCAGGTTCGGGCGTGGTGATTCTGATGATTGTCACAGTCAGCGTGCTGATCAGTTCCCGTATGGTGGAGAAGCAGGTATCAGACTTTGCCAGTGTGGGGACCCAGCTGGCAGGCATTTCTACCATCGGAGAACAGGGATTGCTGGCGGTGGCAGATGCGGAAATAGCCAAAATGACAGCAGCCTCCATAGTTGATCAGGAGCCTGAGGAGCCGGTGAAAAAGGAATATGATGAGACCGGCTTTGATAAGGAAGTGACAGTTGCACTTAATTTTACTTCCATTCAAAAAGATTTGAAGATCAAGTTTATCAACAAGAAGACGGAGAAACTGGTTCCCAACGTACCGTTTTCGGTGACAGTCAAGGGACCGGACGGTAAGTCTGTCATCTGGTCCGATGACGATATGGATGGAATCATTTATAAAAAGGATATTACTCCCGGCACCTATAAGGTGGCAATGGAGACATTGAGCGATTCCAAATATTCGGATTATCTGATTTCCACGGAAACACAGTCCGCCGAGGTACAGAAGGAAATTGCATATAAGAAGGTAGATGTGACCAATGAAGTAAAGCAGGAGACCGAGGTAAACGCCAAGAAAGAAGATACGAAAAAGAACGAAACAGTGGTGGAATCTACCCTGCAGGATACCGTGACATGGGTGGAGAGCAAGGCCATTGCTTCCACATACAATGAAGTACCCAAAAGCTCCATTCCGGATCCGGCCACATTGGTGAAGGCGGGAAACCTTCTGCATATGGCGAATCTGGCTTTTGTGGATGAAAATGAGGGAGGAGAGCCTGACCCGGTAACGGAGGGAGGGACACCACCGGACCAAACGGGGTCGACAGAAGTAACGGATCCGGTGGACCCGCCGGCGACCACCACCCCGCCGCCGGCAACGACTACAGAGCCGCCGGCAACGACCACAGAGCCACCGGCAACGACCACAGAGCCACCGGCAACGACCACAGAGCCACCGACAACGACCACAGAACCACCGACAACGACCACAGAGCCACCGGCAACAACCACAGCGCCACCGGTGACCACCACCCCGC
>CAQUWW010000003.1:0-16689 GCA_948896875.1 uncultured Acetatifactor sp. | reverse complement strand
AGCGCTAGACACTCTTTCCCTACACGACGCTCTTCCGATCTACCACAACCCCTCCGCCTGCTACGCCAACCCCCGTACCGGCAAGCCTGTCAGTGGATAAGGCGTCTTTGAGCGGAACGGTGGGCGCAGCATTGACAGCAAAGGCATCGGCAAGCGGTTTGGCAGGAAATATATCGTACTCCATCTCTTCCAGCAACACTGCGGTAGCAACGGCTTCCATTGACGGGGCTGGAAACATAAGCGTGAAAGGTGTGGCGGCAGGAACGGCCAGATTGACGATAACGGGCACCGGAAGTACATCGGGAACAGCCACGGCTTCTATCGATGTCACAATTACCGGGAATAAGACCTTAAGCCTCGGTAAGACCGCCATGACCGTGCTGGTAAATAGCTCTTCGGCATTCGATGCGACACTGACCAATGTGACTGCGCAGGATCCGTCGGTGACGGCAGAATCCTCCAACACGAATGTGGCAAAAGTGAGCGTGGAGAAACGTACGGTCACTGTCACAGGTGTGGCCCCGGGCGAAGCTACCATTACCGTCAAATATACGGAAGGAAATGAGGAAATCAAAGCGACTTGCACGGTTTCTGTCAAAGACGGTTCCGGCTCCCTGCTGAAGGACAAGGACGGAAATCAGGTTTACATACAGGTCAATAACACTTACAAAGAGGCGACCTGGGCCGATTATTATACGGCAGGCAAATTTTTCATAAAGGGCGCGGAGAAGTATACCGGCTGGCAGACCATTGACAATAAAGTATATTTCTATACGGCGGACGGCAACAGGGTGACAGGAGAGCAGGTGATTCAGGGAGCAAAATACAATTTTGCCAGCGACGGCTCTCTGGTGACAGGCAGCGGCACCGTGGGAATTGATGTGTCCAAGTGGAACGGCAATATCGACTGGAACGCAGTGAAGAATTCCGGCATTTCCTATGTGATTATCCGATGCGGATACAGAGGATCGGCGGAGGGTAAGCTGATTGAAGATCCGAAATTTGCGGCAAATATCAAGGGAGCTACCGCAGCCGGCCTGAAGGTGGGAATCTATTTCTTCTCTCAGGCGGTGGACGAGATTGAGGCAGTAGAGGAAGCGTCCATGGTGCTGGGTCTCATTCGGAATTATACGATTTCCTATCCCGTATTTCTGGATGTGGAAGCCAGCGGCGGCCGCGGAGACAAGATAGACAAAACTACCAGAACCGCAGTATGCAACGCATTCTGCCAGACGATTCAGAACGCGGGATATACTGCAGGCATCTATTCCAACAAGGTATGGCTGGAGAACAAAATAGATGCGGGAAGCCTGAGCAGCTACAAGATCTGGCTGGCGCAATATGCGGCGAATCCAACTTATAAAGGAAAATATGAGATGTGGCAGTACAGGTCCACAGGGAGTGTCAGCGGAATCAAGGGGAATGTGGATATGAATATCAGTTATCTTGGCTATTGAGAAATTTTCATACTTCTGGTAAGATCAAAGCAGTAAAGATGCATGTAGGTTTATTTTTATGCTATACTAAGGAGGGGGCATGATGGGAGAGAGACGGGACTATAATAACAGTCTCGAAACCGACATGCCCGGGAGAATTTTCAGATGCGCACTATGCAGCTGAAAATTACTCCCACTCAGGGGCATGGCGGGAGAGAGACGGGACTATAAATAGAGGAGAGAGTGTATGAGAACTTATCTGGTAACGGGCGGTGCAGGCTTTATCGGTTCTAATTATATTCATTATATGTTCCGCAAATATGGGGATGCAATCCGTATTATCAATGTGGACATGCTTACCTATGCGGGGAATCTGGAGAACCTGAAAGGTGTGGAGGACAGGCCCAATTATACTTTTGTGAAAGCGGATATTTGCGATAAAGACGCGATATCAGCTATTTTTGCTGAAAACGATATCGACAGAGTAGTTCACTTCGCGGCGGAAAGTCATGTGGACAGAAGCATTCGTGAACCCGAAGTATTTGTGAGAACCAATGTGCTGGGCACGGCAGTTATGCTCAATTGTGCGAAAGCGGCCTGGGAGCTTCCGGACGGGAGCTTCAAAGAGAACAAAAAATTCCTGCATGTGTCCACGGATGAGGTATACGGCTCTCTGCCGGATGACGAGACCTCTTTTTTCTATGAGACAACGCCTTATGATCCCCACAGCCCCTATTCGGCCAGCAAGGCAGGGGCGGATATGCTGGTAAAATCCTATATGGATACCTATCATTTTCCGGCCAATATTACCAACTGCTCCAACAATTACGGTCCCTATCAGTTCCCTGAGAAGCTGATTCCATTGATTATCAACAATGCCCTGCAGGGCAGAAAGCTTCCGGTGTATGGGGACGGCCGCAATGTGAGGGACTGGCTTTTTGTGGAGGACCACGCCAAGGCCATCGATATGGTTCAGGAACAGGGAAGGCTGTTCGAAACCTACAATATCGGCGGGCATAACGAAAAGCGGAATATTGAGATTATTCACATTATTTTGGAGACATTGCAGGAAATGCTGCCTGACAGTGACCCCAGAAAGGCCCATGTATCCGAGGAACTGATCACCTATGTGGAAGATCGCAAAGGACATGACCGCAGATATGCCATTGCGCCTGACAAGATCAAGGCGGAGATCGGCTGGTATCCGGAGACCATGTTCAAGGACGGGATCCGCAAGACCATTCAGTGGTTCTTCGAAAATGAAGAATGGATGAAAAATGTGACCAGCGGAGACTACCAGAAGTACTATACGGAAATGTACGAGAAGTAATGGGAAAAGGATTATAAATGGGAACGGTTTCTGCCGTTCCCATTCGGCGTGACATGAGTCTATGTGTGCGGACAGATTATTTTGTTCCTGTGCGGTGTGTATCCGACGGATATGCGGGGCGGGGAATGGAAAGGACGGAATGTTTTTATGAAGGGAATACTATTGGCAGGAGGATCCGGGACAAGGCTGTATCCTTTGACGAAGGCAATTTCAAAGCAGATTATGCCTGTATATGATAAACCGATGATTTATTATCCGCTGTCTACGTTAATGCTGGCAGGAATCCGGGAAATATTGATTATTTCCACTCCAAGAGACCTTCCTGTGTTCGAGGAACTGCTGGGAGACGGTCATCAGCTTGGGATGGAGCTGTCTTACGCGGTGCAGGAGTATCCCGGAGGGCTGGCGCAGGCTTTTTTGATCGGAGCGGATTTTGTGGGAAGCGACAGAGTGGCGCTGGTTCTGGGAGATAATATTTTTTATGGACAGAGTTTTTCGAAGGTGCTGAAGGAGACGGCCGCCAGAGAAAAAGGCGCCACGATTTTCGGCTATTATGTGCGGGATCCCAGAGAATACGGCGTTGTGGAGTTTGACGAAAGCGGCAGGGCCCTGTCTATTGAGGAAAAACCGGAGAAGCCGAAGAGCAATTATGCGGTGCCCGGATTGTATTTTTATGACAATGATGTGTTGGAGATTGCGAAAACCATAAAGCCGTCGGCCAGAGGAGAGCTGGAGATCACCAGTGTCAACAACGAGTATCTGAGAAGAGGAACACTGCATGTGGAGACGCTGGGAAGAGGGTTTGCCTGGCTGGATACGGGAAATCACGATGCCCTGCTGGATGCGGCGGATTTTGTGGCCGCTTTTCAGAAGCGGCAGGGACTGTATATTTCCTGTATAGAAGAGATTGCTTACAAGAGAGGATTTATCAACAAGGAACAGCTGTTACAGCTTGCAGAGCCTTTGATGAAGACAAATTACGGAAAATATCTGGTAGAGGTAGCGAATGGACTCTAAATTGAGAAGAGCGGCAATTCTTTCTTCCATGGCGATTATTTTGCTGGTGTCGTTGCTTGTATTCTTCAGCAACGCACCGGAGCGGGAAACAGGGGGAAACAGGAATGGTACGCCCACCCAGACCCCGCCTTCGCCCTATCAGGACGGCCAGCTTCAGGAGTCGGAGGAAGAAATGGCGGAGGGGCAGATTGGCGATGATTTGTCGGCTTTTCTTCGGGACGATACCTTTTTCGACCCGGAAGTCAATCCCGTTCTGGAGGCGGCGAAGGACAGCGGCACCAGGGTGTCTTTGATGGTGACTTCCGTGGAGAAGGATCTGCGTATTCAGATTGTGGATATTCAGGGAAAGCCGGTTGCGGGAGAAGGCTTTTATGTAGAATTGGAAGGAAAAGGGGAGTACAAGGACCTGGATAAGGATGGCGTCATCTATATCGGGGACTTGTCCGCAGGAGAGTATTATGTGAAATTGCTGCCGATCGAAGGGTATCGGGTGCCGTCCAATGAGACCCGGGTGCGGGTCAAGGATAAGGTGGAATATGTGGCGATAGATGACATTTCTCTGCTGATTAAGACAGAGGAAGAAATCATAGCCGAGGCAGAGGATACCGCCGTGGCGGACGCGCTGGAAGATGCGGACAAGACGGAAATACAAAAATTCCAGAAGCCTACCGCCAATTCCAAAGTGGGAATTGACGTGTCAAAATGGAACGGAGAAATTGACTGGGATAAGGTAAAGAATGCGGGGGTGGAGTTCTCTATCATCCGTGCCGGATACCGGGGCTCTGTGACGGGAAGCCTGGTAGTGGATCCCCGCTTTGCCGAAAATATGCGGGGAGCCGCCACCAGCGGGATTCCTGTTGGCGTGTATTTCTTTACTCAGGCGGTGAATGAAGTGGAGGCTGTGGAGGAAGCTTCGGCGGTATTGGAGCTGATCAGGGAGTACAATCTGGAATACCCTGTGTTTATTGATACGGAGGGCGCCGGCGGCAACGGAAGAGCGGACGGCCTGGATGTGGATACCAGAACCCGGGTGTGCGAGGCGTTCTGTCGCACCATTACCAATGCAGGATATACCGCAGGTGTCTACGCAAGCCGGAACTGGTATAATAACAATCTGCATACGGAGAACCTGGAACAGTATTGTATCTGGCTGGCAGAATACCGCAGTGTTCCTGTCTACCAGGGATATTATCAAATGTGGCAGTATACTTCCAAGGGAAGCATTGATGGAATTGAAGGAAATGTGGATATGAATGTCAGTTATCTAAGATAGAGAAAATAAGAAAAGGAGCGAGGGGTACAATGGGCAAGATTACTGTGGAGACATGTGGAATAGAAGGATTGAAAATCATAACACCCGCTGTATTTGGGGATGAGAGAGGATATTTCTATGAATCTTATCACTATGAGGCTTATAAGGAGGCAGGAATTTCCGAAGTTTTTGTTCAGGATAACCAGTCTTCCGGCAGGAGAGGAGTTCTGAGAGGCCTTCATTTCCAGAAGCAATTCCCGCAGGATAAGCTGGTGCGGGCTATCCGGGGAGAAGTGTTTGATGTGGCTGTGGACTTGCGGGAAGGATCGCCTACCTTTGGCAAGTGGTACGGCGTCGTTCTTTCCGAGGAAAATAAAAAGCAGTTTTTTGTGCCGAAGAATTTTGCGCATGGTTATCTGGTTTTGTCGGATTATGCGGAATTTTGCTATAAATGTACGGACTTTTATCACCCTGGCGACGAGGGAGGCATCGCATATGACGATCCTGCCATTGGGATAGAGTGGCCGATTCCGGAAGACATGGAGTTAATCATGATCGAGCGGGATACAAAATGGGGCGGACTGGACAGTTATAAGAGGTAGGTACATGAAGATTAGCAAAAAGGGTGGAATCACCATATTTTCTCTTGCGGGACTGTTGATGGCCGTGACCATCATCGTGCATCAGAATCCGGGGCCCAGCGCAGATCCGCAGGAGGAGCTGATGAAAAAGGTTTTGTCCTGCACCATGATTCTGATCGCCTGCATTGTCTTTGCAAAATGGTACGAGAAATTTACCACACTTCCGGTGGAACTGTACCAAAGCCGACATCTGATCTGGAAACTGGCAAAGAACGATTTCAGAAAGCGTTACGCAGGCTCTTATCTGGGGGCAGTCTGGGCTTTGACACAGCCGGTGGTGACAGTGCTGATGTACTATATCGTTTTTGACAAGCTGATGGGGAACACCGGACGGGGAGCCGGCGATGTGCCCTTTGTGCTGTTTCTGACCGCGGGACTTGTGCCATGGTTCTATTTCAGCGAGGCTTTGAACAATGGAACCAATGCCATGCGGGAGTATGATTACCTGGTCAAAAAGGTAGTCTTTAAAATCAGCATACTGCCTATTATCAAAATCATTGCGGCTACCTTTATTCATGTGTTTTTTCTGGCGGTATTGCTTCTTGTGGCAGTGCTTTACGGATATTACCCCACGATTTATACCATTCAGATCATATACTACAGTTTCTGCCTGTTTGTCTTTGTGCTGGCGCTTTGCTATACCACCTGCTCTATCGTGGTCTTTTTCAAGGATCTGGCTCAGATTATCAATATCGTGCTGCAGATCGGGATCTGGGCTACGCCCATCCTGTGGAATATAGATACGGTGCCGGAGGAGTGGGTGCTTTTCCTGAAGCTGAATCCTCTGGTGTATGTGGTCAGCGGCTATCGAAGTGCGATTTACGGGAGAGATTGGTTTTTTCAGGACTTTTTCTCCACTATGTATTTCTGGATTGTGACCGTGGTGCTTTTTGGCATCGGCGGCGCTGTGTTTAAGAGATTAAAGGTGCACTTTGCAGATGTTTTATAAAGAAAGAGGAGGATGGCCGGATGCTGAAGAAAATATTCGGGGCCAGGCTAAAGGAGAAAGGAATAGCTGTTTTGGCGATACTGTTGCTTCTGGCGCTGCTTCTGCCATTGCTTCGCCTGGCAATTTACGCATGTCCATGGTATGATGATTATCTTTTTTTGAATAACACAAGGTTATATTTGCAGGAAGAGGGAGGAATAGCAGGATTCTTCCATGGGGTATGGGCTACGGTGATTACCTGGTGGTATACCTGGCAGGGGTCTTTTTCCTCTATCTTTTTTATGGCAGTGAACCCATTTGTGTTCGGGGAACAATATTATTTTCTGGGAATCATTGGAATCCTTTTGTTTGCGGCATCTTCCATTTTTTTCCTGGCAGTCACTTTGTGCAGATATGTGCTGAAGGCCGATTTCTCCAACAGCTGTATTTGTGCGACTGTGGTTACCGCAACGCTGATAGAGCTGATTTACACCGCGCAGGAGGGGATTTATTATTACAATGCGGCGGCACACTATACTTTGATGCACGGCTTCATGCTTTATATGATGGCATGGGGTGTAAAGCTTCTGTATGACAAGACGAAAAAACGTATTATCTGGCACATTTTTCTGATCTCTTTTACAGGGATTCTCTGCGGAGGAAGTAACTATGTGACTTGTCTGCAGGGTCTTTGCTTTCTGGCTTCTCTATTGGCACTTGGGGTTCTGCTAAAGAACAGAAAGGCATGGCTTTTGCTGATTCCACTGTTTTTTTATGGTGTGGCCTTCGGGATCAATGTTGTGGCTCCGGGGAATAGTGTGCGGGCATCCAACTTTGAGGGCTGCGGGGCGGTGGAATCCATCGGGAAATCTTTTCTTCAGGCAGCCTGCAGTTTTTGGGAGTTGTTGGGCCCCATGAGTATAGTGGCCATACTTTTGTTTCTTCCTGTGGCGTGGAATATTGTGAGAAATTCAGGTCTTACTTTTCGATATCCGCTGTTGGTTTCTGCGTATTCCTTTTGTCTGTATGCCACAGGCTTTACCTCCAGCTTTTACAGCATGGGTATGAAGGCGGGAACCAGCAGGACCTGGGTTCCTATCAAGTTTACATTTCAAATTTTACTTTTTATGAATCTGCTGTATTGGATGGGGTGGTTGTTCCGAAAAAGTAAGAGAGAGCTGCCTGCCGCAAAGCACTATCTGTGGTATTATGTGATGGCAGGAATTCTGACAGTGGTCATTTTTCACTTTACCGGAAACCAGGCGGGAAGTTATTCCTCCTATGGAGCATATTATTATGTGCATACGGGGGAGGCCGCCATATACAGGCAGCAATATTTACAGAGAGTGGAAAAAATAAGGCAAAGCGGCGATGTGGTGGAGCTGGATCCGGTAGTATGGCAGCCCTGGTTTCTGCACAAAGGCGATTTGAAGGGGGATGCTTCGGCACCGGAGAATGTCAGTATGGCAATGTGGTATGATAAAGCGCAGATTTATGTGAAGACAGAAACGGACTGAGAGATGGATGAGTTGAAAAACGAACTGCAGGAAAGTGTTGTACCTGCAATAGAAATCAAAGATGTGGTAAAAATATATAAGCTGTATGACAAACCCAGAGACCGGGTGAAGGAAGCTCTGGGGCTGGGCAGAAAGCAGGCCCATAAGCTGCACTATGCCCTGAATGGCGTCAGCCTGAATATTCACAGGGGCGAGACCGTTGGGATTATCGGGACCAATGGTTCCGGCAAGTCCACCATATTGAAAATCATTACCGGCGTGCTGAACCCGACGTCGGGCCAGGTGAAGGTAAACGGTCGTATTTCCGCCCTGCTGGAGTTGGGAGCCGGTTTCAATATGGAATATAACGGAATCGAGAATGTGTACTTGAACGGTACGATGATGGGTTTCTCGGACAGGGAAATCAAAGAAAAGCTGCCGGAGATTCTGGAATTTGCCGATATCGGACCCTATGTGAACCAGCCGGTGAAGACCTATTCCAGCGGTATGTTTGTCCGTCTGGCCTTCGCAGTGGCCATCAACATCGACCCGGAGATCCTGATCGTGGATGAGGCGCTTTCTGTGGGAGATGTGTTTTTCCAGGCCAAATGTTATCATAAATTCGATGAGTTTAAAAAAATGGGCAAAACCATTGTATTTGTGAGCCATGATCTCAGCGCAATCAGCAAATACTGTGACAGAGTCTTTCTGCTGGACAGAGGGACGCTTCTGGGGGAGGGAACCCCGAAGGAGATGATCGATACCTACAAGCGGGTGCTGGTAGGGCAGTATGAGCTGGCGGATAAGCAGGAGCACGCAGCTTTTCTGGAGGATGAGGCATTCCAGCAGGCGGCTAAGAATGGAAAGTCCGGCACCTCAGTCGGGGTGAATCCGGATGCGCTGGAATACGGTACGGGGCAGGCGGAGATCGTGGAATATTATCTGACAGATGACAGAGGTGTCAGAACCACGGCTGTGATTAAGGGAAGTGTTTATACTTTGCATATGAAGGTGAAGTTTTCCGCCCATGTGCCCGCGCCTATTTTTGCCTTTACCATTAAAAATGCGATGGGGACAGAGATTACCGGCACCAATTCCATGATTGAGAAGGCCTATCTGGAAAGCGGGGAGCCGGGGCAGATGAAGGAGATTACCTTCACCCAGAAGATGAGCCTTCAGGGAGGCGAATATCTGCTTTCTCTGGGGGTCACCGGATATAACATGGATACCTTTGAGGTGTATCACAGATTGTATGACGCCCTGAATATTACCGTGGTTTCCGATAAGGACACAGTGGGGTATTACGACATGGATTCCGAGGTGAAGGTGACGGATGTGATCCTGAAGTGACAGGACAGGGAGAGCATAGTGTCGGCCTGAGTGCGGGAGGATGCGCTAGCCGGTCGAATATTCGACATAATGAGTTCGGAAGGCTAAGGCGGAGCAGAAATGCAATGATTGGAGGGATATGCCTCCTGCGGATCGCAGAAGGATGAACAAAGGGACGGAATGGACATGCCGTAGGCAGGACGGCGGAGAGGATATAGATGACGGAAGAAATCGGAAAAGTAAAACTGGACTATAGTAAATATCCGGGAAAGGACTATTACAGCGAGGGCGCGCTGGAGGATGAGCTGCTGGACATTGTGAAGAGTAAGTCTTCCGCGGAGTATGGGGCCGTCATCGAGGAGCGGAAGAACTGGTCTGTGCTGTATCATCTCTCTCCCCTGCGGGAGAATATTGTGGAATGGGTTCCTATGAATAAGAGCAGCAAGGTGCTGGAGGTGGGAAGCGGATGTGGCGCCATCACAGGGGTTCTGGCCAGAAAAGCGGGCTCTGTGACCTGTGTGGAACTGTCCAAAAAGCGAAGCCTGATCAACGCGCACAGGCATAGAGGCTGTGACAACATTACAATCCATGTAGGGAATTTTAAGGATATAGAACCAGATTTGCCTGGAGATTTTGACTATATCTGCCTGATCGGTGTCTTTGAGTACGGACAGAGTTATATCGGAGGAGAGACGGCCTATGAGGATTTCCTGAAACTGCTTCTGCCGCACCTGGCGGAGGGTGGCAGAATTCTCATTGCCATTGAAAATAAATATGGACTGAAATATTTTGCGGGATGTAAGGAAGACCATCTGGGAACTTATTTTTCCGGCATTGAAGGTTACGGGGCAGACAGCGGTGTGCGCACCTTTGGGAGAAACGGCCTGGAAGAAATTTTCAGAACATGCGGGGTGGAAGAATATCATTTTTATTATCCCTATCCGGATTATAAGTTTATGACCCAGATGTACGGGGACGATTATCTGCCGGGAAAAGGAGAACTGTCAAATAACCTGCGGAATTTCGACAGAGACAGGATGCTGCTGTTCGACGAGAAAAGCGTTTTTGACGGCCTGACGGAGGAAGGGCTTTTTCCACTGTTCTCCAACTCTTATCTGGCGGTGATCGGTGAGGAATTCGAGACAAAATATGTCAAATACTCCAATGATCGGGCGCCGGAATATGCGGTCAGGACGGAAATCGCCCAAAAGGGGCAGGGGTCTGCATTTGTCGCAAAGTATCCCATGACTTCCGAGGCCGGAGAGCATATCCGGGGAATGGCCGCCGCCTATGAGAAGCTGGAAGAAAAGTACCGTGGCAGCAGATTGGAGATCAATCACTGTCAGCTGATGGAGGAAGAGGACGGGCTGTGGGTGGAGTTTGAATTCGTCGGGGGGAGGCCCCTATCGGAACTGATGGACGGCTGTCTGGAGAGGAATGATCCGGAAGGATTTTATCGATATTTTCGGGAGTATGTGGAGCGTATCGGCTATAACAGCGAATACCCGGCGGCGGATTTTGATCTGATATTTTCCAATCTTCTGGTGGATGGAGATAAGTGGACATTGATTGACTACGAGTGGACCTTCGGCAAGCCTATCGATACAAAGGAGCTGGCTTTCCGGGCGATTTACTGCTACCTCCTGGAGGACGAAAATCGGAAGAAGCTGCAGATAGAGCGGGCGATGGGGGAGCTTTCTGTCACGGAGGCGGAAGCGGAGAAATTCAAGGCGGCCGAGAGGGAATTTCAGGAATTTGTGACGGGAAGCCGGAAGCCAATGGCTGTGCTGCGGGAAGAGATTGGGGGCAGAGTGATGATGCCCCAGAATTGGATTGACAGGTATGAGGACTCGGACCGGATCAACCGTGTACAGATCTACGAGGATAGAGGAGAGGGCTGCTTCGAGGACGGTTCCTATTTTGTCAGGAATGCTTATCAGGGGGAGAATCTCATTGAGATGGAGCTGAGCGTGGCGGAGGGGGTGAAGCGCCTTCGCATTGACCCGGCCTTTGCGGCCTGTTCGGTGAAGATACAGGAGATGACATGGAACGGGGAGCGGGTCCCTTTGGAAAAAAGGAAGGTGCTCACCGCAAACGGACGCATCCTGTGGAGCGGGGGAAGGGGCGAAGCCTACTGTCCCAGCATCGTTTTCCCCACAGAGGATCCCAATCTGTGTATTTCGCTGGATAAGCTGGAAGCTCAGACAGAGAATCGGCTGCATGTGCGGATGGAGATTGTGCGGCTGCCGCTTGCCATGGCGCAGGATATGGCGGTGCGGCGCTAAGAGGCTGCAGTCCGGGAAGGAGCATGGAATTTGAAGATAAAGGAACTTGCGAGGCAGGTACTGATTCAAAGGGAGAATCGGCGTTACCATAGGATATTGCGGGGGCGGCGCGGCACTTATACAGAGTGGCTGGCAGAGCAGGAGAAAATTACAGGCGAGAGGGCTGCGGATGCCGGAGAAATCGTCACAGCCGGGCATGGCATTGCAGAACCGGCAGAAGGGAAAAACGAAGGCGATTTTGTCATTGTCCATGTAGAAAAAGGAGTACTGGCCGTCGGCGCCGAAGAAAAGATCGGCAACTATTTCAGGGTGCATCCCGAAGTACAGCTTTTGTATGGTGATGAGGACAGCACCCGACAGGATAAGACAGAAACAGGGGAAAGAGAGGCGCGGGAAGGATACGAAGCCCCCTGGTTCAAGCCGGACTGGTCTCCGGACCTGCTGGACAGCTTTTTTTATTTCGGCGGTCTGACCGCAATGCGGGGGGATCTGTTCCGGCGGGCGGAGAAATGGATGCCGCAGCTTAGAAGGGAGACCGGCGACGGAGCGGAGAGATATATCGTATGGGATCCGGCCGGTTATGAGAAGTGGCTTCATGTTTGTGCGGCAATGGCGGGAGGATATAGGAAAGGCAGCCGCAGTATAGGACATATTTCGGATATTCTGTTTCACGGGGAGGGGAAAGAGGCGCAGAATCGCTTTCTGGAAACCTCCGATTTTTTGAGGAGAGAAGAGGAAAGGCTGCTGCGGGATTTCCAGGATGGATGGATTGTTCCGACGAAAGCGGGAGAAGAGAGGGAACCGGTGATATCGGTGATCATTCCTTCCAAAGATCATCCGGAGACATTGGGAAAATGCCTGCAGGGCTGCGCTTTGGCGGCACAGGGACAGCAGGGGTCGGCTGCCATACCCTATGAAGTGATTATTGTGGACAATGGCAGCAGCCGGGAGAACAGAGACAGAATTCAGGCGCTGACAGAGGGCGGGGATACCCGCATCACTTATCTGTATCATCCCATGGAATTCCATTTTTCCCGCATGTGCAATCTGGGGGCAGAGAAGGCAAGGGGGACATTTCTCCTGTTTCTGAATGATGATGTGGAATTGTGCCAGCCGGGAGTCCTGACACAGATGGCGGCAATGGCGGATCGGGACTACACAGGGGCAGTGGGCTTAAAGCTGTATTATCCGGATTCTGCCAGGATACAGCATGCCGGAATTACCAATCTTCCAATGGGCCCGGTGCATAAGCTGCAATTTATGGAGGATGACCGGGACTATTATGGCGGAGCAAACCGGGGGAAGAGAAATGTGCTGGCGGTGACGGCGGCCTGCCTTATGGTGGAGAGGGGAAAGTTCCTGGAGGCGGGAGGATTCTCCGAAGAGCTGAGGGTGGCTTTTAACGATGTGGACTTTTGCTTTCGGCTGTATGAACTGGGGTATTGGAATGTGTGCCTGAACAGCAGATATGCCTATCATCATGAGTCTCTGAGCAGAGGAGATGACGAATCTCAGGAAAAGCTGGAGCGACTGCTGAAGGAACGAGATGCCCTTTATAGAAGACATCCGGGACTGGATGGGGTGGATCCTTATTATTCCGTGCATCTGAACCGGACGGGACTGGATACCGGAATCCGCCCGGCATATCTGACGGCAGGAAATGAGATCCGGAAAAGCGGGGGAATGAGTTACAGATTTTCCGCGGAAGGATACCGTCCGGACGCCTGCCTGATGGTGCGGGTGGAAGATTGCAGGGGTGCCCGGATTTTGGGCTATGGCATTGTACTTGGAGATAATAACGCCTGCTATGACAGGCTGCTCTTACTGCGGAAGGCAGCAGAGAGTCCGGAGCTGTCAGCCGGAGCCCGGGCAGATACCGGGGAAAATAAGAAAATGACAAATGTGTCACATGCGGAGGAGATTTATGCCCTGGGCCTGGAAGGACAGTATCGCCCGGATCTGGAGGAAAATATGCCGGATCAGACCAATGTGGCTCTTTGTGGATTCCATGTGGAGATAGAGGAGGGAGAACTCCCGGCCGGGAAGTATCGATTGGGTTTGGCTGCCGAAAACCGGGTGAGCAGATTGAAGCTGATCAACTGGAGCAACCGGTTTGTAAGCCTGGAAGGGAAATCCGGGGGGCGCCGCCAGGAGAAAGCGATGTGAGGGAGAGGAAGTATGAAGGAAACAGATTACAGACAGGCATATGAACAGGAGCATTTGAAATGCGCGGATTTGGCGGCCCGTGTTGCAGATCTGGAGGCAAAAAACGAGGAACTGGAATGGAAGCTGGGACGCATTAAAAACAATCCTCTCTGGAAAGCGGCCAAACCGGTGCGGAATGGTCTGCACTGGGTGATCCGCCAGAAAGACAGATTGAAAAACTGCGGCGGTCCCAGAGGAGTGATTCATAAAATCGGATATAAGAAACGAGAGCGGGAAGCCATGAAGCAGTATGGCACCGCCAGCTTTCCAACGCCGGAGCAGGCGGCCGCAGAGCGGGATACCGTATTCCCCAGAATGGTAAAAATCAGCATCCTTGTGCCGCTGTGGAATAATGAGAGAGAATTTCAGATTGAGATGCTGGATTCCGTCATGAACCAGACCTATGGGAACTGGGAGCTGTGTCTGGCCGACGGCTCGGATCAGGAGCATGCCTATATCGGTGAGATCTGTCGGGAATATGCGGCCAGAGCCGACGGCAGGATTGTCTATCAGCACCTGGAAAAAAATGGCGGCATTGCGGGCAACACAAATGCCTGCCTGCAGATGGCCACCGGCGAGTATATCGGTCTGCTGGACCAGGATGACATCCTGCATCCCAGCGTGCTCTATGAATATGCAAAGGCAATCAATGAACAGGGAGCGGATTATCTCTACTGCGATGAGACTACCTTTAAGAGCGGCAATATCGACCACATGCTGACCATGCATTTTAAGCCGGACTATGCGCCGGACAATCTGCGGGCCAACAATTATATCTGCCATTTCAGCGTCTTTGCAAGAAGCCTTCTGGACGGGAATGAATTATTCCGCACCAGATTTGACGGCAGCCAGGACCACGATATGATTCTGCGCCTCACAGACAACGCCAGGAAGATTGTTCATGTGCCGCGGCTGATGTATTACTGGAGAAGCCATTCGGGCAGTACGGCATCCAATATCGAGGCCAAGCCTTATGCCATCGAGGCGGCGAAGGGTGCGGTGGCGGAGCATCTGCGCAAGCACGGTTACGAACATTTCAAGATTGAGAGTACCAGAGCTTTTGAGACCATTTTCCGGATTCGCTATCAGATTATGGGCACACCGAAGATCTCCATTGTGATCGCCAACAAAGACCATAGGGAGGATCTGCGCCGCTGTGTTTCTTCCATACGGGAGAAATCAACCTATGATAATTATGAGATTATCATTGTAGAGAATAACAGTGTTACCGAAGAGATCAAAGACTATTATAGCCAGCTTCTGGGATATGAGTATGCGGGGGAAGCACAGAAGGGAAACCAGGAATTGCGCAGTGCCGACGGCAGAATTTCGGTGGTCAGCTATCACGGGGAGTTTAACTATTCGGCTGTCAACAATCTGGGGGTAAAATATGCTACCGGAGAATATATTCTTCTGCTGAATAACGATACGGAAGTGATTACGGTGAACTGGATGGAGGAGCTTCTGATGTATGCCCAGCGGGAGGATGTGGGCGCGACAGGCGCAAAGCTGTACTATCCGGATAAGACCATCCAGCATGCCGGTGTGGTGCTGGGACTTGGAGCCCACAGGACCGCAGGCCACTCCCATTACGGACAGCATCGCCAGAATCTGGGGTATATGGGGCGCCTGTGCTATGCCCAGGATGTCAGTGCGGTCACCGGAGCCTGCCTGTTGGTCAAAAAGGAAACCTTCCTTTCGGTGGGCGGGTTGGACGAAGGATTTGCCGTGTCCCTGAATGATGTGGATTTCTGCCTGAAGCTTCGGGAGAGGGGGCTGTTGAATGTCTTCACACCCTTTGCCGAGCTGTTCCACTATGAATCTGCTTCCAGGGGACTTGACAATAACGGTGAACGGGCGGAACGTTACAACAGGGAGTCGGAGAAATTCCGGGAGAAATGGAAGGCAGTACTGGAAGCGGGAGATCCCTATTATAATCCTAATTTTTCCCTGGACAGAAGCGATTTCTCTGTGAGACAATCCTGATACTTTTTCTTTTGATCAATGTGGTGGAGATTTCCAGCTTCATTGGAACCTCATCTTTGTCTTCGATGATTTGGGCGAGGCGGCGGACGGCTGCTTCGCCCATCGCCTGTTTCGGCACATGAATCGTCGTCAGGGCAGGTTCCATGTAGACGGCGGCAGGCATGTTGTCGAAGCCGATGATGGAGATTTCCTCCGGAATTCGATACCCATGTTCCTTCATGGCCTTCATTGCGCCGCAGGCGATCAGATCGTTGTCTGCGAAATAGCAGGAGGCCAGTTCTTCCCCGCTGTCCAGCAGGGTCGTCATATCCGCGTAAGCACCTTCCATGGAGGGAGTCAGAAGATGCACTTTGGACTTCGAAGTGGACATGCCGTGGGTGCGGACTGCCTTGTAAAAACCGTCGGCCCGTTCCTGAAAATTGTTGATGGCATAAGAAGAACGCAGGTAACCGGGCTGACTCTTACAGTGAGAGATCAGATAATCTGTGGCAAGATAGGCTCCCTGCACATTGTTAATCAGAACATAATTGGCCCGAACCGTTTCAAAGTAAGTATCCAGAACGACCAAAGGAAGCTTCAGATTTAAAAAGGGCATCAAATCCTTCTCATGCATTTCGGTTCCCAGCAGCAGGATTCCCTTACAGTCAAAGTGAATCAGACTTTTCAGCTGCTGTTCTATTTCTTTCCCATCATCCAGATAAAAAACATGAAGATAATAATGCTGTTTTTTGCAGCCGGAATCGATTCCCTGGGATAATTCCGAGAAAAAGGGAGTGTCTGCCAC
>CAQUWW010000002.1:65908-77525 GCA_948896875.1 uncultured Acetatifactor sp. | reverse complement strand
CCCGGACATTTCCAGCATGGTGCAGATGTTCAGACAGATATACTGCATCAGCTGTGGTGAAGAAAGACTCTCTACCGCAATCTGTGCCGCGATAGAGTCCTGAATGAAAATGCCCAATTTTCCAAACCCCAGCTTTGCGATCTCCTTTAAGTCATCCACTTCCCATGGCTCCATATTGATGAGGCTTAAGCGTCCGGAAAGGTCTGCATTCTGGCGAATTGCTTCATCCGCCCGATGGGGAAGGGACACCACAATGGCCTTAAAGCCCCTGCGGATGGCATCCTTGAGCTGCTGGGCAATCTGCATCCGTTTCCCCTCCGGAGCATAGTGAAAGTCATCTATGACCAGGACCAGATTGTTTTCCTTGTAATAGTCAATGATCTTATCCTTGGTAAGTGAGAAAGTCTCTTTTTTGGTATATTTATCACTTGTGCTGAGAATCTGCTTTTCGGACGCAAACTGACCCTCATATGCAAGCCCTGCTTTAGCAGAAACCAGCTTCCAAAAATCCGTATCTTCATCAAAATCGGCTCCGGAAACCTCTACGATATGTTCAAACCCTATAACCTTTTCGCACAAAATGGTCTTCCCCATTTTAGAAGGGCCTACCAGAGAAGTCAGAAAGCCGGATACTTTGATGGCCTGTATCAGTCGAAATTCATAGGGCAGGTCAGAAATAGCAGACTTTCGTGATATATAGGTGTATTCAGGAAATGCTCCGGGACGGAAGACATCTTCTGCTCTGAGTTCCATATATGTACCTCCTTATCCGCTTTATCCATATATATTCTATAATAAAATCCTGTCTTGGATTCTATTATAGAATTTCGATAATAGAATCCTATCTTGGATTCTATTATATCATATTTTTAACCAATTTAAACCTTTTTAATTCATTTTAACCCGTTTTAATCCGTTTATAGGTAAGTCATTTCCCTTTGCCACAATAATGATGTTATCTCTGACTTCCAGAATAATTCCCATGTAGTCATGTCCCTGGTTCATAATGCTCTATCATACAAAACAATATCACCTTCGTTTATCATAATCATACTGCCTCCCCGAATACAAACACAATCATATAACAGAGTATAGCACATTATAAAGAAGCCATGTGTACTAATTGAAAGAAACACCCTTGATTAAGGTAACATACCATGTTACATAGATACCGAAAAAAGCATCTGGCAGGTGGTGGATTCCTCTTCTTCCATATGGCATAATAATAAATGACCACTGGCCACTGGATCATAATTTGAGCGGAGATGAAAAAATGAGTTTAGGAAATAATATATGTTTTTTGCGAAAGCAGAAAAAACTGACACAGGAGCAGTTTGCTGACAGGATGAGCGTAACCAGACAGACTGTGTCGAGGTGGGAATCTGATGAAGTAGTTCCAGAGCTGGACAGGCTTGTGGAAATGTGTGAGATTTTTACCTGTAAACTTGATGCTCTCGTGAGAGAAGACTTATCTGACCAGGGTGAAATTTATTCGGAGATAAGGATTAAAAGAATAGCGCCATTTAAGATGGCCAGCTATGTGATAATTTCTCCGGATCCGGAAAATGATGCCATAGGTTATATGGACAGGTGGGCGGAAAACTGTGGTCTTAAAAAGTTGTATCCGGATGTCAGAATCCATACTCCATACGATACAACCGTACTCCGTTCTCCCAGGTAACCGCCCGCACCTCCTCCTCACTGATCCCCTTTATCTTTGCCAGCGCGGCAACTACATAAGGAAGGCTCAGAGAACTGTTCCTTTTTCCTCTATGCGGAACCGGCGACAGGTAAGGGCAGTCCGTCTCCAGCACAATCCTGTCCATAGGAAGATATTCTACTGTTTCCTTCAACTTTCTGGCATTCTGAAATGTCAGGACTCCGCCTATTCCAAAGAAAAATCCCATATTCAGAAAAGTTCTCGCCGTCTCCCTTGTATAAGAATAGCAGTGAACCACCCCTCCAATCTCCTCCGCCTTCTCCGCCTTCATAATATCCTCTGTGTCTTTGGCGGCATCCCGGGAGTGAATGACCACCGGCAACCTGCATTCTCTGGCCAGATTTAGCTGGCGGGCAAACCATTTCTTCTGAACTTCTCTCTCCGGTTCCTTCCAATAATAATCCAAACCGATCTCACCCACCGCCACACATTTTTTCCACAGACACATTTTTTTCAGCTGTGCAAACACTTCTTCATTCAGCTCTGCGGTCTCATTGGGATGTATCCCAAAAGCAGCATATAGATAGTCATATTTTTCTGCCAATGTAAGAGTCCTTCTGCAGGAATCCATACTTGCGCCTATATTCACAACTCTGGCAATCCCGTTTTCCGGCAGTGAGGACAACAGCTCCTCTCTGTCTTCATCAAAAGCTTTATCATCATAATGTGCATGTGTGTCAAAAATAGGGGCTATATTATCTGGGATTCTCATAATAAATCACACTCTTTTCCAGAATCTGAAACTGTCCGTCCTTCAAAGTGAGAATCGTTGCCGCACAGTTCGGAAGAGAAATCTGCCAGAAATCCGCCAGCCGAATCCCCCCGATTGCCGCCAATATTCCTCTGTTTAAAGCGCCGTGGGCCACGATCAGTATGTTCCTACAACTTCCCTCCAAAGGCAGAATCTGCTCCTTCAAAAAGGCCCCGCCTCGTTTCATAATATCCTGAAAGGACTCTGCTCCCGCAGGCGGCACATACTCTTCCATCCCGTAGAAGAAATGATACAACGGATGTGTGGATTGTCGCTTTTTCGCCTCGTCAAAGCATTCCCCTTCGTATGGTCCAAAACACATCTCCTTCAGTCTGTCATCTGCCACCAGGGGGACATTTCTGTCCCCCAGAAGTATCCTTGCCGTCTCGGCAGCCCTGCACAGAGGGGAACAGAATCCCCTGTCAAAAGGAATCTCTTTCAGCGCTTCTGCCGTCTTTACCGCCAGTTCCCTGCCGAACGCATTCAGGGGCACATCACTCTGCCCCTGCAGCCGCCACGATTTATTCCACTCGGTTTCCCCATGCCTGAAAAGATATATTTTCACTTTTGTCCCCTGCTCTTCCGTTTTTGTCCGTCGGCAATTATTTCGGATTTCAGCCGTCAATCTGCTTTCTCTGTCCTTATTCCTGATCCGCACTTTGACGGTACTTTATATTCAGGAATGCATTTCTGTCATGTCGGTACATGTATCCGTATTCAGGGTTGCTTCCTACCAGAATATGCGGAAATCTTTCGTATATCTCCTCCATCTGCCGCAGTTTTTTCTCAGATACACGGATCCTTTCCACATTTCCGTCCACCTGCGCCAGGCAAAGATAATAATTCACCCGGTTCCTTGATCTTTCTGTCTCATGATATACCCAGGCAATATCCGCATTTCCCACTACGACATAGTTCATATCATGGTTGTATGTCCAGCCCCTGCCTATCCACACATTACCTGTCTGCTCCGCCGCCGCAAAGTCACTGTCCAGCTGCGCCATCGTAATTCCCGGATGTCCGGCAAGGTATTTCCTTACTCTTTTTCCCACGGAATTGGTCAATCCTCTGATAATAAGAGCAAGAGATATCAAAATAAAAAACAATCCAAGCACGGCCAAACCGTAAATATTACTCATAGATTCCGTCCTCGCCAACGCAGGTACTCCCCCCTGCAATGCCTCAAGGGCGGCCGGTCCATACTTCCAGAAGGACGCACTCAGAACCAGACAAACCAAAAGCAGCCCTCCTATGCTCATCCAATATTTTAAAGTCAGCTTCCCAACCATATTTTCCTGCTCTCCTTATTCCGCCGTAATTTTGACAGTATCTCCAACCCGCTTTCTCACCAGCACCATGAATAAGCCGATCGTGTCCTCCGACTCAAAACTCAGGGCCTTATCGCAGGTTTTCTTCGGCGTGGCATTCCGATAATAAAATCTTGCCGCATAAGACAGGTAGCTGACCCTCACCTTGCCGCTGCGCACCGTACCGGATATGGTAGCCGTCTCAATTCTGTCAAGCTTTTCGGAATCGATAACCGTGGTCCTTCCATTCCAGAGAAGAGACACCCAGTACCGGCTTCCCACAACACCTTCCTGCAACGACTCCTTCGTCTTCTCCCGGAATCTCCATTCGCTGCCGGTATTCAACATATCTTCGGCAAAATCTTCCTGCTCTGCGGCAGAAGGAAGCTCTTTACAGAGACTCTTTCTGAGACGTTTCATGAGCTTGGCCGGTTTAGACTGACTCTTTTGCCCGAACCAGAACATCAGGCCCACAATCTCTCCCAAAAGCACACCCAGAGGCAGGTAGAAGACAAGCAATTTCTGCGTGGGCACCTTGACCAGAATGCCAATTGCCAGAAAAATCACCACGCTGCCCAGCAGAGACAGATAACCCAGACGGCGCCCTCTGTTCATACTATAGTCACACCATTCTTCCACCCAATCTCTCTGTGCCACAAAAAACCGGTCCAGTTTGCTGGCGGAATCCGACAACTTACTGTCCGAAGATTTCCTGCCGCCTGTAAATAACCCGATCAGCCGAAATACGAAAATCAGCAGACTCAACCCCGCGGCCAGAATACAAATCACCGCATCCGATGAGGCCATACCATTGATATTTCCATATTCTATAGAATACCACTCTGTCTGCGTCGCCCCCTGTTCCAGGACTTTGCACATAGCCTCCATTGCTTTGCCGTACTCGTCGCTGCAATAGGCCTTGTAATTACCGTCACTGCTCTGTACGCTGCTGTAGAGACTCACGATCTCACTGTCCGCCAGCGCCTCCAGTGCCGCTTCCACCGCCTCCGGTTCCATCCGTTCCAGAGAACCGTCTATCTCCCCCGGCTCCATGTCTTTTGCCGCCCGCATCTCCGAAGTCAGCTTCAGATTCCACATAAGGTTACTGAGCCTTCCGGTATCTCTATCTGAAACTACAACATAGAGAAATGCCTGCCGTTCCGCATCATATACCACATACCCTGTGCTTCTTACACGATCCGGATCTCCTGAATAATACTCTTCCACCCGGGAAGCAACCGGGTAGGCTGCCTCGTAGGATATGTATTTTCCTTCTGCCTGACTGAATTCTTCGTCTGCCCCCAGCGTCTCGGCTCCTGCCTTCATCTTCAGCCACTGTGCCCCGCCAAGCGTCCAGAAAAACACCGCTCCTGCCAGCGCACATAATGTTACTACAATACTCAACAGTTTTTTCATATACACTCTCCTCGTTTTTACACATTTGGTTCATGGATTCCATTCTGCGAATCAGCTGCTTTTTCGGGCACTTGGCTCTGCCCTGATTATGGCCGTCTCCTGCCTTGATTATGGTCATTATATCATATCATAACAAAATTCGGTAGGGTGAATTTATGAAAAAGAAGAAGGAGGGTGCACGAAAAAAGAACCGTCCCCAGGGCCTTAAATCCCCAAAAACAGTCCTTCGATGCGCCGCCAGGGGCTCGAACCCTGGACACCCTGATTAAGAGTCAGGTGCTCTACCAACTGAGCTAGCGGCGCGTTTCTTCTGTATAGTACGTTCTCAAAACGTACTGTTCTTTACAACAAAACACATTATATTATATTCTTTTTATAAATGCAAGTACTTTTTTAAAAAAAATTTAATTTTTTGCCTGACTTTTATTACAGATTCTGACTCAATTTCGCTGTCTTTTAAAGGGACGGCCGCTTTTTCCGGCCGTCCCGCATATCATTCTATAAAATAAACCCTTTGATTCCTTAGTTTGCATTCTTCGCGTCAAGGAATGCCTGAATCTGCGAAATCAGTTCCGCACGAATCTCCTCAAGGCCTACATCCGTAGCGTCCTTATGCCACTGGTTGATCTTTTCCACTGCCTCATCCGCATCATACATGGAAATGGTCAGCTGCAGCTCATTTGAAAGAGCAGACACATTGGCAATCTGTGTCTCCACATTCGTCGTATCAAATACAAAGCCGGCCAGAGGGCTCAGACTATATGTAGACGGATTATACATATATTCAAAGCGGGACTTAATCTCAGGATTCTCGCTGACAAACTCACTTACTCTGATATAAGTAGGATTCTGTGTAAAGGAATAGGTAGGCATGGAATACGCCACACTCTCATCTATATCCAGCTTCTTATAACCATCCGTACCGACAGCTTCCCAGTCCTCGCCTTCGATACCCAGTTCAAACAAGTCATGAGCCTCCTGGCTGCCGAACATCCAGTCAAGGAAATACATTACCGCATCTGTCTTCTCGGACCACTCCGGAACTACCAGCCAGTTATTGGTAGCCATATCACAGATTACAGCTCCCTCTTCCTGGTTGCGCTGTGCATCTTCTATCACATAAAAGCCATATTCCTCATCCGGATTGGTCTCCAGTGCCGTTTTCACTTTACTTTCATACTCGCTCAGAGCGCAGTAAGTCATAGCCGCAGGCTTTTCTACTGTATCCGTACCACCACGGCTTGGATTCAGATAGGGATTCCACTTGGTACGCTCTACTATATATTCATTGATGAAATCATTCTGATAACCTGCGGGCATTTTAGCGAATTCTTCCGCAGAATCACCGGGCACAACAGCATTGAGAACGGTCTTGTTATCATCGCTTAAGCCTACCCATATCCAGGTCTGATCACCCAGCACATTGACATTATCCTGTGTAAACACATGGTCATGCTTTGCCGAATACCAGGGAGAATCCAAACGGAAGAAATTCCAGAGGCTTACACCAATCATTCCTTCTTCGTTCTCCTGAACTGTCTTTACAAATTCCAGCAGACTGTCTTCATCCGTAATGGGTGCACAGTCATACTTTTTGCGAAGGTCCTCACGATACATAAAGCCACGGCTGTCCTCATAGAAGGTAGCCAGGTTAATACCGTAAACACCATTCATATAACTTCCATCTTCCTGACGAATATAAGAAGTCATAGCCTGCACGAATTCCTCTGGAAATGCATTCTTAAGCCCGGGAAATGCATCATTATTAAAGTAAGAAGACAGATCCGCGAAATTGCCGTCCTGAATAAATGTGCTCAAGCCATGCCAACCGCCGCAGAACATCAGATCAAAATCTTCCTGTCCGATCATGGCTGTGGTCAGCTTATCCTTATAATCACCGCCTGCCACCCAGACAAAATCCGGATGGATTTTGCTCATAATCGGATCGTCCTTTGTCATTTCTTCATATTTTGCCAGAACCTTATCCAGGTTGCGGAATTCGTTCATGACACGAATATGAATGGTAGTGTCCTCCATTTCAGGTGCCGAAGCACTTTCCCCATCAGAAGGAGTTTCGGTTGAATTCCCTGAAGATGCTTCCTGCTGCCCGGATTGCTGGCTGTCGTTCTGGCTGTTGTTTCCTGAGCCGTCATCTCCCCCGCAGCCCGCCAGTGACAGGACAACTGTCCCTGCCATTGCCAAAGCCATAGCCTTTTTAAAAAACTTGTTTTTCATTATGGTTCCTCCTCGTTTTTAATTTCTCTTTCTTATTTGTATCCCTCCGGCTTCCGTGTATACCACAACGGTACCGTACAGGACAAATAAACCAATTCAATGCTACCTGATATGGCGGTTTGCAAAACCCTTCCGGGAAAAATCGTCCGCCAGCCTGTTATCATCCATCATCCCTTGATGGCGCCAACCGTGAGGCCGCTTGTAAAGTATTTTTGAACATACGGATACAGGAAAATAATAGGACCGATGGCTACCACCGTAGTCGCCATGCGCAGTGAGTTCGTGGGAATTTCTCCCGCCGAGATGCCCGTACTCCTGGCCATCTCCTTCATGGCATCCGCATTTCGCAGCATGCGCATCAGCAGATACTGCAATGGGAACAGTTTGCTGTCATCCAGATACAGCATGGCATTGAACCACTGGTTCCAGTAGCCCAGCGCATAGAACAGGCTTAAAGTGGCAATACCGGGAACAGACACCGGCAATACAATCTTCCACAATATCTGGAAATCGTTGGCGCCGTCCATATAAGCCGATTCTGACAATTCATGGGGAATTCCGTTAAAAAAGTTCCGCATCAGAAACATATTCCACGCCCCGAAAGCCACCGGGATAATCAACACCAGAATATTATCCTTCAACCCCAGATTTTTCGTAATCAACAAATAGGTGGGTACCAGTCCGCCTCCGAAGAGCATGGTAAAATAGACGAAAAACGTGATTGCATTCCGGAATTTCACTTTCTTCAGAGAAAGGGGATATGCCATGGTAATGGTCAGGAACATACTGAATATGGTTCCAACTACCGTTGTAAATATTGTCACACCATAAGCCCGGAAAATCTGTGCATCGCCCAGCACTACTTTATAAGCCTGGGTGGTAAAATCCTTCGGTATGATCGGGAATCCATTTGTGGCAAAATTGGCTTCCGTCTCAAAACTGCTTCCCAGAATAATCGCAAAGGGGAACAGACAGTAAAGGCAGAACACAGTTGCAATTATGTATACAACCACTTCAAAAATGACTTCGCCCCTGGACTTCTTAATACCGGTTCCTTTTATCTTTATTTTTCCCATTTTATTTCCTCCCGCTCACTTTGTTGGCTCAATTCATTCTGCGCACGCCTCTACATACTTAGAAAATAGCCGCATCCGGCTCCACCTTTTTAGTTGCATAATTCGTGGTAAATACCAGTACCAGGCCTACGATGGACTGGAAAAGGCTGGTGGCGGTACTCATTCCCAGATTATTCAGCTGCCGCAATGCCCTGTACACGAAAGTATCGATAACGTCTGTTGTGGGATACAAGGAGGCATTGTCGCCTACCAGCGCATAAATCATTCCGAAATCACCGTTGAAAATCTTACCCACGCTCATAATGGTCAGCATAATAGCGGTGGTTTTCAGAAGCGGCATGGTAATTTTGGTAATCTGCTGGAGCCTTGTGGCGCCGTCCACTCTGGCCGCCTCGTACATCTCCTGGTCAAAGCCGGTAATTGCGGCCACATATACGATAGTTCCGTATCCGGCCCCCTGCCAGATCTTCAGAAGCACCAGAATCAGCGGCCACCAGCCGGGACTGGTATAAAAGGCCGGGTCCTCCCCGCCGTTCTCCACAACCCATCTGGTCAGGATACCGCTGCCTCCGATGATGCCGCTCATGAACATTGCGACTACCGTCCAGGAGACGAAATGAGGGAAAATAGCAATGGTCTGTACCACCTTGTTGTAAACCTTGTTCTTGATTTCCACGAATACCAGCGCCAGAATAATGGACAGAATAGTGGAGCTGGCAATAAAGAGCACATTCAGAAAAATGGTATTGAAGAAAATTCTCCCCACTCCCTTATAGTTAAAAAGGAACTGGAAATTCTTCAGTCCCACCCAGGGGCTTCCCCAGATACCCTGTTTATAATTAAAATCCTTAAATGCAATCAACACACCGTACATGGGATAATAACAGAAAATCAACACCCAGATGATAGTAGGAAGCGTCATCAGATACAGCAGCTTGTTCTTCCACAGCTCTCCCAGCCCGCCCTTAAAGCCAAGGTGTTCTTTATAGGGTCTGACAGCATTTGCCTTTGTCTTTTTCACCATATTCCCTCCTCGTTCCGTTTCGTCACAAACACTTTTTGTTTATCTGAGTTCATTTTAAAGTGTGCAAAATACTAATCCTATATGAAAAAAACTGGAAATATGGTAATTTTCGAAGAATATGAAGCTTTACACTCTACATGCCTTTTGGTATAATGAAAAAGAAGCTATAGACAGATTTTATATGGAAAGCAGGTGATTCTATGCCAGGAGGCGCTGAAATTATCAGGGATACGGTCAATGAGTTTCAGAAAATACAGGCTCATATGAAAAATGCACGGGAAGAAAATGCCACAAAGACATACGAAGGTCTTAAAAAAGACTATCTGTCATTAAAAGCTGTATTAAGTTCTCTGGGTGTAAATCTGACAGATATTGATGAATTTAAAGAATAAAAATCTCATATCCGGCCATGCGGTCAAAGCACTTTTTATTTTTCCGATCGCATGGCATTTTTTATACTTCTATTTTGCCCATTTCCGCAATCTTTCCACTTTCAATCAGCTTCTGAAAAATGTGGTCAAATACGGCGGCCTGCATATACCCGCTGATTCCCACCAGGAATAACAACGGAAAATACACAAAAAACCAGATCAGGAACACCGTCAATACCTGTATCACCAGAATCGCCGCCGTCCATCCGGGGCAGCGGATCATCAGCACCACGGCCATCCTGAAATGTCCGGATGCCGTATTCTCAAACTTCGCCATAACGGCAAAGACATAGGAAAAGGCTGTCAATGTCAGTAATGACAGTATGGCAAACACAATAGTCTGCAGTACAAATCCCTCTCCCCCTAATACGCCATAATAAAAAAGATTAAACGCAAACACAAACTGTGCCAGCAGCAGAGGAATTCCCAGCTGAATTCCCTGTTTCAGATTGTTCCGAAAGGCTTTCAGGAAACTGCTCCCCACATACCCTTCCCGGTTCCTGACCGCCTTCAGATGTACCTCGTAAAGCGCCGCTGTGGCCGCCCCCATTGTAACAATTGGAATACTGCACAAAAACCACAGAATCCCAACATACATCATCATGATCAGTTTATTGATTCCCCTTGCAAAGGGAGAATTCAGGCTGAATAAATTCATGTCAATCCTCCTGCCGTTTTCTTGAAACCAGTTCTTCACTTTCCCATATAATCAATTCAGATGAGCCATCGAATTCTTACCTTCCCGCCTCCAGCAGCTGCTTTTGTATTGCCTCCAGGTATCTGTCAAATCCCGCCTCATACAGCCGCTGATTTGCCGCATTCAGTTCCTCCAGGTAGTCTTCCCCATAACCGCATACCAGAGGTTGAAAGTATTGTATCCAAATCCTGTTTACCGATGCCTGCTCCTGCACAGGAAGCACGAAATTAAATCCATCCAGCGGATCATCCTCCGCATTCATTCCGACCTTCTGATTCCATTCCCCAAATGCATGATACACTTCCCTGTCCCACTTTTCATTCACAGGTACGGCCTCATAGTTCATAGTGTCGTCCGCAATTGCCGTCCATGCAAAATGATTCCTGGGACTGATACCGTCAAAGCTGATTTTTCCATCCACAAGGTTATAATTATTCCCTTCCGCCCCACAGGCCACCAGTGAATAATACCTGGTATCCGTATGTATTTTCTCCAGCAGCTTCAGCGCCAGCTCAGGCTCCGTGGTCTTAGCCGATATGGAAATGACGGAATTCCCGGCCAGAGAGCCCACATAATATTGCTCGTCCTGAGAACGATAGGGAAAAAATCCGAATTCCCAGTCCGGGTGACTTTCCTGAAAAGAGGGAATCCAATGGGTATTCAGAGACCAGATGGGATTGTTAGTCTCACAGGGCTTCTGATCTGCCAGAAGCAGTCTCTTTCCCAGCTCTCCCTCGTTATCGGACCTGGCCAGCATGTCGGAATCCAGAATCCCATCCTGCTTCCACTTCCAGATATAGGCCAGCACCTCTTTGAATTCCGGCGTCTCCATGCGGTTCAACGCTCTGTATGGCTCGGAAGCCTCCACTACTACAAAAGGTGTCTCCAGACTGCTGTTGATTTCCAGATATTTTCCCTTGGTCAGCAGCATCCACAGGCTGCTCCATACCCGGTTATCCG
>CAQUWW010000002.1:56786-65898 GCA_948896875.1 uncultured Acetatifactor sp. | reverse complement strand
ACATCCCGATACTGCTCCTCCTGTTTGGCCCGATACAGATAAGCCTCCATGGTCTCCAGATCACAGATTTCCTCCAGCCCCCATTCCCTTCGCAGATCTTCTCTGTAGAAAAATCCCTCTCCTGCATCCTGAATTCCTCCCTGCCCGAATTGCGGAAGGCCATAAAGGCCTCCGTTGATTTCACATTTTTTCAGGGTGTTGACATCATAAGTAGCATAATGCTCTGTCAAAACCGGGACCGCATCCAGGTACTCATTCAAATCGAGAAAGGCATTCTTGTATACCAGTGTTCTGTAATCGGAAAACACACCTCCGGGTATAAAATCATACTCCCCCGAAGCTGTCACAATATTCAACTGCCTTCTCTCATTTCCCCAGGGGATGAAATCAAATCGCAACGTACAGTTCAGCTCCGGAATCGTAAGCGCATCCAGCTGTCTGTAGATTTCATCCATTCCCCCTTCCGGCATATTCCCCAACGTAATCGCCCGGAAATTCACAATGGCTTCTTTTGTTTCCTCTTCCCCGTCTGACTGCTGCACTTTCCCGCAGCCTCCTATCAGAGCCAGCCCCCCCAAAAGCAGCCCTGCAGCCCATATCTTATTCCGGAATCCGACTACTTTTCGCATTGTTCTGTGGTCCAAATTTTTATTTTCCGAATTTATTTCTATGGTTTTCCGTCTCTCCCTGTTATCTTTCATACTCCGCCGCCTCTTCCATGTCTATTCTGATGGGAATGTTGATGATTACGCAGGTTCCTATCCCCGGCGAACTCTCTATCTGCACCGGAATACGTTCTCCAAAGAAAAGTTCCAGTCTGTGCTCAATATTTGTCAGACCATAATGACTTCCCTGACCGCTTTTCTTCTTATCTTCCTCCCGCATACCTTCCCCGTCGTCTGTGACGCTTAAGGTAATACGCCCATCCTCCATCCATCCGTTCAGAATTACGGTACCCCGGCCATCCCCTTTTTCGTTGATTCCATGTATAATGGCATTTTCCAGAAAAGGCTGCAGCGTAATCTTCGGTATCAGGCACTCCAAAATATCCTCATCCACTTCCACTTCGTAACAGATTCGTCCCTTATACCGCCGCTTCTGAATTTCCATATAGGCCTCGCACATCTCCACTTCATCCCGGATGGACACGATATCCTTCCCCTTACTCAATGTCAGTCGGTAGAAGCGGGACATGGCCTGAACCACACTGCGGATGTTCTCCGACTCCTTCTTCTGGGACATCCAGTTAATCATATCCAGTGTATTGTACAGGAAATGGGGATTAATCTGAGACTGGAGGGCTTTCAACTCTGCCTCCACTTTCAGCTGTCCCAGCGTATATTGTTCCTTCAGCAGCTCCTCCACTCTGTCCACCATCACATTATAATTTCCGATCAGCTGGCCGATTTCATCTCTGGAAGGTCCTTCCTCCATCTTGCAGATATTTCCTTCCCGGATCTGCAGCATCTGTTCTTTCAGAAGCTTCAGACGCCCCGTTACGGACTTGGTCATGATTCCCATCACCGCCAGCACCAGAATGCTGATGCCCAGAAACAGGAGACCCATATTGCCGCTGAGCATATTCATTCCTCTGCGGACAGACTGTCTGGGAATCACCGACACCAGGTACACATTAGAGCCGTCAATCCTGCTGCTCCTCGCATAGCAGGGAACTCCCTCCACAGAGAGGCTTCGGAATTCTCTGTCATCCACATTCCGCTCCGAAATGGACAGTCTGGACAGTCCCTCCTCCGGCAGGTTGGAAGCCAGTATGACCCCGTCCGCCGTCTCCAGGTACAGAATCTGGTCCTCGTACGCATTCTGAAACAGGGTCTCCAGATTCTTTCTCTCCGTCATGATGGCCAGTATCCCCACTGTCTGACTGTAATCATCCGGATTCCAAAGCTCCCTGACAATAGCTGCATACGCCCCGCCCTCCCCGTCCATCGGTACCCAGACAGGACGTCCGTTATTCTCCAGAAGGCTCTGGTACCAGTGGGCTTCATATGCGTCCGTCAGAGGCCGATAGCGATTGCTCTGGGGATTTACCACCAGATAGCTGTCTTCAATATATATAACGATATTGCTGGAATCCATGGTCATTTCCAGCCCATAGGCATAAGAATTGATGGTCTCGAACAATATCAGCTGTTCCGCCACATTCATTTCCCTGTCATCAAACCGCAGCGCCGGACTGGCCATGTCATTGACGGCAAAGAGCGTGGATATATTATGAAGCCTTGACAGCTTGTCCTCCACCGCCTGATGCACCTGGTTATAGCCCTGATTCAACGCATCAATCAGCCTTTCCTCCGTCTGGGTTCTGACCACAATGAAAGAAGTGGCCATCACAATGCCCAAAGGCAATAACCCTCCCAGCATAATCAGCAGAAGAATTTTCCCCCTCAGAGATGCATTTCTGAACCATTCCCTGATTCTTCTCATAGCTATTACCTCTTCTCGCACCTCTCACGGTACTCCACCGGCGTCATCCCCGTGGCCTCCCGGAATACTTTCGAAAAATAATTACCATTTGTATAGCCACATTTCTCCGCAATCTCCGTAACCTTCAGATAGTCCTGTTCCAGCAGCTTTTTCGCTTTCTCAAGACGATAATTGCTCAGATACTGTTTCAGAGTCACTTTCATCTCCTGTTTAAACAACACATTCATATATGCGGGAGAAAAGTGAAAATGCTCCGCAATCTGAGCCGTACTCAGACCCTCTTCTCCATAATGAACTGCAACGTAGTCCAGGACCCCGCGGATTACCCTGCCGTATCCTGACAGAACTTCCTCCCGTTCCTGTACACAGCCCAGAATCTTCTCTGTAAAAGCCTGAATCTCTTTTAGGGAATCCATTTCAAGAATGGTCTGCTGAAGCTGCTCCTCCCCCTCTGTCTCCGGCAGGCAGTCATAGCTCTCCGGATATTGCCGGAATATTGCTGTCAGCAGTGAAATCATCAGGGTATATACCTGCTCCTTCTGATAATATCTTCTGGCCGCCAAATCCCCGAACAGACTCTGGAACCATTCCGACATTTTCCGGGGCCCCTCCGGCAGAACCCGGAGAAAAGAACCATAAATACCAGGTTCCATGAATTTCTTCTGCAGAATGATTTCGTCAATCTCGAACAGTCTCTTCTCCGGCTGATAAAAAGCGCAGTTCATTGCCGCCCGGGCCGTTTTACAGCTGTTGTAGATGTTCCGATACCCTTCCGCCTGAATTCCCACGGCAATCTTGCACTCAGGCCAGCTATCCAGAATTCTCCCATACAGAGGCTCCAGCCTGTACCGGATTTTCCCTGAATAGGCCAGAATCACTTCAAGACAGGATTCCTCCTGCCGCACGCCTATGGCCTCCGCCTCCGTTCTGCGGATCATATCCAGAAGCCTGCCCAGCTCCTGCCCCGCAGTCTTACAGCTCCGGGGAAACTGCACCACCATACAGACATATTCGCTGTTCAGCGGAAAACCCGCCTCTCCGGCCAGTCCTTCCACCATTCTGGCATCTGCGTCTCTGTGTGTCAGCAGTTCAAAAAGCCTCTGCTGCCGAAGCTCCCAGGTGTTCCTGTCCGCTTCCCGGGTCTTCTGCTCCCTGGCAATCTGCTCTGTGGCTCTGGACAGCGCCTTTTTCACCTGAGTCACATCTATGGGCTTCTCTATATAATCAATTACAGAGAGGCGAATCGCGCTTTTGAGATATTCTGTCTCCATGTAACCGCTGATAAAGATGAGCTTACTCCGGGGAATCAGCCGCAGCATTTCCTCTGCGAACGCAATACCGTCCATCTTCGGCATGCGAATGTCTGACAACACAATATCAGGCCGGAACCACCTTACGATTTTCAGCGCTTCCTCCCCGTTTACCGCCTGCATGATCTCATCTATCCCGAATTCTTCCCAATCAATCTCCTCCAGCAGGCCCTCTCTGGTATAATCTTCGTCATCTGCTATTAATATCTTCATGGCTGTCCTTTCCTCTGTTTTGTCACAGCGCTTTGCCTTTCGACCAGACCACAATGCTTCCATCGGTTCTCCCGTATTGGTATCCCCGGATATTCCCGCCCCCACCTCTCATTTCAGCAAATCCATACATTTTCTGCGAAAGGTCCCACATCAATTCCCGCTTCCTCAAGGGACTGAGCCTTTCTCCCGCGGATTGACAGATTCTCTATTTTCACATCCGCCACCTGATATTCTTCACTGTAGCCCCGGACACAGGAGCGGACTTCTCCCTGCCCCATATAGTCAATATCCTTCAATAAGATATGTTCAATTCTCCTGCCCGGCGCCGGATTGTAATCAGGATTGCATTTCACCTGAATGTCCAGAATTTTCCCATGTACAAAGGGCTCTATCCGAATATTTTCATAGCGGACATTCCGCACCGTATTCTTATCCCCCGCATTGATGGCCATACACCCCAGATACTCCGCCTGATGTTCCCGGTGCTCCAGGATATCCAGATTTTCAAAGTAGATATCCTCCAAAATATTTCCTTCGTGTTCATAGTCTCCGTGGGTCCCTATATTGGTGGGGTGTGCCACATCCGCCCAGAGGGTGCATCCCGTCACATGAATCCCCCTGGTATCCCCGTTGTAATCCCACCGCCTTCCGTATACAGCAATGCAGTCATCCGAAGTGCGCAGGAAACAATCTCTCACAGTCACATCCCGACTGCTCATGATATCTATGCCGTCGGACCATCCTTCACAGCTGAAAGAAGTAATGTTTTCAATTCGTATTTTCTCCGATCCACCCACGTAGACACTGTAATGAGGCGGATTCAGCAGATGAATGCCTTCTACTATAATGTTCTTTCCGTGACTGATGCGAATGGCATTCAGTCCTGTAAACCGCTCAAAATTAGAGAGAAGCAGACATCCCCTCCCAAATATCCGTATATTTTCTTCTCTGCTCACAATGAGGGAACCCACCAGCACTGCCCCGGCCGCCAGATATACATTTGTGTTGGAAGGAATCTGCATGGTACATTCCTCCAGATAATGAAGACCCGGACCAAAATAAACTGTCCTGTTCTCCGGCATTCCCCGCAGCCTGCTGAGCAGTTCGTCCATCCTGTACAATGCGGCGCCTCTCTGTCTGCCCGGAAGGAACAGGGTAGTCTCACTCTCCGGGTCCGGAATATCCTCCTGCAGAGCCCCGGCAAACAGATGCAGGTTATGAAAACGCTCTCCATTCACCTCTACTGACAGCTTCCGGGGGCAGTCCAGCGTAAAACGAATGGTCTTCGAATCATATTCCGCTTTGATTCCGGCAGCCAGCGGCCGTATATCCACCCGATAGATAAAGTACAGATGAGGACAGGTAATCTCCACTTCCACTTCTCCTGAAAAGTCAAAACAGGCCATAGATGCGGCACGTTTTTCATGCATATCCACCCATACCTGATAACAGGAAAGGATCTGCCACTGCTCTTCTCCAGTGCTTCTCACTTTGACCTGAAAATCATCCTTCAATGCGACTCCTTCCGGGGCCGCAATATTTACAATCTTTCCCATTAGATATCCTCCCTCTGCAAACAGTCTGATTTCCTTGTTGGTTTCCGCACAGACTTTTATAATTTAACATTAATTGGCTAAAGTTTACAGAGCAAGAAGAAAAAAACTAAAAAAAGGGTAATTTTTAATAGTCAAAAAAACTGTCGCAAAATTCAGACATTATGTTTGCGACAGCTTCTTCAAATTTTACTTCTTTAATTTTCATTCCGGGCACTCGGTATCATGAACAGCTTTCTTCCCCACCGATACCTTCTTTCCTGCACTCCTTACAATATCCATATAGTTCCAGCTTGTGCCCGGTAACGGTAAATCCTTCCGTCTCCTTTTCCAGATGAATCTGTGAAAAAGGACAGCTCTGCAGCGGAATTCTCCTGTGACATCCAAGGCATACCGCATAGTGCGTATGCCCATCCCTCTTTAATTCATATACAACCGTACCATCTCCCATACAGGCTGTCTTTTCCACCAACCCTTTCTCTTCAAATGCCGCCAGGGTGCGATATATCGTGGAAACTGCATATTCCCCGCCATCGTTCTGCTTTTCCACTTGATGATAAATTTGCAGAGCAGTTAAAGGCTCTGCTGCCGTCCATAGTACTCTGTATACACTTCTTCTCTGCTTTGTCCATTTCAGACTCTGCGGATATTCAATATTCCCCATTTCAACCGCCTTCCAATTTCAAATTCTGCCACCGCTTCCTATAGAAATACTATCATATAGATACTTTCATCCAGGAAGCAGTTCCATCAAGATTCCGGCTCCTACTCCGATTCCGTAGAGCAGACCCAAAATTTTCAGATTCTCTTTTCTATTACGATTGACTCTGAAAAGTACCAGTATCCCCACACCGGAACCGGCTAACAGCCCCGCCATCGCGGCTCCCATACTCAACATGCCTTCCAGATATAGCTTTGTAATTACTACGGAACCGGCACAATTCGGTATCAGTCCTACCAATCCTGCCAATATAGGACCCAGTACAGGTTTATCCGACAGCAAGCCCGCCAACACATCCTCCCCCATAAAGTACAGAAGCAGATTCAGACAAAAAGTTATCAGCAAAAGGAAAAGCGCAATCTGGAATGTATGCGTCAATGCAGAAAGGAAAATTCCCCTCTCACAGTGGCAATGCTCCCGTTCACAAATATCGTGAATGCTTCCACTGCTCTCCTTTCTCATTCTGCGCCGTATCCAATCAATCACAATTCCGGCGATCATTCCAAGAATTGCTTTTACCAGGAGAATCTCCAGAATCGTATCCAACGGTGCTCTTTCCGAAAGAAGAATGGGCAGCATCTCATCCGAAGCAGACAAAAAGATTGCCATCAATGTCCCCAGCGTAATGACCCGTCCTGCATACAAGTTGGCCGCGGCCGCAGAAAAGCCGCATTGCGGCACAATGCCCAACAGCCCGCCTATCACCGGTGACGCCTTGTCCGCTTTTCCAATCCACCTCTGTATTCCCTTCCCTGTCCTATGCTCCAGATATTCCATTGCCAGATATGCCAGGAATAAAAAAGGAAGTAATTTTACACTATCCATAACCGAATCTTCTATAATGTGCAGCATTCCCGTACCTCCCTGTCCTGCCATTGACCATTTTTTATAAGTAGCACACGTCATCGGCAGGTTAAATGCAAATGCAACTCATTTGCATTTAGTACTATAGCACATTTTTATCATTTGTCAAGTCAGGATTTCCTTTTGTTCCAGAAGCAGAAAAACACACCCAACAATACCCCCGCCGCCATCAGAATAATGCCAACAGGTGCATTGATTCTTGCCTTCTCAATTCTTCCGGAAGCATCTTCTATCATCATTGGTTCGCCCATGGCTTTAATTTCCTCTTGGGTGTATCCAATTTCTGCCATATATTCTGACAGCAGATAGGGAAGTCTTCCCTGGGCCTTCGTCACATAGCCTTCCAGTTCCACCACAGAAGTCGGCCAGATTCCCGTATCCAGATAGTCAAGTGTCTCCTCCAACAAAGTCTCCATCTCCCTCTGCCTGCTTACAGGAACCTTCAAAATCATCATTCCCTCCGCCGCAGGAAGCGCATAATAATAGTAGCTGACCTTTCCGCCTTCCAGGTCCGACATATCCGCAAAACAGTCATAGGTATACGGCACCTGCCCCTTTACATGCATTCCTTCCTGTACGTCATTCTCCAGCAGATATTCCACATCATAGCCCGGCTTCAGTGAAATCCAGAAAAACTGCATTGACAATAACAGGAAGAAAAGGCCTGCGATACATAGCACCATAACAGCTATGATCTGCCTGTTCCTTCTCACCTGGGCCACATCCGGTTGATAGGTTCCGAACATAGTATTGGCACCCTTATTTGATTTTCTCATTTTCTTCCTCCTGCCTCTACCGGCTTTTCCATCATTTCTTACATTACATTGTTGTCAGCCAGCAGTACTGTAACCAAAACCTGCGCCTTCCGCAGAACTTCTCAATGTTCACTCACCACCTGAAAGATGTAGAATTTCAAATAATAGGACTGATCTGCCGCCCAGAGAATGGGATGATCACAGGCCTGCGTACGAAATTCCACCTGTCGGAGCCGCTTATGCGCACCCGACGCCGCCTCACGCAGCGTTTTGGCAAAAAGCTCCTGCTCCATAAAATGAGAGCAGGAACAGGTGGCAAGAAATCCTCCGTCCCGCACCAGCTTCAAACCTCTCAAATTAATCTCACGATAACCCTTGACCGCATTCTTCACAGAATTTCTGGACTTAGTAAACGCGGGCGGGTCCAGAATCACCACATCAAATTCTTCTCCCTTTTTCTCCAGCTCCGGAAGCAATTCAAATACATCCGCACATTGAAACTTCACTCTGTTTTCCAGATGATTCAATCTGGCATTTTCCTCTGCCTGTGTTATGGCCAATTGAGATGCATCCACCCCCAGCACACGATTCGCCCCGGCAATTCCCGCATTCAATGCGAAGGACCCCGTGTGTGTAAAGCAGTCCAGTACTTCTTTCCCTCTGCAGAATCGGTGAATAGCCGCCCGATTGTTCTTCTGATCGAGAAAGAATCCTGTCTTCTGCCCTTCTGCCACATCCACCAGGTATTTTACTTCATTTTCCACAATCTCCACTTTTGTGTCAAACGCATCTCCGATAAAGCCTTTACTGCGTTCCATTCCCTCCTGCAGTCGCACCTTTGCGTCGCTTCGCTCATAAACCCCCCGGATCACAATACTGTCTTCCCTCAGCACCCGCTTCAAGACGTCAACAATGACATATTTCCACCTGTCAATTCCCAGTGCCAGCGATTCCACCACAAGCACATCTGCAAATTTATCCACTACAATGCCCGGCAGAAAATCAGCTTCTCCGAAAATCAGACGGCAGCTGGAAGTATCGATGGTCTGCTTGCGATATTCCCATGCATCCCTGACCCGTTGTTCCATAAATGCCTCGTCTATGACTGTGTCTTTTTTCCGGGATAACATCCTCACGGCAATTTTCGATTTTGTATTGATGTAACCGCAGCCCATACAATAGCCATCAAAATCATGAACCGCCACTACATCCCCATTTTCAAAGACCCCTTCTACTTTATCTATTTCATTG
>CAQUWW010000002.1:0-56776 GCA_948896875.1 uncultured Acetatifactor sp. | reverse complement strand
ATGCGCCTCCTGCTTTTATGACGCGTCCTTCCCCTTTTTTCAGAATTACTGTCGCCCGGTTCATTCTGCCTTCCTTTCTATCCTGTCAAACAATCAAGTCTTTTCCTAATAATTTTATTCGTTTTTCCCTTGACAATCAATCCATTTTTTTATATTATTTTAATGTCGGTTCATAAAAGGGGAATTCGGGAAGCGATTCTCTTTCAGACATAAGATATAACCGATAAGTTTATATTATATCGGCGCGTGGCTCAGCTTGGTAGAGCGCGGCGTTCGGGACGCCGAGGTCGCAGGTTCAAATCCTGTCGCGCCGACTTTAAACCCACGATAGTGGGTTTTTTTATTTATGGCAATAGAATCCTTGCAGAGTGTGGATTCTATTGCTTTTAATTTACCTACAGGTTTCTCGAAGTCATTCTATTCTTCGTTGACTCTCCCCTTATTTCATGCTATAGTAGGCAAAGGTGGAAAAATAATTCTGGAGGAATGCATTTGGACAGCAGAGATTATGAAAAAATCCTGGACTCCATGCCTGAAACCGGTATCTACGTCATTCAGGAAAAGGATCACAGCATATTGTATTTTAACAGACGGGTACGGCAGTTATGTCCGAATATACGAGAGGGTATGATCTGCCATGATGTATGGGGAGGCTCCTGTGAGAATTGTCCCTTTAAAATTATGCAAAGCGGGCAGAAATGTCGTTCCATCGGTTATAATGCTCTGTTCGGCGGATTAGTTGACATTATCGCGGCCAGAACAATGTGGAAGGATACCATTCCGGCTTTTGTAATCACGGTAACACCTCGTATATCAGATGTTGGAGACATACATAATATCCCAGAGGATGCTTCAGAAAACAGTCCTTCCGCCATTTTAAGCGGAGCGGACAGTAATGCGGCCAGACCGGGACTTATGCCGAGCCTTCAATCTTTGCAGGACAGAGCCTATATTATCGCCAGTCTGAGCAGCCTCTTTTTCTCCACATATTATGTTGACCTGGAACATGACACTTTTCGTGTGGTATCTCAGCTCAGCAAAGTCGGTGATATTTTGGGAGATAAGGTGAACTGTACCGCAGCATTGCAAATATATGCAAATAATTTCATTTATGACGAAGATCGGGACAGATATCTGAATGTAATGAATATCCAGAATTGGCTGGAAACCCTGCGTTGGTGGAATCCTTATGTGACAATAGAGTATCGCACAATACCGGACAATCCCGATGTCAGTCCGGAGGAATATGCTCGAGTGCGAGCCACCGCTGTATTAGCTCGAACCGGGACAGATGATTTGCCGAAGACAATAGTATATGTCGCCCAAAATTTAACCTGAAATAAAATAAATATGAGAAAGGATATGGATAAAGCATGGATAAAGTATTGGTGATAGATGACAGTCTCGTACAGGCCGAATATTTAAAGCTCATTCTGCAGGATGAATATGATGTAACCATATGTCAAACTGGGTCGGATGGCTTTCTTCAAGCAATGTCCGGAGAATATTCCCTGATTTTCCTGGATGTGATTATGCCGGATATAGACGGTTTCATGCTGCTGAAAAAGCTGCAGGGGACAGTCCAAACCAAATACACACCAGTTATCATGATTACCAGTCTCTCCGACGTTCAGCATGAAGAGAAAGGACTGACCCTGGGCGCCGTTGATTATATTTCCAAGCCTTTCAGCCCGGTTATCATCAAAGCCCGCGCAAATACACACATTAAACTGCATCATTATCAGATGCAATTCAGACAACAGGCCATGGTGGATGAGCTTACCGGCATAGCCAACAGAAGGCATTATGAAGATGAAAGCAAGTCTAAATGGCGGGAGGCCATTCGTCTGGGACTCCCTTTTACCATCTGTATGATGGATATTGACAAGTTTAAGGTTTATAATGATACCTTCGGCCATCCCTCCGGTGATAAAGTGATATCCACCGTAGCCAGGACCATAGCCTCTCACCTCCAGCGCGCAACAGATTTCTTCGGCCGCTATGGAGGCGAGGAATTTGTTGCCATTCTCCTCGGCAATAATGCCAAATCCGCTTTCCAGTTCTTTAAAACCATACGACAGGCTGTGGAGGATCTTCACCTTCCCCACAATCCTTCTGTTTCCGAGTGGGTTACTGTCAGTATCGGCGGCGTGACGCTTCTGCCGAAAGCGGGAGATGTATATGATACATATCTGAAAATAGCAGACATTATGCTCTACGATGCAAAACGTTTTGGACGAAATATGGTCGTCTGGTCCAATGCAAATCAGGAACAATGGCGGGAGAAATAACCGCCATTGTTCCTTTTTTACCAGAAAATACACTCTCCGACACTGCACAGAGAATTTTTGTCAGGACGTTTCTCTGGCAGCATAGAACATTTTCCGTAATGTACAGATATCTTTGGGCAGGCTGTCCCTGTCTTCCCTTTCATGCAGCTTCCTGACCCATGCGTAGTATTCATTGGCCAAAGGGGTAGTCAACGCAGAGGTTTTACTGATATACCCTTTTCTGATAGCCTCATGAGATACGCTTCTCATAAACTTCCAGAAATTATAGTAGGAAAGCTTGATTTTCGTCATATAGCCGACGCTGTCTTCAATGACAAAGCCTTCAATTTTACGGCCTTCATATTCGTAATCGGGCTCCATGATGTCATAATACCAGTCAAAGAATTCCTGCCAGCAGGCAATCTCGAATGCCTTCTCCTTGGCCTCAAGTCCGAAGAGTCCTGCCGTATGACACATGTCACTGTACTCATACCGGGCAAATTCCATCCGGTTATAGACAATATCCAGCAGAAACAGCCTGCTCTCCGAATATTCAATGATGTGCGGGTCATGTTCCATATCAACGCATTCAAAAACAAAAGATACATCTCTTTCTTTGCAATATTCTTTTATCCGTTCAAGGTTTTCCGCAGTAACCTTTTTTCGCAGCATTTCCTGAAAATACCCGGCGTACTGACTGTCTATGGTGGACTTGCTGGCCGCAAACAGGCTGTCTTCATACTCATTATAGCTCACAATCCCCAAAAATCCATTTTCCTTTACATAAGCGGTCACTGGAAACTGCAGTTTATGCTGCAGCATCTCAAATTTCGTCTCCGGCCGTTCATTGATATTAAAAAATTTATCATAAGCCCGAGCCACTACCTTTCCCTTTGCCGTATCCAGATACAAGCCTCTGGCCTTTGTAGTCTGTGCATCCCAGACTCTGTCGTAAAATGCCTTGTCCGTATAGTTGAACGACGAAATATTACCGAATTTCTTCTCCTGAATGTATTTGTTGCCGCGCAGAGAAATGATAGTGTCCGCTATGGAACTCTCCACGACACTTTGTGCCTCCTGCATTTCCGGCGTCTTATATACATCATTCTCCACTTCCACACAATGAATTCCCGATTCATCCACCTGCACACAGCGTAGACAGCCGCCATATTCCACCTGTCCTTCCAGGTTAAATACTCTGTCGTTTACCATTGTCGGCATTTGTTTTGTGTTCCGGTGTCCGTGAATCTGATAGCAGTTACCCGGTGTCGTGTCAAAGAAAGTCTCGGCTATCTTTTCGAAATCATCATAATTTCCCACACCCTTAATCATCTGCTCTGTAGCAACAAGAGATAAGTTCTCCGGCAGAGTGCTCAACCCTGCGTGTGTGACCAGATAAATATTTTCACCATATCTATAATAAGCACACTGTCCAAATTTTCTGTACAGCTGTCTTACATCCTTTTTGTCGATTCCCGCCGCATCCAGCGCAGGCTTTGTGATCAGCTCAAATTCTTTTGATCTGCCTGTACAGTCATTTGCCCACAGCCAGAGCCATCTCTCATGATTTCCCTCCAGCATCAGCACATTCTTTCTATTCATGATGGAGATGAGAAACTGCACCACCTCCACATTTTCAATCCCCCTGTCAATATAATCTCCCACGAAGATATACATCTCATCATCCTTCAGGCCGCCGTTATCCTCCAGATATTTCTGCAGAACCGTATTGCAGCCATGAATATCGCCGATATGGTGTATCTTCTTATAGCTTGACATATCAAACAGCCTCAGCCAGATGGTATCCAGTTCGTCCGGACGGATTACTTTGATTCCGGAAGGAATCTTCTGAGTTCTGAACCGGGAATACATATTGTCAATGGCCTCTTCCGGTACCTTTTTAAAAGCCTCCCTGTTCGCATTCCTTCTTTTTACTTCTTCGATGGGAATGTCCGTAAAGTCCACACAGTAAATTCGATAACGGTATGTCTCACACATCTCCTTATAGCGGTTCATCTCGCTGGTCTTGGAATTCGTGGCATCAATAACCGTAAAGTCACCTCTCTGCATCCTGGTTTCCAGAATACTGAACAATGTCTTCCACACTGTACTGTCATTGCTCTGGCTGATGCCTTCCGAACCATCCGGCAACATCACCGGGCTCTGACACAGCAGTCGGATATCGTCCGCCGACAATGTATAAGTTTTTAAACCATGCTGCGCAATCCAGGTAGACTTGCCGCAGCTGGCGGAACCTCTCAATAAAAGTAAAATTCTCATAAACTTTGTTCTCCTAAATTTTTTCCTGCGGTTTCAGCAGCTGTGCGATCAGATGCTCCACCTCCTGCAGCTGCTCCCGTGAGTTCTCTCTATGGCTTTGCTTGCGGTATTGAGAAGGGGACATTCCCTTCATGGCATGAAAGGCCTTCGTAAATACCAGCGCATCGCTGTAGCCGCACGACAAAGCGATGCTTTCTATTGGATATGACGTGGAATCCAGCAACTCCCTGGCCTTTGTAATGCGAAACGTGGTGAGAAACTGTTGGGGGGACATCCCCAGATAATTCTGGAACAATGTATAGAGGTAGCTTCTATTGATACATACATAATCCGCCACGTCCGTTACCTTGATGGGATTGCAATAATTACTCTGAATAAACGAAACCGCCTTTTTTACATACTGGTTTCCTTTATCTTCTTCATCTTTTGCAACTACTCCGGCGCTCTGTGCCAGAACGGACAGAAATACACCCAGCTGTCCGTTCCGACGCAGATCATCTGCCACACCGAACGTATTATGTTCCATCATATCCCGGACAATGGAATAAAGCTCCTGATCCCTCTCACAGGAGAAAATGGGATGCCGTTCTGACAGTCCCATGGAATTCAGATATTCTCCTGCGCGGCTTCCGCCGAACCCCACCCACAGATAGCTCCATGGGTCTTTCTCGTCCGCCTGATAAAAGGCCAGCTCATTGGGCTGAATCAGAAAGCCATAACCCGCCTCCAACCTATATTCCTTGTCGTGAAACCGGAAAATCCCCTTGCCGCTGAGCACATAGTGAATCAGATAATGGGGCTTGGAAGCCGGGCCAAAACTATGGAGACTTTCTGTCTGGGAACAGCCGCAGCAATTTACATACAGACTTCCGATCTTGTCGTTCTCAAAGTCCAGCTTAAACGCCTTCTCCATACAGAAAACCACCTTTCAGAATTTACAGAATAAATTCTTTTTTGTCCAAATCCTCCTGCACCTTTACCAGATCCTCTCTGATATGCAGATTCTGGGGGCAGACCTTCTCGCACTTACCGCATTTTACACAGTTTTTTGCCTGCTTCTCATCACCCAGCCCGTTTTCCCAGCTATGTTTGACCACATTATAATTCTGATACATATGATAGGTATTCCACGCTCTGAAATTCCCTGGAATGTTCACCCCTGCCGGACAGGGCATACAATAACCGCATCCCGTACAACCGTTTTTCACACGGCTGTTGATCAATGCCACAATCTCATCTATGGTCTTACTTTCCGTCTCAGAAAGCGGATGAAAATCGGCAAATGTTTTCAGGTTGTCCTCCACCTGTTCCATAGTGGACATACCGCTTAATATTACCTTTACATTGGGCAGACTTCCCACCCAGCGAAGCGCATAGGAAGCGATGGAAGCCTCCGGATTCAGCGCCCGGAATTTCTCTGCAATGTCATCTGCAAAAGTAGCCAGGGAACCACCCTTGACCGGCTCCATAATTATGAGCGGAACATTTTTCTCCTCGGCGAGTTTGTACCCCTTTAAGCCCGCCTGTGTGTCCGCATCCATATAATTCAGCTGAATCTGGCAGAAATCCCAATCTTTGTAAGATAAAATGTCTTCAAAGGCTTCATAATTATCATGGAAAGAGAATCCCAGATATTTGATTTTTCCTTCTGCCTTCAGGCCTTCCAGATACTCAACCACGCCCAGATCCGCTATCTGGTGAAACTTTTCTTTGTTCATTCCATGCAGCAGGTAAAAATCTATGTAATCTGTCTGCAGTTTTCCCAGCTGCTCCTGGAACAATTTTTCCGCGTCTTCCTTTGCCTGTATATTCCAACAGGGCAGCTTTGTGGCCAGATAGAAGGAACTCCTTTCATATTTCTGCAGAACCCTCCCCACAAAGGTCTCGCTCTTCCCTCCATGATAAGGGTATGCGGTATCATAATAATTCACTCCTGCTGCCATTGCTCTGTCCAGCATCCGCTCTGCTTCCGGCTCATTTATCTCGCCGTCCGCCGTCACCGGAAATCTCATACAGCCAAATCCCAGAAGGGATGTCTCGATTCCCAGTTTTTCCATTTTTCTTTTTTCCATTTTGCTATCCTCCTTGTTATACCTCCGTTCCTTCACTTTACTGCCTTTGCTCCGGAACTGATTTACTTTCTACCTCCAATATTGAGTTTTCCAGTCAAACTTCCTTTTCTTTATTTTATCAACAGTCCCTCGCTGTCAAATTCCACGCCAAAATCCCGGCTGAACTCATTAATCCTGCCCAATATTCTCTGTGCTTCCTCTCCCTGCGCAGGAGTGGGCTTGTAGTCATTCCTGCCGGCCACGGAACTGACGGAGCAGGGAATCACTCTGATCTCTCTGTCTTCCTGCTTTACACCATCCAAAAAGGTAAAAGTCTGCTGAAAAATCATACAGTCCTTATCCGGCGGATTTCGATTGGCACCAAAGCAAAAGTTGCCCAGACTGTAAATAATGAATTTCCCCTGGTATTCTTCTACTCCCTGCAATACATGGGGATGATGTCCGATTACAAGATCCGCTCCCCAGTCAATACATTTTTTACCTAAGCTTTTCTGGTAATCTTCAGGATAATATTCTCTCTCAATTCCCCAGTGGCAGCATGTAAAGACCAGATCCGCTCCCTGTTCTCTCAGCTGAGCGATCCCTTCTTCCAGGAACTTTTCCACACCATAGCCCTGGCCGACTTCGTTCACCGATATAATCCCAATCTGAATACCGTCCACCTCATACATACAATACTTGTCATCATATGCATATAATATTCCGGCCCCTTCTAACGCCGCCACAGTGTCCGCCGTCCCCTGCTCCTTGTAGTCAAGGCGGTGGTTATTCCCCATACTGACCGCCTCCACGCTCCCTGCAGTCAATATATTCACATACTCCGGATCTCCGGAAATACAGTAAGTCTGGCCTTCTCTGTAATCCTCCGAGCGGGTCAGAGGACCTTCCAGATTCACCAGCGTCAGATCATCCTCGCTGAAAATATCCGCCACATTTTCAAAAAAATAACTGTCACCTGCCCCCTGATCATAGGTCTGCCGAAAAGATACTTCGTAGCCCTGCCCCAGATAATTGCCCATCGTCACATCTCCGGCAGCGGAAATCGTTATTTTAATTTCCTCCGGTTCCGGCTCTGTTTTGGCATCGGTTCCATCAGGGTCCGCTACTGCATCAGAATTTCCCGATTCGATTGTACCCCCGGAGACCTGACTCGTATCGTCTGTCCTGTCCCCCTGCCCCGGATTCTCCGCATCGTCCGCTATTGCCGAAGCCGTACCGGAGGTGTCTGTCTGCTCCTTTAACTCAATTGGAGTAATTCCCATGGCAGAAGCTGGCTCTGAATCTTCTTTTCCACATCCTGCCATCACCATAACTCCCAGCAGGATTACGGCCAACATAGTTTTCTTTTTCCCCATGTCTTACTTCCTGTTATCTCTTTTTCAACATTTTCTTCTCGATTTTGCCGTATATCACGACTACCAGAACAGCTTCCGCAATCAGGAGCAATGTGGAGACTCCACTGACCCAGCCTCGGAACAGCACACCGGTAAACAGCGTAATCTCTGCAACAACGCCAAATCCTATCACCAGAATGCCGCAGGCTTTATTGTATTGTTTTACATCCACCACCTCAATCGGGCGTTTGTTAAATACCTTATTCCGTTCCTCACTGTTCAGAATTTTTCCACCTGTTCCAAAACACATCACTGCCACAAAAGCCAATAAAATAACATCCATTTCGTTTCTCCTACTCTCCGTATAATTTTTCTTTCAAGTACTTGATATTCGTTTCAAAATCTATCTCCAGCACCGCCATCTTTCGAATGGTCGCATCGCTGTACGTTCCAGGCTGAGGAATGCTGTCGGATACGATCTCATATGTCAGAAGCTTTCCCGCCATCAGGCTGAGCCGAAAACACTCGTTTCTCGTCAGATTAGTCGTGAGGTTTGGCAGAAGTCCGTCCATCAGCTCTCCGGCGTTGGTCAGCATAACGGAAGGTATCTTTTGAATCACTGCGGTCAGAACTTTCCTCTGACGATCCGTCCTTCCGAAATCTGTCCCCAGATATCGATTTCTGCTGTAAGCAAGAGCCTGCGGGCCGTTCAGATGCACCGGACCGCTGGCGGAAGTATCCATATTGTCAGTTCCCTGCGGCCTGCCTGTCAACATATTATATTCCACCAGGTAGCCGTTGACATATTCTATCTCTTCGCTGGTCAGATCCAGCTCAATGCCGCCTACCGTATCTACCAGATTGGCAAATCCCTCGAAATTTACCAGCATATACCGGTTCACAGGAATATCAAAGTTCTTCTCCACCGTCTCCATCAGCAATTCCGCGCCGCCAAAAGAATACGCCGCATTTAATCGGTTATCATCATGTCCCGGAATTTCCACATACATATCCCGCAGCAATGAAGTCAGATAAATCTTTTTGGTCTTACTGCTGATGGACAGCAGGATCATGGCATCGGAACGGCCGTCCGCACCATTTTCTCTGGAATCATTGCCGATCAGCAAAATGTTAACCACTCCATCCTCCTGCATCGGCTGGTCTGTCACGGAAGCGATCTCGCCATAATTCATTTTTCCGTACACCACGCCCACCAACTGATATAATCCGACGCCCAACAGTGCTACCAAAAGAACGACCACAATCAGGAATTTTTTCAGTCCGGACTTTTTCTTTTTCTTTTTTTGCCCTTTCGTAGACTTTGGGGGCTTTTTTGCCATCTGGACATCCTCCTGAGAAATCTGTTTCTGCACTTTGGAACGTTTTTTCTTCTTACTATTTACCTCTCCCGGGGAGTCTGGCTCTGAATAAGCCGCTGCTTCCGGATAACGCTCTCCCCTCCCGGAACCTGCCCGCGTCCGGCTGCCGGATTCCCGGGCGGCGTGCGGCCTTCCCTGTGTGCTTCTGCGGCCCCGTTCTGCTCCGCTCTTTTCCGGATTCCTATGGCTACTGCTCCTGGGTATCAGATTCGTCTTTACATGGCTTTCCCTCTGATATGCCAGTTCTTCACAATCCCAGTCTTCGTCTTCCGGATCGCCGTTCCTGTCGTCCAGGTATTCATCCTCCGGTTCGTAATTCCCGTCGTCCCAGTATTCGTCCTCCGGTTCGTAATTCCCGTCGTCCCAGTATTCACCCTCCGATTCGTAATTCTTGTCGTCCCAATATTCGTCCGCTTGTCCGTAAATCCTGTAATCCCGGTCCGCTTCCTGCCTTACCCGATTTCCATATGCCGGGGTTCTCTCCTGCCTTACCGGCTCCTTATGACCCTGGTTGTCCTGCTGTCCGGTGCTTCTGCGATTCCGGCCCTCTTGCGGCCGCCTGCTTCGCCTCTCACCCTGCGGTGTGTCGATGATATCCAGTTCCTTTTCCAGAAAAGCCTCCAACCCCTGTTGGATTTGCTCCATTTCATTATTGTTTTTACTACTCATGTAAAGTTATATAGTCCTTTCCATGCACCTGCTGCTTCTTCCCATAGTTGTCCGTCATGTTGCCATTCATACCATGGCAATCACTCTGTTATTACATCGAACTATATCACATATTATAGCATGTGTCACAAAAGGAAACATTAAAATTTCGTAAATTCATCTTAATTTATTGCAACCGCTGTCTAACTACTCACTTTAAAACCGGTAACAGCCTGCATAGAAATCCTATATTAAATTAATATTTTGAATTTATAGATACAGAATTTCTTAATCCTAAGCAGAATACCTGAGAGCAGGCCGGAAAACAGGTGGCGATTGTGAAGTTCACACAAAACCTGCCAAGAAGTTGTTATGTGTTATGTAGATTTTAGCATATTATTGGAAAAACCGCAAGTCATAAACATATTATTTGGAACTTGCTGCCATGTAAATGACCTGGTACAATAGAATCGCAGGCAATGATACAAGAGTGGGAAGGGGAAAAATTCCGCGGCGGTGAAGCATAAACCGTTGGTGAATTTACAAAAAATAACCATGATTTTGAGTGTCAGCAGAAGAACTGATATTCCCAATTATTACTTCGACTGGTTCTGCAATCGGCTTCGGGAAGGATATCTGTATGTGCGCAATCCCATGAACGAACGGCAGGTCAGTCATATAGACCTGTCGCCGGAGGTGATAGACTGTATTGTCTTCTGGACTAAAAATCCTGCGGCAATGATGGAGAGGCTTTCAGTCCTTGAAAAGTATCCTTATTATGTTCAGTTCACTTTGACCGGATATGGCAAAGATGTGGAGCCGGGACTGCCGGATAAGAAGACCGTGTTGCCGGAGACCTTTCGGAGACTTTCCCGGATCATTGGAAAGAAACGTATAATATGGCGCTACGACCCGATTCTGTTTCATCCGGCTTACACGCCTGCCTGGCATCTAAATACATTTGAAGACCTCGCCCAAAAACTGGAAGGCTATACGGAGCGGGTCGTAATCAGTTTTGTGGATTCCTATGCCAAAATCCGGAAAAGTCTGGCCTCTTTGCAGGTCCGGCAGCCCTCGGATGACGAAATATTGCAGTTTTCCGCACAGCTGGCAACCATAGCAGATAAGCATGGCCTTTGGGTAGAAGCATGCTCGGAGGCATTGGACTTGTCGCAAGCGGGAATCCGCCGCGGATGTTGCATCGATTCCAGACTGATCGAGGAAATCACCGGGCGCCGGATTCTTGCAGGAAAAGATAAAAACCAGAGAAAGGAATGCGGCTGTGCGGAAAGCGTCGAGGTGGGAGCTTATAACACCTGTAAAAATGGCTGCCGTTATTGCTATGCCAATTTCAGCGCCGAGACCGTCCGTACCCGCACAGAGCGCTATCACCCCGATTCGCCTCTTTTGTGTGGTGAGCTGCATCCTGAGGATAAGGTGACCATACGGAAGATGAAATCTCTGGCGGAGGATCAGCTCACCTTATTTGACGTGCCGGTCAAATGAATCTATTACAGAGGAGCTTAAGCCCCTCTGCCTTTATTCATGACAATAGAATCCTCGCAGAGCGTGGATTCTATTGTTTATGATAAACAATTCTCCGCACAGTATCCTCCGACAAATGATATTCCTCTGCCAGGTCTTCGAGCCCTCTTCTCTCATAATGAAATTTATTGCGAATTTCATTATTTCTCCGGGCGTAAAATGTCTTTGCCCCGGAATTGCTTCCCCAGTTATCCCGCTCTGTAGCTTTGGGAATATAAACAAGCTCGCCGGAGGTATACTTTTGAATTTCCCGCAACAATTCATCCGGGAAAATTTCCGAAGCCTTTCGATACTTCATTCCTGTCTCCTTCTTCTTTTCCTCTGTGTCGCCGCGCACAAATTCTCTTAGTACTACTATCTTTTACGCTTTTCCACTTCCCATTTTTACTCATGATTGTCTGCCAGAAATTCCTCCATAGAAGCATATTCATTCACTGCAATGCCATGCTCTTCCAGAATCCGTCTGACATTTTCCTCCAACTTTATACTTCGAGCGGCCAACCGTTCCAGACAGTCTGCAGAATAAGAATCCAGAAGATTCATCTCTTCTATCTGAAATTCCCGGGCAATCACAAGCAGTTCGCTCTGCAGATTGCATGCATCCACATAAGCCTCTTCGGGCATATTTTCTCTACAGAAATATCGAATTCTACGCCATGTAAGACTAAGTTCCTGATACCAATCCGCCAGCTCTTGATAGCATACCTCACTCCCATCCTCTTCCTTCACTGGTTCCGGCTTTCTCTCCAGGATAAATTTTCGGGTGGCACAGATTAAGGCATGCAGAATTTCCGCCTGCTCTTTCCCATCCTTTGCCCTCAGGAGTCGGCCTGCATTTTCAAAGAATTTCTCCGGCACTGCAGTAAACCCCGGACAATGATACATCCGGCTTTTTTCGTCACTATCATATGCCTGCCTTTCCGAATAGATCGGAGAATCCGTAAAAGTATGATTCAGATAAGCCACTGCCTGAGACAGATACATGTGAATGCATCCCCCCTGTGTCCGGGCGATATGGTTTTTCTCCTCAAATAGCAACACCCGATACAGTTCCATGGCAGCCTCCAGACATACCAATGCTTTCCGATACACATATACCGAATCATGGAGATTGACTTCCAGCTTCTTCCTCAGTGCCTCGAATCTCTCTCGTTCCGCATCGGACTTCGCGTACAGAATCTCTGCATTCGCCAGTGTAATCGTCATCTCATCCAGATCTGCAGTTTTTTCCATCCGCTCCCAGGACCTGGGATATAAATCGTGTCCGATTCCGTCGATCATAAAAGTCTGACTCAACTCATATCCTCTTTCCGTCGCAGGAACAAAGTAATCAAAGACTTCCCCATGTTCGTCGCCGTCTATGGCATGTCCTTTTACTGCGGCCAGGATTGCTATGTCGTCTTTGTATTCTGATTTTATCTTGTCGATAACCCATTCTGTTAACGTTTTCGTGTTATTATGATTCATAGTCTTTCCTCTCTTTCTTCTTTTACTAATTGCGATAATCCTTCGATACCTGTCATCACAAATCGCTACCACTTTCTCAATTTTACACGGATAAGCTCTTTGCTTTGTACTCGAAAAACAGGCATAGCGTCCTTTTGCAAGATTCCCATACAATTGTGAAAACGGATATCATGCAAATCTCACTTTGCAGTACCATATGGTAGTTTCATCTTACCCGAAAATCATGGCAAAAGAAAGGGAAAGAATATATTAAATAGTTTTTGCCGGTCATCCCATTGCTTTTTCCCGAAAGTCTGTCTAAAATAACAGTAAAAGGCAACAACGAATCTTTCAGCCGTTAGTCGAACTTACTGCATAACGGCAAATTTATCACCGGACAGGAGACTATTATGAAAAAATTATTTTCCAGACTGCTGCTTCCCTTCCTGATAGTGGTCTTTCTTCTGCCACTTTCCGGCACAGCCGCCGCGGCGCCGGAACCCGGCGGCAGACAGGTGGATGTACTCTTTCTTCATGACACCCACTCCCATCTGAACAGCTTTCTCACAGTAGAAAACGGGCAGGATGTGACCCTGGGCGGCTTTGCCCATATCCGTACCCTGATTACTCAGGCCAAAGAGAAGAATCCTGACACCCTGATTCTTGACGCAGGGGATTTCTCCATGGGCACGCTGGTGCAGACTATTTTTCATACGGATGCGCCGGAGCTGAGAATGCTGGGGGCTCTGGAATGTGATGCCACTACGCTGGGAAATCATGAATTTGACTATCGCTCTTCCGGACTGGCCGGCGCGCTGAATGCCGCCGGGGAAAGCGGCGATCCGGTTCCTGCCATGGTTCTGTGCAATATTGACTGGGAAGCCATGGAAGCAGAAGGACTTACAGAGGACCAGCAGCTTCTGAAGGATGCTTTTGCCGCTTATGGAATGCGGGACTATATCGTCCTGACCAAAGGAGATGTCAGAATAGCCGTTCTGGGCGTCTTCGGTGAAGATTCCCTGGCCTGCGCTCCCACCTGCGCACTGAAATTCCAGGACATAAAGGAGGCAGCCGCCAGAACGGTTAAGGAAATCCGGGAAACAGAAGATGTGGACATGATTGTCTGTGTCTCTCACAGCGGTACCAACGAAGACCCGGCCAAATCCGAGGACGAACTTCTGGCGAAGGCCGTGCCGGAGATTGATCTCATCATCAGCGGCCATTCCCATACCACACTGGAGCAGCCTCTCCGGTATGGCGGTACCTACATCGTCTCATGCGGCTCCTATGCCCGCAATCTGGGTTCCCTCAGCATGTCTCAGACCCCGGACGGCCGCTGGACAATGGAAAATTATGATTTGATTCCCATTACAGAAGCGATTGAGCCGGACAGACTGGCCCAGGAGAAAATCGACAGCCTTATGGAAAAGGTAGATTCTTCCTATCTGTCCCAATTTGGTTACACAAGAGATCAGGTGCTGGCACAGAATACCGTCAAATTTTCCACCTCCGAGGATCTGTACAGCCTTCATGAGGAGCACAATCTGGGGAATTTGCTGGCCGATGCCTTTGCCTACACGGTAAATCATGCCGACACTCCTGACAATCATCCTGTGGATGTGGCTATTGTGCCCTCCGGTTGTGTCCGTGATACCTTTGTGACCGGCGATATCACAGTAGAAGATGTATTTAATGCCTATTCCCTGGGCATAGGGGCTGACGGTATCCCGGGCTATCCCCTGATCAGCATCTACCTGACAGGGGAAGAGCTGAAAACCGGGGCAGAAATCGACGCTTCCGTATCGGATTTCATGCCCTCCGCCCGGCTTTACCTCAGCGGGATTCATTTTTCCTTCAATCCCAACCGTCTGATTCTCAACAAAGTGACTGACTGCTATATGGTTGACGATGATGGAAATCGGATTGAAATCGAGGATGATAAGCTCTACCGTGTTGTATGCGACCTTTACAGCGGCCAGATGCTGGGAGCTGTGACGGATGTGTCCTATGGCATTCTGTCTGTCCAGCCCAAATTCGCAGACGGCACTCCCATTGAAGACATCGAAGATGCCATAATCACCACAGGCGGCCGGGAAGTCAAGGCGTGGGCTGCTATTGCGGGATATCTGGACTCTCTGGAGGACACGGACGGAGACGGCATCTCCGACATACCGGAATATTACACAGGCACCCAGGGTCGCAAAATCGTGGAAGACAGCAAAGCCCTGGGCGACCTGGTGAAACATCCCAACAAGTTTACTTTTATCATCCTGGGGGCAGTTCTCCTGGTACTGGTTCTGGTTGTATTGCTGATTTTGTTTATTGTAAAACTGGTGAAGAAAGTTATGCGGCGGCGGAAAAACTGATTAATGAACCTTTTATACCATCCGCCCGTCTATATAAGTGAAACCGGTTTTATTGCAGACAGATTGGAGGTGATGACATGGATGATTTTGAAGAAATGCTGCATGCAGAACGTATATCCGTAGAGCGTTTTGTGCGGTATCGTCTGCCTTCCAGAGAGGATGCAGACGACGTACTCCAGGAAATATACCTGACAGCCTATCAGAAATTTCCACAGCTGAAAAACAAAGCTTCCTTCAAGGCCTGGCTTCTGGCCATTGCCAGGAACAAATGCAACGACTATTTCCGAAGGAAAGCCGCACAGCTGGAAATTCCCGTGGATGAGCTGACAGAGACCATACTTTCTGCTGGCAGGCAGGGACTTTCCGAGCAAAGTTCCGTGCGGGAAACTCTGAGCCGGTTGGGGGATAAGGACAAACAGATTCTTTATCTGTACTTCTGGAGGGAAATGCCCCAGGCAGAAATCGCCAAAAAGCTGAATATCCCTGTGGGAACCGTAAAAAGCAGACTTCACACGGCAAAGCAGAACTTCAAAAATAAATATCCATATCCCACCGGTTACACATATCCCAGCACTGGGACGAAAGGAGAATATAATATGAAAAAACTACCTGAATTGATTCCAGAATATAAGATTGAAGAAAACAGCGAAGCCCCGTTTCCCGTAAAATGGGAAGAGCTCATGGGATGGTTTCTTGTCCCAAAGCCGGGAGAGAAGCTTTCTTGGGGCATGTATGATATCCCCTCCCGCAAGTGCAGCCATATCTATGATATGGAAGTCACCGGAAAGGCAAAAGTACACGGCATTGAAGGGGTGGAACTCACGGCAAGAGAGGCTTCTTATTCGGATAAAAACGATGTAATTAACCGCACCTTTGTGGCCCAGCTTACCGATACCCATTGCCGGTATCTGGCAACGCTGCGAAATGACGGTGATGTCAGAAACTACATTACCTTCCTGGACGGCGATGAATTCATGCCCAACTGGGGATTCGGCGAGGAGAACTGCGGAAATGAGACAAACCTGTCCCCAAAAGGAGATATCCAGCGAACCGGAGCCATCGTCACAAGTATTGACAAAGATTTTCTGCTGGATATCGTGGGAAGATATACTGTGACAATCGGCGGAAAACGTTATGACACTGTCTGCGTCATGGATATCGAAACCTATAACTGCGGGGTGGTATCGGAGCAGTTCCTGGATGAGAACGGCAGAACCATTCTCTGGCGCCGTTTTAACCGCGATGACTGGGCTATTGACCACTATCACAAGAAATGGAGCGAACAGCTTCCGGAAAATGAACGGCTCACTGTCAACGGGACGCTTTATGTACACTGGTATGACTGTATTACGGATTATATTCTTTGAGAATATTTAAAAAGTCAAAAAAGGAAAGGACACGGTGGAAATGGGATATCCGTGTCCTTTTGTTTCAAAACTCATTTCCAGTTTATCCAAATATAAGTTGCATATTGGTATGTCGTTTCAACGAATTACTATCCTTTTCAATATAATCCCAGCTCTTTTGGTATGTTTCCGAAACAGCAACAATAGGATCCGAAATAAAAACTATAAACTCATCTGCCTTTCCCTCATATCTCTCTGCAAAATCATCCGATAATTTTTGCTTTTCTTCATCCGAATAATCCTTCAATTGACCATATAATACATGCTCTAAGTTACAGGAATTGAAATAAATTCGATATGGTATACCATCAATTTTTGCCGTTTTCCTGAGTTTATACAGAATATCTCCTTTATGCTTATTTCTCTCTATAATCTTTTGTACATTCTTCGCCTCTAAGTGATCTTCATAATATTGAACTTCCTTAACATCTGCCTCCCTTACGTCTGCCTCCGGAATGTATACACCATCCGTATCCGTAATATGTATAATCTTTATAAAATCTTCCTTTTTATAGCGATACTTGCTCTTTACAATCTCGGTTTGTTCTTTAATCTTTTTCAGAATGTTATCATTAGAAACATAGTCTTTTAACGTGATATCACCATGCACAACAACAAACTGCACCTCATTGCCGGAAAAATGTTCCTTCATAATGCTTCCCAATGCAGCTTCATCACTTGCCCCCTCCACTATGAACAAGATAACTTTCTTTTCACCCATGCCGTATCATCCTACCTGCCTTTCTGAAAGCGCGGGCAATTTTCAAACTGTCCGTTTCTTCATATATTATTTCATCCTGGCCGCCAAGCGTAATTCCTCTTAAATAAGTATCCCTGAGATTATTGGACTGTTTTACATTTTTCATGTGGATATACCTTCTATCCGGATTTGCCGTGGAAAACATGATGCTCTCTTTATCCAGCATTTCCAAAGCACGTAGATTATGAGATGTAAAAATCAACTGTCCTTTTGCGCTTGTATTAAAAATATCAAGTAACTCACCGAGCATATACTCAAAAATGCCCGCATCCAGCTCATCAATTGCAAGACAGATAGAAGGACTTCCAAAGGCCTGGATCAATGCATTCAGAATAGAGATAATTTTAATAATTCCTTCTGACTCCATTCTAATTGGAACCGGCGGCATATTCTCGCGGATAGAAACAAGCTCCACTCTGTATCCGCTTTCTCCTGAGTCCGTCAATTGCATCCCATAGTCATGGATCCCTATCCGCATTCCCGGAATGATTGTAAACAGAACCATATTAATCTGTTCTATGATAGCGTCTAAAAGATTTCGTCTCTCCTCACTTAGAACAACCGGTTCTGTTAATGGAACAGCAAAGTCTCCCTTCATTCCCACTTCACCCTGTTCCATTTTAAATGCCATAAGCAATAAAAAGTTAGCTGAAATCACGCCGGAATGTGTATTACAAATTACAAACAGGTCTTTTACAGCGAACTTAAAAAGTGCCTTTATTACTTCCGAATAATATGCAAATTTATTATTGTAATCCCGACAGAATATTTCCCTGCTGCTTTCTCCAAAAATATAAGAGCAATTACTCTTCTCAGCAATCTTTCTTGCTACAATCAAATCTGTTTTATTTTCTATATTTGCTTCTAAAACCTCCTCTAATCTCTTTTTGGGAGTAAACAAATTTTCTCTGTCCAGACGCTGATAATCCATAAACACCGTCTTATTACTTCTGGAATCACCTTTATTTACAGCACAGCTCAGTGTTTCCCGGGCAATTTCCACGCCTTTTTCACTTCTCTGTATAACAATTTTATAACTGGTCTCATAATTGGCCGTCCCCGAAAAAATATGGAAATCGGCAATGATCTCTGCCTGATTACTATTTACATCAATGTAATCGGCAATTTCCTCCTCCAGTACATTACCCATCATAATGCTTTGTAAGTAGTACAATGTGTCAATAACCGCAGTTTTTCCGGAACCATTCTGTCCATACACCCCTAAAACTTCTGCCTTTTTATACCCCGGCTGCTTTCGATACGTATTGGGCATAATAATCTGTCCGTTTCTGACATTTTTAATATTAGAAATTTTCAGTGTTGATAATCTCACAATACTATCCATAGTCTTTGCCTCCATGAGATAATATTAGCATAAGCATAGCTTTTATTCAATTGTTCTTTTCATTTTTGCATTTTTTATTCCTTTTTGCAAAAAAGCATTATTTTCTTTCTCACACGAGTGATTGTTCCCATGTCACACTTGCGAATTCCCGGAGTTTTATTGTATAATGTGACCATATTCCCGCGATCAGAACCGCCGGATAACTGTAAATGTAGTTCCAGAGAGGAGGGGAAGGCGCATTTTGATTCTTCCATTACAGCCGGACAGAGCCACTTGCGTCAGAATATATGAAACAATCGATTAAGACATGGAAACCGATTCTCTACGCACTTCTTTTTCTGACTGCCGTACTTGTTTTATTTTATATTTATACCACGCAGAACGAGGCGCGTATTCAGGAACAGAATAAAGTCTATGCGGAAGACTGTGCCCGGCAGACAGCAAGCCGCATTACAAGCGAATTTGATAACGCTCTGCAGCGCATCCAGAACAGTGCCTATCTTGTCAGCTCAGAAAAAAGCGACCCGGAAATCAATTCCGAAGTGCTGAAAGAAATGGAAAACAATACTACCTTTGATGCCATCCGTTTTACCAATGTAGATGGGCTTAATCTGGCCTCCAACGGAGATACTAACAACAGTGCGGACCGTGATTATTTCGCCCGCGGAATGCAGGGGGAAAGCGGTCTCGAGACTGTGGCTGAATCCAGGCTTACAGGAAAACCCATGATGGTTTTCTATGCTCCAATATATGGCAATAGCAAAATTGCAGGAATGTTCTTAGGACTGTACTTTGCCGAGGATTATCTGCGGGATATGCTTACCGCCACGTACTTCGGCGAGAAAGCGGATGTGTTTCTCTGTACCCGGGAGGGAAATGTCATTGCCAGTTCGGGCGGCGGAAATTATGGAGACAATCTGCTTGTTTCCCTGACGGAGGCAAACGTAATCGATGCCGAAACCGCCCAGGCAGCCCAGACCGTTTTTACGGAAGGCGGCCGGGCGTCTCTGCTCTGCGGCAAAGGCTGCAAGACAGACAATCTCTGTGTCATGGGCCTTTCGGGATATGATTATGTTCTCGTACAGGCATTCCCGAAAAACGTCACCCAGTCCATGGTATCCAGGGCAAATATGGCCGGTGTGATATTAGAGATCTGTTTACTGGTTTTGTTCGTCATCTATATCATTTTTCTGATTTTCCGTGCCAGGAGAGGACGAAAGAAGCTGGAAGCGGAGAATAAACTTTTCAGCGATATGCTGCGCGGCGTAAATATTATTTTCTCTTCCCGCTATCTCATAGTAGATCTGGAGAATGACCGCTACACTTATCTGGCAGGAATCGAGTCTCTGAATACCAGTATCCCAATAGAAGGTGTATACAGCGAATTCATTCGTATTCATACCGCAGATGTTATCGGTGACGAAGAAAAGGCTGCTTTCTCACATTTTTCCCAAATCGAGACACTCAGAGAAAGTCTTGCGGCAAAGGATTCCGCTGTTCATGAATGTCACGTTTCCCGTCAGGGGAAGGAGGACTGGGAGCACTTGCTTGTGGCATGTCTGGAGCGAAAAAACGGGATTCCTGTCAGAGCCTTATATGTCCGCCAGAACATCACTGAGCTGAAGCAGAAAGAACTGCAGGCCCAGCGGGAACGGGCCGTGCTGAACCGCAAGGAACAGCAATACCGGATTGCCATTATGTCCAATTCTTTCAGTACATTTGAATGCAATCTGACAAAGGACCGGATCGAGCAGAATATTACATATAGCATTCAGGGGAAAGAAGTATCATTGTTGAAGCTGGCTGGATTATCCGCTCCATGTAAAATTTCAGAATGTTTTGACAAATGGAAACGTTTTGTTCTGCCGGAATCAGAGGAGGATTATACCACAGTCGTAAACGTGGATTATCTGAAAGCCCAGTATGAACAGGGAAATATGGAAGTGACTGTGGATTATTGGAGCAAAATGGACAAGGATGAGTCCATGTGTGTCCGCCAGTCCTTTATTCTGACCAGAGATGAAGACAGCGGAGACCTGATCGCCATGGTGGTATCCAAAGATATCACAGAGCAGGTCAGAAAGCAGCGGGAACAGACACAGGCCCTACAGGATGCCCTGATGCAGGCTCAGCACGCCAATCAGGCCAAAACCACTTTCCTGTCCAATATGAGCCACGATATCCGCACACCGATGAACGCCATCATCGGCTTTGCCACCATTGCCGCCAGTCATATGGAACGCACGGACCAGGTACAGGATTGCCTGCACAAAATTCTTTCCTCCAGCAATCATCTGCTGGGGCTGATCAACGACATTCTGGATATGAGCCGTATCGAGAGCGGAAAACTGCAGATTCATAATCAGGAGTGTAATATCCCTGAACTGATGCACAATCTGGTGAACATCATTCAGCCTCAGGTAAAGGCCAAACAGATGGAGATGTTTATCGATACTTTTGAAGTCGTCAACGAGGATGTCATTACAGATCCTCTGAAACTGAATCAAATATTTATCAATCTGATGAGCAATGCCGTCAAGTATACGCCTGCGGGAGGAACGGTGTCTTTCCGTATCACCCAGCACACTACCTTTCGGCATGGGTGGGGAGATTACGTTTTTATCATCAAAGACAACGGCATCGGCATGTCTCAGGAGTTCGTGGAGCATATCTTCGAACCCTTTGAACGGGAATCCACTGCCACAAGAAGCGGCATACAGGGTGCCGGTCTGGGCATGGCGATCACGAAAAACATTGTGGATATGATGGGGGGAGAGATCTCCGTTGAAAGCACAGTGGGAAAAGGGAGCACCTTCACTGTAAAACTGCCTCTGCAACTGCAGGATCTGGAAAAAAATGCGGAACAGATCAAAGAATTGGAGGGACTGCGTTCCCTGGTTGTGGATGACGATTTCAATGTCTGCGACAGCGTAAGCAAAATGTTAAAGAGTATCGGTATGCGTTCAGAATGGACCACTTCCGGCAGGGAAGCAGTATACCGGGCTAAATCTGCCTGTGAAGACGGAGATCCTTACCATACCTACATCATTGACTGGCAGATGCCGGAGATCAGCGGAATTGAAACTGCCAGAAAAATCCGAAGTGCCGTAGGCGAGGATGCATCCATTATTATTCTCACCGCCTATGACTGGACAGACATTGAGGAAGAAGCAAAAGAAGCGGGAGTGACCGCATTCTGTGCCAAGCCCCTTTTTATGTCCGACTTAAAGGCAGCGCTTTTAGCGGCAAATCATATCGGCGATGCCAGGGCTTCCGGATCAGAAGCCGGCTGGACAGAGGCTGACTTCGGCGGAAAACGAGTCCTCCTGGTGGAAGATAACGAACTGAACCGTGAGATCGCCAGCGTCATTTTGGAAGAAACAGGTTTCATAATTGAATCTGCGCCTGACGGTACCGATGCAGTGTCCATGATAGAGCAATCCGCGGAAGGATATTATGATGCCATTCTAATGGATGTACAAATGCCTGTCATGAACGGTTATGAGGCCACGAAAGCGATTCGGGCCATGTCTCGCAGGGATGTAAAAACTCTGCCTATCATTGCCATGACAGCCAATGCCATGGAAGAGGATAAGGAAACAGCTCTCAAAAGCGGTATGAACGCCCACATTGCCAAGCCGCTTGACATTGAGCAGCTTATGAGCGTATTGCGTCAGTTTCTGCATTGAAGAAAGCCTGACTGCGCCTTCCACTATCTCAGCGGCTTTGGAACTGCACACCAATTCATGGTGCAGCAGTTCCATCGCCAAATAGCATTGTCACTTTTCTGACGAGTTCTCATATCGCCTGTCTTTTCACAGCTTCTTCACCATATTCTCCGCCGCGGTCACCCAGTCATGGTCAGGATCATTGGAACGGTAGAAGCCCTGATGCTCTCCCGCCATCACCCACAGGAAATAGGTATTATACCCGGGCGCACCCACTGTGGTGTGATATCCTCTTGGAAACTCCACCAGTTCATCCTGTTTTACTGTATAAGTGACATCGATTTCGCCATCCTTAGTGTAAAGCTTCTGAATGGCAAATCCCTGCCCGGGCTGGAACAGGAAATAATAGAGCTCTTCCAGAATCCCCTCCCTGGGCATATTGTCCACATCATGCTTGTGGGGCGGGAATCCCGCCCAGTTTCCCGGTGTAACAAATGCCTCTCCAATACACAGCTTTCTGGCATTGCAGCCCTCTTCCATGATAAAGTGAGTTTCTCTCTCCCAGGGCTTTACCCCTAAAGTTACCACCCGAACTGCCTCCGGTTGAATCAGCTGTGGTTCGGTATCTGTTTCCACCTGCACCTGGCAGACCGCAATTTTCACATGAAATACACCGGTAATCTTCACCTGATTCCTCCTGGGAGCGTAGACGGTGCAGGCCCTCCCTTCAAATACGCTTCTCCTTTGGCCCACGCCCTTCCATTCGGCTTTCTCCATGGCAAAATCCGCTTTCCCTGAAAGAATGACAAAGGCTGTCTCTGTCTCTCCCGTTTCAAAAAGCAGACTTTCCCCGCCGCCCAGTTCGATGATTCCGAACTCCAGCTCCTGGAGAGAACACTCTCCTTTTACACAAAGCTTTGTATAGCCTTTAGTCGGCTGATATGTTTTCTTATAATTCATAAATGCTCCTTTCCTGTTTTCCCTGATTTATTGTCTCCTCATCAAAGACTGCCCCGCAACGTCAGTATCTGTCGTATCAGTTCTGCCGCAGTCTCTGCCGCGTCCCCGCAGATTCCATAGTCCGCATAGTCAAAAATCGCCGCTTTCCTATCTGTATTCACCGCGATAATACACTCACTCTCTTTCATCCCCGCCAGATGCTGTACCGCCCCCGAGATACCGAAGGCCATATACAGCTTTGGCCGGACACAGATACCGCTCTGTCCGATCTGACAGGAAAACGGGGCAAGTCCTGCGTCCACCGCCGCTCTTGTGGCGCCCAAAGCGCCTCCCGTCAACTCTGCCAGTTCCTGTAAAAGTGCAAATCCCTTTTTCCCAGCTCCCATGCCCCCCGCAATCACGAGACTGGCCTGGACCTGCTTCACCTTTACTGTGGCCATGGTTATGCTGCCGTTGCAATTTACGATTTCCGCCTGAAAGCTTGCCCCATAGGCTGCTCGGAACTGATGCAGTTTCCCCTCTTCATCCATTCTGAAATCCGTCAGTTCCGCCGTCAGTCCGATTCCCAGCTTCCCTGCAATCCACGGGGCAACCTGTCTTCCCTCCGTGTCCGCTGCAAACAGAATCACCTCAGGTGCCTCTTCTTCAATGATTTCTGCCAGGATACTGCCTGTCATAGTGACATCCTGGCACATGAATAATTCGTTCCTTACAAATCTGACCTGCCGCTTTTCTTTCCTTGCCGTGCATCCTTTGCTTTCCGCCTCATCCTTTTTTCTTGTCGTGCATCCCCCGCTTTCCGTCGCATCCTTTTTCCTTGCCGCCCATCCTTTGCTTTCTGTCGCGGAACCTTTTTTCTCCGTGCCACCTTTCTTCGCTTCTGCGGCAACATTTTCTTTCTCTTTTATGGCAATGTCTTCCCCTGCCACATCCCCGGTACAGATTACCTCCAGGAGTTCCCCTGCGCCGATTCTTTCTCCCGCCAGCCGCCTCAGTTCTTCAAATGTCTCAGACGGTGTACCGGGCGGCTTTATCAGCATCCACTTTTTTCCTGTACCACACGTTTTCTTCTCGGCGGCAAAGTGGGAATCATGCTCCTTCCATACCTTCCCGCCTGCCGTCCTGCCACAGGACTGCGATAACTCCTCCGGTGACGGCCTTGACTTGGTATCTGCTTGATCACCATCTGATAATTTTGGCCCGGTTCCTGACAATGGCATTAACGCGGTATCCGCCTGCAGATATTCTATCAGCTCCTTTCCATCCTGACACAGGACCACCTTTCGCCGACGGATTTCTTTTTTCTTCATGCCTATCACTTTCGTCAGAGATACAGCGCCTCCGCCCAACATCCCAGCCATCAATACCTGAACGTTTATCTGAGACGCACGCCGCAGACCGGAAAGACTGGGGCAGCGCAGCACACAACTTCGTCGCAGACTCGCCAGGAGCGGAACTTCAGGCTCTCTGTTCTGTTTCTGCTCAACCTGTATGGTACAGCTCTGGCTCTGAACCAGCTCGGCCTGCATGGTACAACTCCGGCCCTGCACCGGCTCGGCCTGCACCCCACACTTTCGTCCCTGCCTGGCTCCGGGCAGAAGTTCTTCTCCACTGTCTGTAAATCTGTATCCCAATATGGCGGCCAGCTCCGGCCCTACCTGACCTGTCTCCCCGTCCGTACTTTTGTCTCCGCACAGAATCAGGTCAAAGCCGCCCAGATATCGGATTGCCCGGCTGAGTATGGACGCAGTGGCATAAGTATCCGCCCCGGCAAATACAGGATCACTCACCAGATAAAATGCATCTCCTCCCACTGCCGCCAGATTCCGCAGCATCTGCCCGGCTCCGGGCGGCCCCATGGAAAGAAGAGACACATGTGCTCCACATTTCTCCCGTATCCGCAACGCGATCTCCAGACAGGCGGCATCTGCAGGATTTGGAATCATCTGTGCTCTCTCCCGTTGCAATGTGTAGCTCCCCGGGTGAAACAATACTTCCCCTGCCTCCGGCACCTGCTTAACACACACCAAAATTCGCATACCAGCACCTGTCCCTTCCTGCAATCTGCGACATCTGATACCACGAGCTCTATATTGAAATATTTTATTTCCAATTCCTGCCCAGTCTGCAGCTCATGGCATCCGATTGCCGTAAATTTCTCCGCATCAGGCCGCATTACCATACCTGAAATACAAAACAATACATCTACAGATCTCTATAGATTTCCGCCAGCGCATCATGAATCCTTTTATAGGTCTGAAATCCTGCATCATAGAATGCTGCCCGTTCCGCATCCGGCTTCGTTACACATTCTTCATGCACGCAACGTTCCACACTGTCCTCAAAGCTTTCAAAGGCACCGCAGGCCACGCCGGCCAGCATGGCACTTCCCAGGGAAGAATCGTCGCATTCTGTTTTGATAAGCTCTATCTCCAACATATCCGCAACAATCTGCCGCCAGAGAGCTCCCTTTGCACCGCCTCCGATGATACTGGCCCGCCGGATATCCGCTCCCGCCTCTCTGAAACAGGCGAGACAATCCTTCAGGGAATAGGCAATTCCTTCCAGCACTGCTCTGTTGAAATGGGCCTTCGTGTGATAAGAGCAGATTCCGGTAAAGCTTCCCCGCAACTTTTCATCCTGATAAGGTGTCAGTTCCCCCTGCAGATAAGGGTGGAAAAACAGACCTTCCGCTCCCGGCGCCACGCCTTCCGCCGCCTGCTGCATGGTCTCATAGGCATCCGGCCAATGTTCCCTCTCATACTCTCCGAAAGTATCCCTATACCATCGAAAAGACGCGGCACAGGATTTGGTGGCCGTACCCGGATACCACAAGCCCGGATAAACATGGGGATAACAGACAATATTGCCGTCCACCACCGGTTTTTCAGTGATCACGCAGATTCGCCCTGCCGTTGCAAGCTTGACGGTTGCCTGACCGGGATGAATGGCCCCGGAGGCATAGACCTCCATCACCGTGTCCGTAGCTCCGGCCACCACCTTTACCCCGGCAGGAAGGCCGCATAATTCACAAATCCTGCTGTCAGCCGGCGACAGAATTTCATCCGGCCTCACGATTCTCGGAAGGCTGGAAGGTTCTATTCCGGCAAGAGAACACAGGAACGGACTCCACTCTCTTTTCTTCACATCCAACAGCATAAAGCCGCAGGCTTCGATTTCGTCCGTCACATAGTCTCCGGTAAGTCGATAACGCACATAATCTTTCATAGACAGAATCTTCCGGATGCGTCTGAAATGTTCCGGTTCGTTCCTGTGAAGCCATATCAGCTGAGGTAATGTCCACAGCGCGCCGGGTGCATTCAGCGCAATGGCCATAATCTCATCCCCACACTGTGCCTTAAGCTCCTCCGCCTCCTGCGCGGCCCGGACATCCGTCCAGTAAATGGCCGGACGGATTACGTTATCCTTCTCATCCAAAAGCACTGCCGTATGAGTAGCTCCCGACAGGGCAATGGCTTCCACTGCCGCTGCTTTCTCTCCCAGGCTATCTGTCAGCTTCCGGACATTCTTCACAAAAGCCTGAAAGGAGTCCTCCGGGTCCTGTTCTGCCAGACCGGGACGTGGTCTTGAGGTTTTGTATTCGCAGGAAACCGTCGCCTGTACCCTTCCGTCTTCCCGCAATAGTGTTGCCTTACAGGCACCTCCCCCAAAATCACAACCGATAAAATACCGCATTTTTGTACCTCCCCATTTATACCCCATAGCTGTCCAAGATCTCAGCAGGCCGCAAAAAGCGATGTGAAGAGATCTGTAAGTTCCATTTTCTCAGGCTTCGTCCGGGCAAGCACCGAATAAGCCTGGGGACACTCCGTCACCAGGATGTCCGCTCCTGTGCGCAGTGCATCCTCCCAGCGTCCCTGTCCCGTCTGCAGGGCAAGGGCAGGTTCATATTGTGCAAACAGCTCACTGCCACAGCATTTCGCAAGCTTTCCATGCAGGAACATTTCAGTAAGTTCACAGCCTGCAGCCTTCAGAATACTCCGGGCCGGTTTAGTTTCCTGCAAGTCTCTGGCCAGCCGGGAGCTGTCATGCAGCGTCACTTTCTTCCCTGTACCATCCTGCTCTCCCGAAGATGGCTCTTTTACAGACAATCTGCCTTCTTCCAGCAATGCTTCCACAAAAGCGGTTGCTGTCACTACCTCCGCCTCCGGTGCACAGCCCCACAGAGGATACTGATGTTTCAGAGTCTCCGCCAGGTAGGAATCCAATACCACCACCATACATGCAAAGCTGCCGGCCTCCTTCTTATCTGCCTGACCGCCTGTGCCAGATATACCTGGCGTATTACCGGCAGATACACTACTGCCAGACATGTCTATATTGTTAACAGCCCCGACAAACACCTCCCGGATAACCTGACTGCATTGCACCGCCTGACTCCGGGTCTCCTCCACAGCGCCGATCAGATCATACAATTCGCTTCCTGTGGCAGGTTCTTCCTTTAATAATGTAAAATCCACCTTCGCCTTTTCCAGAAGAGCAATCAGGTTCAACGCCATCTCCGGAACTTTTCCCCGGGCCGTGGCGCCGAGAAGCAATAAAATGGATGCTGGTTTTTCGTGTCTTTGCACAGCTTCCTCAATCCGCTTATCTTCGCAGTAGTCCGCAAACATTACACCTGTGTCCAGAATTCGTTTTACTGTCCTGTCCACCGCTACCGGCAACAGTCCTTCCACCGCAGCCTGTGTCCTGGCTTCCCGAATGAATACAGGCGGCTCAAATCCGGTGGCACAGTCATTGGAGCAGCTTCCGCAGAGAGTACATTCATAGAAAGCCTGGGCTGCCGCTTTATCCATGGGAAATCCCCTTTTTTCCATAGCCGTCAAAAGTCCCTTCGCCCGCGGTGTGTTAATTTCCTTTCCCGTCCTGAGCCCTATCGGACATACATGACGGCACATCCAGCAGAAGCGGCAATTGTCCGCAATATGATATGATTTATCACTATACATAGTTTTCCTCCATTCCAGTTCCGTAATTGTCAGGGCATTGTTCGGACAATTACTGTTTCCAGTTCCGCCAGTGCTTATCTGTACCCCTCACTCTTAGAAGAATCCCCAGCCGTTAATGATTCGTCTGTGAATTCTTCCGGGCCCAAATACGCACTGGCTGTTTATAGTTCCGTAACTATCTCTCCACTGCTCACAGCCCCAGTTTATAAGGATTCATGATCCCATTGGGATCAAGTCCTTTTTTCAGTGCTTCCATCACCTGCATGGCCGGACCATATTGCTCCTTCATCAGCCGGGAGAGCTTCAGTCCGATTCCGTGGTGATCATTTATGACACCGCCGTTTGCCATGGCCGCCCGCACTCCCGTATTCCAGATCTGATTGTGTAGTCGTATGGCCTCTTCAGGATCCTGTGGCGGATTATCGCAGATAAACCGGTCATAAATCATCGTCCCCCATTCATACCAGTGGGAACAGTGGGCAATAAATCGCACATTGGGGAAATTGCTTTCTATGGCATTCTTCATGGCCCAGTAGATCTTCTCTATATGGGCAAAATCTGCCACTGTGTCCATGGTGCCAAACATCTGGGGAATATCCATAATATGGCCGGGATAAAAGAAAGTAATCCTGTTCTCATACCACTTTTCCCCGTATTCGCTTCCCATGTCCCTGCCGCCGTGTTTCGCACAAATGTCGCAGATAACGTCCATCTCCACATCCACAATTTTTTCCATGCCTTCCACAGCCAGATTCAGAAATGCCCCTTTTTGTTCCACGCCCACTACATCCCGGATGATGGAGGTGGTCTCCGCCTCGTCGAACAGGCGCAGAATAGAAGGCTTCACCTTCTGCATCATGTCCCTGCCTGCGGCAAGCCCCGCGGTCATATCAGGGAACAGGAATGCCCGGAATTTCCGACACTCCGGCTGCTCAAACAGCTTGAAGGTGGCTTCCGTAATGATGCCCAGCGTCCCTTCCGAGCCAATAAAAATCTGGTTCAGGTCAGGCCCTGCGGCATGCTTCGGCACCGGAAGGGTATGTATGATATCCCCATTTGGAAGGACGATCTCCATCCGGATACACATATCGTCGATCTTGCCGTATTTAGTGGACATGATCCCGATTCCCCGATGAGCCAGGGCCCCGCCCACGGTTCCACAGGTCAGACAGGAGGGAATGTGCTGGGTGGTATAACCCCTCTCATTGGCATAATCCTCCAGCACCTTGAATACCATTCCTGTCTGGGCCGTAATGGCTCTGCTTTCCTCGTCAATCTCAATCAGACGGTTCATCCGTTTCATGTCCAAGAGGATACCTCCCGCCATAGGAAGTGCCCCTCCCTGGGAACCGGAACCACCGCCCCAGGTGTGCACGGGAATCTTATAGTAATTTGCTATCTTTAATATGGCGGAAACCTCCTGTGTACTGCCCGGCCTCACAATATAGTCCGGCGCAGGGGGCTTCTGTCCCCGGTCCGACCACATCCGGCTGACCCAGAAATAATCCACACCATAGATCATTTTTTCACTTTCCGAGGTGCTGACATTCTCTCTTCCCACCACATCTTCCAGCTCTGTCAGAATCATGTCCGGCATAAATGCTTCAAATTTCATCCTTCTCTCCTTTTCCCTCTGATAGATTCTCAGAATTCCCCTTTCGCTTTCTGTATAGCTTTCCGGAACCTTTTTCACCGGTTTCCCCTTTTTCCTGCTCCACAATTTATCAGAATCCTGACTTTGCCTGTCAGGATTCCGAGTGCCTGTTTTGTTCTCTGCGGGCGGTTCCTCTCCAGGTCGCACTGCCCCGTGCTCCTGTGTTGTCTCAAATACCCGCCTCAAAATCTTCACTCCATGTTTACTTCTGTAGGACTACCCGTCTGTCCGCTCTTCAGAAAACATCTCACTTCTTCCCTCCCCGGAATGCTCGCCCTTCCTCCGACCCTGCTGCATTTCAGGGCTGCCACCGCGCTGGCAAAAGTAACTGCCTCCGCCACATTTTTTCCCTCCAGATACGCCGCAAGAAATGCGCCGTGGAATACATCTCCCGCTCCGTTGGAATCCACCACCTGCACCGAAAACGCCGAGTATCCGTGCATCTCTCCGTCATAGAAGAATCCGCCTCTGCCGCCCTGGGTAACCACAAGTACCTTCGGACCGAATTCCCGATACAGCTGTTTTGCCGCCTGCTCCGCCTCCGACATTCCGGTAAAGGCAAGGGCGAATTCCTCCGAGGGAATCAGAATATCCACATAGGGCAGAAGTGCTTCCACTCCCGGATAATTGCCTCCCGCATCCATGCTGACCATCACGCCCGCCTGTCTGGCTGCCCGGGCTGCAATAAGTGCCGCTTCCAGATGATTGCCGTCGAGATGCAGAATCTTAGCATCTTTCACTGCCTGCAGCTGTTTCTCATCTGGCTGGAATACAGGCATATCCCCCTTGTGCCAGATGCAGGTTCTGGAACCCGTCTCTTCATTTAGCAGAATGACAGACTGACCGGACAGATATCCCTTTTTTACCTCCAGGTGTCCTGTATTCACACCGTACTTTTCCAGGTCTTCCTTCATGAAAATCCCGGCCCCGTCATCTCCCACTGTTCCCAGATATGCGGTCTTTCTTCCCAGTATGGATGCCGCCGCAAGCGCTGTGGCACAGGGCCCTCCCCCCTGATGCCAGACACTGACAGCCGACAACTTGGTATCTTCCTTCGGGTACCCGGGCACTGCCATCATAGTGTCATATATACTGGCGCCGATTCCCACAATCTCATGCATGTCCGTCTGCCCCCAACAATCTGATTTTTTCCATTGCAAATCTCTTCACCGCTTCCACAGGCTCCTTCATGAATAAATCCAGGGCAATGATATCCCGTGATACCCCGAATACACTGTCCAGGAAGGAACAGCATACATCCGTACCGAAGTTCACCTTTGCTATTCCTGCTCTCACCGCGGCCCTGACCTGGTCATCCGGCACCCCGGAGCCTCCGTGCAGCACCAGAGGAATCCCTGCTGCCCGACTGATTTCCTCTGCCCGCCCGATGTTCAGACTGGGAGCCTGCTTATATTTTCCATGTGCTGTCCCGATCATCACCGCCAACGCGGCTACCCCTGTCTCTTCCACATACCGCACTGCCTCTTCCACTTCGGTAAAAGAGGAAGGATTGGCATCCTTCGTGCTTCCGATATGTCCCAGTTCGCCTTCCACAGGTACGCCCACCGCATCACACTGCGCCACCACCTGCTTTGTGGTCTGAATATTTTCCTCCAGCGGTTTCAGGGAGGCATCTATCATGATGCCGCTGGCTCCCGCCCGAAGTGCGCGCATTACCGCCAACTCCCCGGAACCATGATCCAGGTGAAAGGCCGCAGGAACTGGCAGCCTCCGAATAGCTTCCAATATGACAGGGGCCAGATATTCTCCCGTTCCCTGCTCAAACAGTCTGCTGTATACCTGAAAAATCACAGGGGCTTTCAGCTCCTTCGCCGCTGCTGCCACCCCCATCACAGTTTCCAGATTGTAGACATTAAACGCCGGAACCCCATAGCCCTCTTTTTTTGCCGCATCCACTAATTCTTTTAAATTACAAAGCATCTCATCCCTCCTCTACCCGGTCCGCCGTAAGTCCGGGAATGAATTTACAAAACTCTCTGAATACCTCTTCGTACTGCCCTTCCACCTCTGCCATATGATGTACATAAGGGCCCTCCACCAGCTTTCTCTCCCAACGATCCAGATTTCCGAATTTCGCCCATAGATAGGTGCCGAAGGTATACGGCCCTTCCGTGGTGCCGCACTGTCCGGCAAGTAAGCTGTAATTCCCATTTTCCTGATCCATCCTGGCCAGAGTATAAGTTCCGTCCTTCACCTGGAACCACTGCCGCATGTTCACCATCTTCGCCTGTGATTCTTCCTTTTTCAAAGAATAGGCAAAAGGCCCGCAATGCCACAGAAGCTCCGAATTGCCATCCTGCGGATTTCTCACGGTAAACTCACCCAGAAACGGTCTCTTTTCTCCCAATGCCGCGCTGGATAACAGCGCCATGGAAATCGCCGCATGGACATCCGTCTCACAGGCAATCACATAGCCCAGATCCGCCAGTATGGAAAAAGAGGTGCAGGGCATGGCTCCCAGCCCCAGCTGCATGGAGGTCCAGCATTCCGACGCGCACACATCCAGACGATATTCTGCGAACAGCTCTTTGTAAAGCAGTACAAAAGCCCAGATTTTTTCCAAATTCGGTGTGGACAGCTCATCTACCTCATACATTTCCTGAAGTCGGACGGCGCCCTCCCTTATTTCCTCCTGATTTTCCTTTAAAATTCGATTGAATTTGTCTATGACCACCGCCATGTTGATGGGAATCACATGAATGCCAAATTTCTGCATCAGCTCTCCCTCATTATAGATCACCGAGCAGAAAGGCTTCGGCCGCATTCCAACCTGCCCCACCCGCAGCCCGGTGAAATTCTTCACCATACAGGCCACCCGGACGAATCGCTCCAGCCCCTCCTGAAACCGTTTGTCCTCCACGGCACAGTTTTCTATGTAACTGAAAGGCACATTCATGCGCTGAAGCTGTCTGGACATACCGAATATCCCGCACTGACTGTCCGTATAACGGGTCCCGTCCGGCTCAAATACATCGTCTACAGGCGCCCACAAAAGCACCGGCTTCCCCAGCTCCTTCGCCACCCTTCCCGCAATCTCCTCATTCCCAAAATTGCAGTTGATCAGAACGATGGCATCCACCTTTTCCGCCTGGAAGCGTTGGATTACCGCATCCGCGTCGTCATCGTTATACATCACATCCACCGGGTTGATGCCTTTTAGGTCCACATAAGTTACATGTTCCTCCGCATACTGTGTCTCGATATATTCCACAATGCGCCGGCCTCTTTCTTCCGCCTTCTCCCAATTGAAAATCCCCGGCCTCGGCGTCACATCCCGCCTTATGGGCGCAAGGCCTATGGTTATATGATATTGAAGCATTGCTTTTTCCTCCTGATTATAGTTCCGTAAGTATACTCCAGTACCCCTGCCCTGAGATTGATTCTCGTCCGTAAAGCCACACGGCCGCAAATCAATCCGGGTACTGTTCGTACACTTACTGTTTTGAGTTCCGTAACCGTCTCTCCAATACACTCCCCTGAGATTCATTTCCGGTCGCTTGCGCGTCCATAAATGAATCTGTGCATTGTTCGGACGGTTACTGTTTGTAGTTCCGTAAGTGTTTTAAGTATAGCCCTATCTATCCCTTACGGGAATTCACGGCCTTGTCATATTCATGCACAAAATTGCTTTCGTCTGACAGCAGCTCATACGCTTCCGCTTCCGTGTAAATCTCCGCACGTAAAGGCAAATCAGGATTGGAACCCACAAATACCGTAACCTTTGCCGTTTCCACCTTATAGATGTCTTTTTGTGAATAAATTTTTAATTCCTCGAACCCCAGCATAAATACAACTTTCCGGGTTTCGAAAGGCCTGAAATTCACCTTTTTATACCCCTTCAGTTCCAATGACCTGCGTCGAATGGTATTTCCGCTTCCTCTTATATACAGCTGCACGGTTTCCATCCCTTCGATATCAGAACAATTGATGACTGTCACTGTGATGAGAAAGCGATTTCTCCCCTCTTTTTGTACGGAAATATCTTCATATTCGAATTTTGAATAGGACAGTCCATATCCAAAAGGAAACAATACTTTCTTCTTCACATCCTGGTAATTGTAGCTGTGGTCATCCTGGATCATGCCATCCTCTCTGACGCCTATTCGATTATAGTATACAGGCAGACACCCGGCCGATGTGGGGATGGAAACAGACAGCTTACCCGAAGGATTCACCTTCCCGGTCAGAATATCAAATAATGCCTCGGCGCCCTGCTGACCGGAATACCACACCGCAATCAATGCATCAGCCAGCTCATTGACTTCGTTGAGAATATAGGGCCGTCCCCCGACCAGAACCGCCACAACCGGCTTCCCAGTCTCTTTTAAATTCCTGATAAATTCCACCTGATTCCCGGGTAATTTTAATTCTGCACTGTCAGGCCCTTCCCCGCAGTCAATATAGCATTCGGAAGATACGACGCCTCCATTTTTTCTGTCATAAACCGACTCCCCCACAAAACCTGACGAATTCCCGCCGATTGTTACCACGGCAATATCGCTGTCCCTGCAAAGTGCAAGTGCGTGGTCAAAATCATCCGTACTTCCCCGGAAATCCCATCCTTTCGCATAATGGCACTCTCTGAATCCTTCCGTAAACTGCCGCCGGATGCTTCGGTTCTCCTGCTCAGTCCGGAAAGCAGTATAGGATCCCAGCTGATAATATACATTCGTGGCATGAATTCCAAACAAAGCTACTTTTGTTTCCTTTTTTACAGGAAGAATTCCATTGTTTTTCAGCAGAACCTCTGACTGCGCCGACGCCTCATAGGAAAGCCTTTTTTGCTCGCCGGAATTTAAGTATTCTTCCAGCTCACCTGTCTCCTCCAGATAAGGATGTTCAAAGAGTCCGATCTCAAATTTCTTTTCCAACACTCTCAAAACGGCCTGATCTATATATTTTTCTTCAATCAGGCCTCTCTCACATGCCCCGATCAGGTTCAGATATGCTCCCTGGTCCGCAAGGCTGATATCCACGCCGGAGCGAAGGGCAAGCGCCGCCCCTTCTTCGGAATCCATTCCCAGCTGTTCTATATTTCTCTGAATCGCATATCCATCAGACAGAACAATTCCGTCAAATCCATACTCGTCCCGCAGAACATCCTGCAACAGGTAAGCGTTAATGTGGCAGGGAACCCCATCCACAGAATTATAGGCGGCCATAAAGACATCTGCCCCCTGACGCACCGCTTTTTCCACAGACGGAAAATAGATATCATGCAGCTCACGCTTCCCGATATTGACTTCCGCCGTATTCAAGCCGCCATTTCCATCTCCTGCAGCGCAAAAATGCTTACAGCAGATAAGCGGTCCATCTTCTTTAAAGCCTTTGACACCGCTTTCCACATATTTAGATGCCAGATAGGGGTCCTCCGAGTATAGCTCCTCCGTTCTTCCCCATCGCGGATCCCGTGCCATATCCAGCATTGTGACAAATCCCACATGATTCCCCGACAGTCGGACCTCTTTCCCCACCGTTTGCATGATTTCGCCGTAAAGCTCGTCGTTAAACATACACCCCAAAGCCAGATTCGTGGGAAACATTTCACTTCCCAGGGCATGGACTCCGTGGTTTGCTTCCACTTCTATCAAAACGGGGATCGGTATTCTGGAATGCTCCAATACATATTTCTGTATCTGATTGGCCACTCGCACCCGCTGCCCGGGCATAATCCCCGTTTCCCAGTCATGCCCTGTGAAATGATCGGCGCGCAGAATATTAGAGAGAGCCCCAAATGCGCCATACTCCTTTATAAAGCATTTCAATTCCTCGCTGAGAAGAAATTCTTCTCCCTTTCGCTCAAAACACCGATACCCCGCCACTGTCTGAGAGAGCTGCGCCACTTTTTCTTTTAAGTTCAACTGTGACAGAATTTCTTCTGCTTTCTTCGTATATTTTCCCATTGTTATTTCCCTATTCTTTTCATACACAATGGTAACAAAAATGCTTTTTCTGGAAAGTTCGTTCTTACTTTGCAAGTCTTCTATACGGGAATTCAAGAAGAGAATTCCCGTGTCATGTACTGTCACGAATCATAGTCCCGCCGTCTCCACCAGCGCCAGCAGGACAATTCCCGTCCCATGGGTGTCATTGATTCTCCATCCCAATTCATGCATATAGTACTCTCGTCGGAAGGAATAACTGCTGCCCATACAGACCCCGTACACATTTCCCTCTTCATCAATGCAGAATTGTTTCAACGCTTCCACAATTCTCTTTGCCGCAGCACCATAGGGCTCCTGCGACAGGATACCATGCTTCACACCTCTGGCGAAGGCGACGGCACACATGGCACTGCAGGAAGCCTCTCCATAAGAATCCGGCTCGTCCAACACCTGATGCAGCATTCCATCCTCATCTATCACTTGCAGAAAGCCTTCACAAAGTTCCAGGTAAAACCCTTTTATCTCCTGATATCCCGACTGCTCCTCAGGCAACACCTTCAAAAGCTCCGACAGGGTAAACAATACCCATCCGTTTCCCCGCCCCCAGGGAATCTTCGTGGCCAGTCCCAGTTTCAGTTGACAGACATGACTCATCAGCTTCTTTTCAGGAATGTATAACAGCTCTTTAAAATGAAGAACCTGGCTTATGGCATCATCCAGGACTTCCGGCCTGTTTTTCAGCTCTGCATATCGAATAAGAAACGGAACACTCATATACAGGTCGTCCGCCCATACGGTATACTGCGCCTGCCGTCCCTCCATTTTTCGATAAAACATCCCGTTTTCCAGCCGCTCCTGCTTTTTCAGGATATAATCTGCCGCCTCTTCCACAGCAGGAAGAAGTGCTTCCTCCCGGTTGTATTCCAGACAGTCCTCCAGCACCGCGGCAAAAAAGGCGCCGCAGTCATCCAGCGCGGACAGGGATACCAGCTGCTGATTCATGCAGGCATAACCATAGTGCAGGCTGTCCCAATGGACATATTCCTGCATTTTACAGCACTGCAGCAAATGCCTGTGGGCATAGTCCGTAATTTCCTGGCTTTTCAGATATTTCCCTGCGGTCAGAAGGCCGTAAAGCACCACACCAATGGGATAATTGCTCTTCCCGAACAGAGGCTCCTCCTGCACAGGCCGCAGATAAGCGCTCTCCCCGCTCTGAAAACAAGTCTTTCCTTCCAGGCCTTTGACCCGCGCCGTCCCAAAGAGCTGACCATCATACAATATACTGCCGTCAAAACCGTACTTTGCCCGTTCGTCATCGCTATCCAGGTACAGCCAGTCTCCCGATACGCCCTGAATCCAATCCGGCAGACACAGCCGTACTCCTTCTGTTTTTCCTTCCGCTGGTTTTCCTGCTTCCCTTTTTCTCTGAGCCCTTCCCTCCACAACCGTATCTTCTGCCGTATTTTCAATACGCACCGCAATCCGATGCAGACCTTTTTTCAGAAATTGGTATCTCCCGGCTTCCATACCGGCATTTCCCAAGCCGGATTCTCTTCCGCCGGAAAGGATTTCCTCACCGTCTACATAGACCTGGAAAGCATGTCCCGGCACCCGGAAGCACAGGCTTACTTCGCTGTCTTCCATACACTGGCAGAAACTGACTGCCCAGGCCGCTTTTCGCCGTGGGAACCGCCAGGGCCGCTCTTCCGGGAGCCACCTTACCGTCTCTGCCTCATACTCAGCACTCTTCTTCCCTCTAAAGTCTTGTGAAAATACTTTCTCCACCTCCATCTCCGAAAGCAGTCCACAGTAATTCCACCCCAGCTGCCCCTTATTTCTCTCCAGGGCCGTGTAGAAATTCACCGGCCCCCATTTGGGGCTGACACAGCCCAGCACACACCGGAATCCCAGCGCATTCTTCCTGCATTTTATGAAAATTCTGTGGAACCCCTTCGTTGTCTCCCAGCCAAAGACACGGCTTTCGTTCAGAACCTCATCCTGGCAATTGGTAGCGGCCACCTCTTTTCCATCCGCATAAATCCACACCGGATTATGTCCCGTAAAGGACAGCCGAAAGATTCCGTCTCTCTCCACACAAATCTGAGAGACTGCGCAGGCCCAGTCTCCCTCCTTTGCCTCCGGAAACTTCCGGTCAAAATCCAGAACCCATCTTCCGCTCTCATCCTGGAGGAAACCATCGATATGAAAAGCACGGAAAGTATATTCTCTCTCCGGATTCTCCTGCAGATAACGGTAGACAATTTTTTCCAGAACCTGCTCCGGGGTGCCCCCAACTCCCTTTTTCCCGTAAGCCTCATAATATCGTTCCATTTTCTCTCTCCATAATCTCTTTGCCCTGTCCTATCCTTTTCCTGCCAGGGACAAAGCTGCGCGCCCTTTCAGGGTGCCCTCACCCTTTCACCGCTCCGATCATCACACCCTTCTGGAAGAATCTCTGTAAAAAGGGATAAATGCATAAAATAGGCACACTGCTCACCACAATCAGCGCATACTTGATCAGAAGCATCACCTGCGGCGAATAAGCCGCCGGAATATCCGCCATCATATCCTGACTGTCACTGTTGATCAGGATATTGCGCAGAACCAGCTGGAGCGGATATTTAGAATCGCTTCGAAGGTATATGGAAGCACCGAACCAGGCATTCCAATGTGACACCCCATAGTACAATACCAGCACCGCCAATGTGGCCCGTACCAAAGGCAGCATTACCTTTACCAGAATCTGCAGATGATTTGCGCCGTCCATTTCCGCGGCCTCGCTCAGGGAATCCGGCACCGTATAAAACGCACTCCGCATAATGATCAGATTACTTGTGCTGATGGCGCCGGGCAGAATCAACGCCCACAGACTGTCCATCATACCCAGGCTCTGGATATTCAGGTAGGCAGGGATCAGCCCTCCCGAAAAATACATGGTAAAGATAACGATTATCGTCAGCGGCTTTCTTAACATCAGCTGTTTCAAAGAAAGCACATATGCCCCAAGTACCGTGAGCACCATGTTAAAAACAAGTCCCACCGCCAGTACAATCAATGTATTTCGATAGCCGGAAAACACTCTCCGATTAGACAAAACCATTCGATAGCCATCAAGTGTAATTTCCTTTAACGGATGTGTCAGCAGTCCGCTGTGACGCAGCAGTGACTCCGGATCACTGATGGAAGCCACCACCACATAGTAAAAAGGATACAGGCATACTACGGCGATCAATGTCAGCAATATGTAATTAAGAACGGTAAAAATCCTATAGCCTTTGCTTTTATCTCTCATCCTACTTCCTTTCCGCGCTTACCATAAGCCCATACCGGACAGCTTTCTCGATACCTTATTGGCCGTCACTACCAACGTCAGGTTAATCACAGAATTAAAGACCCCCACTGCTGCGGAATAGCTCCAGTTCGCATTCACCAGGCCTCTTCGATAGACAAAAGTAGAAATCACATCCGCTGTCTCATAGATTTCCTGATTGTACAACAGAATAATTTTCTCATAGCCTACACTCATAATGGAGCCAATACGCAGAATGAACATCATCAGCACTGTCATCATAATGGAGGGAAGCGTGACATGGATCGTCTGTTTCCAGCGGTTCGCTCCGTCGATTCTGGCAGCCTCATACAATTCCTGGTCTACGCCCGCCAGCGCTGAAGTATAAATAATGGCACTCCATCCCAAAGTCTGCCAAAGTCCTGATATTACATAAATGGGAACAAAAAAGTTCTTGTTCGTCAGCATGGAAAGCCCTTCCTCTGCAATTCCCATACTCACCAGAATATCTGTAATAAAGCCGTTACTTCCCACGAACAGTTTCACCATACTGCAGATAACCACCAGTGAAATAAAGTGGGGCAGGTAGGACAGCGTCTGGAACACACCCTTAAATACCTTTCCCCGCACTTCATTGATCAACAGAGCCAGCACGATAGGCAGTGGAAACGTTACCAGAAGGCTGGTGATACTGATAGTCAAAGTATTTCTCAGCAGCCTTCCGAAATAGACAGATTTGAAAAAAGAAATAAAATGCTGAAAGCCACAGTTGGTTGCCCAGGCACTTCCCCAGATGCCTTTGCCGGGACTGTAATTTTTGAACGCTATGATAATCCCATACATAGGTTTGTAACAGAAAATCAAATAAAAAAGCAGTACTGGTAAAAACATTGTATAGGCGACCCAGTTTTTTCTGATGTCTTTCGCAAGCCGCCGCATAAGCGGCGGCCTGCTGACTTTCTCTCTCTTTTTATTATCTGGAATTAAACTCATCCAGTGCCTCCTGTTCAATCTCGATCAGACGGTCAATATTCATATTTTTCAGGTTTTCAAGATATTGATCAAAGTTATCCAGCGATTCTTCTCCACGGATAAATTTCAGCTCCATCTCCGCTCTGTAGGTATTGATCTCGCTCGAAATGTTGGCATATTCGTCCTGGTTCTCCTCGGAAATCAAGGTGTTGGGCAGTTTATATTTAGCCACATCCGTCTTCGTGATGGTGTCCAGAGCCTCTCTCTGCGCCTCCCATTCATAATACTGCAGGATATAATTCCTGTCCTGAACAAAGGGACCACCCCACCATGCAAGCTCATACTCTGACATCGCCTGGGATACGGAAAGCCCCTCTTCATTTTTCATGATAAGATCTGTATACGTAGGAATCCCGTCCACCATCTCATAGCTGAGCCCCTCGGTTCCGAAGTTATAGAGCATATGCCCTTCCTGCGTATATCCATAATTTAAAAAGTGTGCCGCGGCAGCCGGATCCTTGCAGTCCGTTGTGATATAGGTATTGGTTCCGGGCAGACCGTTGTCATAATGAGCGAACATGGCTGTGTCTCCCTTATTTGCCACCAGGGAAGGAACCGCCGCAAGAGAGAAATCCTGTTCCGCATTGGTCTTCAGCAACACGCCCATTTTGCTTCCGATGGAACCGGAGGAAACACCGGAAACTCCTGTCAGTATATTAGAATCCACAATGTTTTGTTCAATCGTGGTAAAATTAGGATCAAGCAATTTCTCTTCATACAGCTTGTTCAGCCAGGCCAGCACATCCTTATAGCCTTCCTGTGCATACCCCAGCTTCACCTTCCCATCCTCCACATAAGCTCCTCTGGAAGCGATTCCGAAGGGAGAAGTGAGGATGCCGTAGTCCAGCAGATTTATCAGTGCATTTGCTGTCACGCACAAAGGAATCTCCACATTCAACTCCTCTTTAAAAGCCTTCAATGTCTCATAATATTCATCCGCCGTCTCCGGAATCGGAAGCTCCAGCTGTTCACACCAGTCATCCCGGATAAACATGGTATAACTGCTCTTTAATATCTCGTCTCCACGAACCATGGCAAAACAGGTGATCAATCCTTCCGGTGTGGTAATCGCTTTTTTAATAGAAGGATTCTCTTCCAGATAGGCCCAGTAATCCGGTGCATTTTCCTGTAGAAATTCGGGCTCCATTCCGTATACAATATTATCTGCTATCGCCTTGGGTTCTTTTCCACTGTAATAAACATTCAGATTAAAGGTGATCAGATCCGGATATTTCCCGCCGGCCAGCAAAAGCTTCATGCCATCCGCATTATCCACATGCTCCATTGTGATGGTAATCCCTGTGTTCTTCTGCAATTCCTGAACAAAATGCGTATCTGCCCAGGAATCATGCCGTTCCGACCAGTTGGCATTTCTCTGCATTCCCCAGGTCAGCGTACCTGCTCCCTCCAGCGGATAGACAATCCCCGTCGTTTCTTCCGGCGTCTGGCTCTCTGCTTCCGCATTTGGTTCCTCCGCGTTCGATTTCGCCCCTTCCGATGCCGTATTCTGTTCGGAGGATTGCTCCGCATTCGTATCTGTTTTATCCGGCTCCACAGTGCCGCACCCAGTCAATAACCCTGTCAGCATTGTACACACCGTCAACAACGCAATCCATTTTGTTGTCTGTCTCTTCATCAATTACCTCCTCGTTTCCCTTGTTGTGTTCCGCTCCTGCGCCTTATGACTTTACTGTCCGGCGGAAAAGCCTTCCTGTCTTCTGCAACCTTCCTCTCACAGCGCTTCACTTCGTATCCGGAGTCCGATGATGCACCATGCGGATGTCCCTATTGTAAGCCGTCATTTATTCCGCCGAGAACTGACAAAACCGGTTAAAAGAGGACAAAACCTGTACCCCCTTACATTTTTGTCCCTTTCTGCAGATTATGACCGGTTAATCCTTTTATAGCTTGCCGCATTCTTCCCTGTTATTTTGTGGAAATTCCGCCGAAAGCTTCTACTGTTGGTATAACCCACTTCTTCGGCTATCTCATCCACTGTCTTAAAAGTCGTCTTCAGCAAAGTTTCCGCCTGCCTCACGCGCACCTGATTGATATAGTCTATCAGGCCTAATCCCACTGCATCCTTAAAAAGTCTGGATAAATATCTGGCCGACAGCCCGAAATGTTGTGCAATCGCAGAAATGTTCAGATTATTGTCAGCATAATTTTCTCTGACATATTCTTTTATTTCCTCCGAAAGTCCCCCTGCTTCCGCCTCTGATATCTCCTGTGATACTTTCTCATCCGGTTCTCTGTAAAAATCCGCCATATCTCTCACGCCGAAGACCGGTTCCCGATTCCGCAGTCTGCTTGCTTCCATCAGTCGGACATAGCCTTCCGGGACCTCCATTTCTTCCAAAAGCGGCTCTCCCATTGTCACCAAAAGCTCCACATGAAAATTCTCCCAGAAGAAACCGCACAGCTTTGACATACTTTCCCTGCAGTACATTACACATTCCCCGACATCCTTCTGTTCTATCACAAACAGATATATCAGAAAACCTCTGTCCGATGTAGTCAAATACCTGTACCGTTCTCCCAACAATTCCGCCGCCACATTCCGGACCGCGAACGTCAGAAGAGAAATCTCCTCTTCTTCTGCCGCCTCTCCTTCCTGCCACATGCCCACTGTCACCGGAAGCCATACCGCCGTATCCGCCTTCCAGTCTGCCAGCAGTGCCAGACTTTCCTTATGAGTTCCTGCCCCATAATCCCTCAGCAATTTTAGAACGCTCCATTCCTTTTCCTGTTCCTTCTGGCTGTTCAATGTATTTCTCATAGAAAGGTTCTCCCTGTGAAGAGTTCTGACCGGCTTATAGTTATGCCTCTGCACCAGTGTCATGGACAGAAGGGCCAGTCCCATGCCCAGAAAAAGAATCACCATGTTGATTACCATATTGGTCTGAATCTCACTTATATACTCTTCCTTTGGCGTGCATACAATATATCTCCACTCACAGATCTCGGATGAAAGGCTGGTAGCGGCATAAGCGGTTTCACCATTACGAAAATAAAAAAGCGTATCATTTCCCGTATTCTGAAATGTAGTCTTTCTCTCTCTGTCCTCCGTGCTTCCCTCTTCCCAGTGCAGTCCTCCCGGATCTGCCAACGGTTCTCCGTAATCCGCAACTATCCTTCCTTCTCTGTCAACAATCAGCACGGTACATGGATAACTCTTCTCGTTCTCTATGGCATTGGTGATAAAATCCGTATCTATGGACACACTGATGACACTGGCTCTCTCTTCATGCCCGATGGAACTCCGCACCACATAGGTCAGATTTTTCTTGCCATAGTTGCGGTAACTCAGATTTTCTGCCATCAACACCATATTGGCCGGCGCGGAAAGAATCTGTTCCCTCCATTCCTCCTGCGAGCTCTCTATTTTCCTCTGGCGTTTCAGAGTTCCGTACAGATAACGAAAATCATCTCCTGCCGCTGTCGTCAGAAGGAAATCCTTCTTCGGCAGGTAGATGAGCACATCCGCTTCTGCATTCGCAATACCGTAGGTCTGGAGTTTTTGGAAGCAGGAAGCAATCCTGCTTCGGAACAGAAGCTCCTCATCCGTATTCAAACGCGCTTCACTGAAATCAATATCCAAATATATGCTATTTGCTATATTGATAATTTCCTTCAATCTATCATCGATATTATGCCGGATATCCTCCACAATAAAGCCATTGACCTGAGCCATCTTCTGTTCCAGCACCTTTTTGTTCACCAGAAAAAGGATAAAGGAACACAAAACGGGAATCATCACAACGATACCTCCTGTGATAATCCACCTGGTCAACATATGGTTTCTGCGAAAATCCGCCTGCTTTTTCATGGGGTTCTCCTTCTTTTTCATCACTTTCCGTCGGTGCCGGTTCCTCTGAATGCCTGACCTGTCAGCTCAAGATTACCTGCCTCACTCTGCCTTCCCTGACCAGGTCCTCCCTTCTGTCCTCCATGGCTCTCTCATCAAAGGTAATATCCCGGAAACACACTCCTTCAATCCCGCTGTTCTCTTCCAGCGCCTCCATTCCTGCATCGGAGAGAATCGCCGACTCCATCATCCCTGCAGGGCAATGCACAAAATGAATGTCTTCGAACCGAATATTTTCAATCCGATATCCCCCTTTCTCCGTATAGGAGGCTGTTTTGTTTCCACGCACTTCAATATGAAAAGGCTTTCCGCCGTATCCTTTCGTCCAGTTCACCCGGATACTTCGAAAAGTAATATTCCTGACCAGCTGTCGGGTCTGGGATAAAATCCGAAAAACAGCGGACCAGTACCAGGCCTTTTCTCTGTCTATTCCATAGATATTGCTGGCAATGTCCAGCACTTCCGTATTATGAATATACACATTTTCCACCACGTCGTGAGGAGCAGTGTTTCCCGTGGCATGTCCGCCCACCATAAACGGCCGGGCACAGGTAGACATCAGTCCACCACACACTTCAATATCCGAAGAAACCGGCAGCGGTTCCCTCCATTCTTCATCCGCAAAGGTCGGTATGGAATCGCAGGCAGTATAGATGGCAATGCAGTCATCTGCGCTCTGGATATGGCAGTCCTGTATCTTTACTCTTCTCACATTCATCATATTGACGCCATCCGCATTGACACTGCCGGCGAACAGCTTCACGTTTGAGATGGTGATATCCTCGCTGTTTCGCAACACAATTCCCCGGAATTCACAGTTCAGCAGGATTCCCTCAATCTCAATATTCCTGCAGCCACTTTTGATGTAAATGTTGGACATTGCCCAATATCGGAACCCACCATATAAAGGCTGCGCAGTAAAGCCGCTATCCGCACCATAACAACGCTCCAGCAGACTTAACACCCCTCTCCCGCAGATACGAATATTGTGTTTTCCGGCCAGGACAATGGCGGCACATACCACCGCACCGTCCCGCAGATAAACGGTCGTATCGTCCGGAATATTGTCCATTACCGGAATCCCATGTTCGTTTCTGCGAATATATTCACAATTGTCAGCCGTATAATATCCCGGCTTGAATTCTATCCGATTTTCTTTTCTGCTTTCCGGAAGAGAGACGAAATTTCCAAACAGCTTCAACGAGCCAAAAATATCGCCACCTGCTTCCACCACCAGCTTTTCTCCGGGATTCATAGAAAACGTGGCAGTATTTCCCCTTTCTTCAAACCATTTTTTACAGCTTTCAGGTCTGATATGGAAATTTCCTGCTTCCCCGCAGTGCACCACACGCACCGAGACCTCACCATCCGCATCAAAAGAAGCAAAGTAGGTCTTCTTTACGGTAGTACCGTAAGTCAGTCCGTCAAATTCTCTGCAGAACTCCTCCGGAAACCCATGAGAATTACCGGTTCCGTCGGCGGTTAATGCAGTATACACACTGACTTCCTGCTCTTTCTCTCCTTCCTGCTTTACATATACCTTCCAGACATCAGATAATAAGGCCTCCCTCGGTGCGCTTTGTATCTTTATCATAGTCAAAGCCCCTCCTTCATTTTAGTTGGATTGTATCCTTATTATAAGACATCCATTCTCCGCCCGAACACTGACAAAACCGAATAAAAAGGGACAAAACCTGCATGCCAAATTCTTCGGAAGCCTGCCGGATTCTTTTTCCGGCTTTAATTCATCATTATCGTTTCAACCAATGAATATGCAAAAAGCCAGTTCATCTCACGGTTTGGATGGTTTATTTTGTTCGCCAGCAATTCTGTTGTATCCACTCCATTTTTTTCAAGCTTCTTCCATTTCTCATATACATCACATATTACCGCTCCACACTCCTTCGCAGCTCTTTTACCAGCTTCCAGATATTGTTCCAATACTCCATCGTTCTGTCTCTGCATGGATTGCTTCGCAATGTTCAATATCACTTCTTCCTTTAGGTGACAACTGATTTTCGTATTCATCATATTCGGTGTCATAAATATCACATCACTGCCACTGTTCTTAATTTTCGTAAAAATCGTTGTAAGCGATCTATAATATGTATCCATACCCAGTGTACCGCAATCATTTAACCCAAAACACACAACCGTTAAATCTGGATGGTACGACAGAACATCTCTTTCCACTCTGGCAACTCCATTTTTGCGTTTGCACCGCTGATTCCCGCATTAATTATGTTTATCGGAACATTGGGATAAAGCACGGAGAATATCCTCGCTATATAATTGTGGTATGCGCTGTTTTTATCAAAATAAGTCTCCACCTGCGCTTCGCTTTTCGCGTAAACCTGAAAGCACCCCTGCGTCACGCTGTCCCCGAAAAACACAATTGTGGGTATTCTTTCTTCATAGAGATTACTTGCCTTCTTTTTAATGACTTCTGTTATTTTCATGTAATGCCTGCCCTCCCTGAGTGTTATAAATATCGAATATGATCACATTTTCCCTTGATCATAATATCGTCTTTCGCCAGCTTTCTCCGGCCAATCATCACATTTTCAAATGTAACATCCGAAATGCCGCAATTATCCTCTTCTGATTCCCCATCACGGCAGCTTATCAGCGCTGGAAGGAGCTGTTCCGTGTGGCCGTCAATTGTAATATTTTTAAAAGTAATGTTTTCGATTCTGTACCCCCTGCACTCCGTATACGAAGCATTCTCTCCTCTGACTTCGATATGAATCGGCTTGCCATTATGTCCCTTGGTGACATGAATCCTGATATCCTCAAATCTGATATTCCTCACAATCTGTTCGCTCTGGGACAGCAGTCTTAAGAATCCGCTCCAATACAGAGAATATTCTCTTGTATTTCCGTAGATTCTGTAAGGAGTCTCTATAATCCTGCAATCATGAATATAAATGTTCTCAATAATACCTCTGGGATTTATGCAGCCGGTGGCATGACCGCCAAGAACTACAGGACGAGCATTGCTGCTCATGATACAGTTTTTGACCTCCACATCCATGCACACTGCTTTTACGTCCTCATAGCCGTCGTCGAACAATGTGGGTATGGAATCACAGGCATTGTACATGCAGAAACAGTCATCCGCGCTCTGTATATAGCAATGATCCACCAGTAAATGGGATGTATTATAGCAATTGATTCCATCTGCATTTTCAGTGGAGGTAAACATCTTCACATTTTTTATCACAATATTCTCAGAATTCCGTATCACAATTCCCCGGAACTCACAGTTCAGTAAGATTCCGTCAATCTCAATATCTTTACAACCGCTGCGAATATAAATATTGGGTTTTGCATGATAGCGAAAGGCCCCCCACATTCTATCGTCGGCAAAACTATTCTCCGCCCCCTGGCATCTGTCCAGTAACGATATCATTCCGTTCCCTGCTATTCTGACATTCTTTACCCCTTTCAGCTCTATGGCCGCATTGACCACAGCCCCATCCGCTATGGTAATAAGTGTGTCATCCGCCACGTCATCCAGAACCGGTACTCCATACTCATTGATATGAATATGCTTACAGTTATCCGCCGTATAGATTCCTTCTGTAAATTCTATTACATGCTCTCTATCTCTCTCCGGGGACTTATGCCTGTTACAGAAAATGTGGATTCCGCCAAAAATGTCTCCCTCCGGCTCAAGCACAAAATAATTCTCCTCCGACACATGAAACCTGAGCTCACCGGATTGAAAGCAATACTCCCGGATGCTGTCCTTTGGCTTTATTGTTATGTTTTGTATTCCCGGGGGCAGACTTACTGTTATCTCTGCTTCCTTTTCAAACTCAAACGAGGCAAAATAAGTTTTTATAGTACGCGTACCCTGTCCCAGTCCGTCATACTCTCTGTAGACATCCTCCGGCAGCCTGATATTATTGCAACTTCCATCCGACAGCAGGGCGATATAGACAGGTATTTCTTTCTCTCCTGCCGCCGTCCTTTCTCTGACTTTATACCTGTCTGTGGTATATAATACTTTTCTCATTGCATCTCTTCCAATCCATATTCTATTTTGTGTGCCGAATACCGGTTGGCAACATTGCCTGTCACAATCAGCTTTATCCTGTTAACCCCGTCGCGAATACAGGGAGAAAGGGAAAACTCATGGGGGTTCCAGAAACTGACGCCCGCAAACATATCATTGACATAGCACTCCACCATTTCTTCCCCTTTGACTGCCATCCACAAACCTTCCTTCTCTTTTACCTCAATGGGATAGGGAAAAGAAAACAGCACTTCGTATTCTTTCACATAGCTTTTCGAATCCTGTCTCTTTAAGGTAAACTGGGGATATAGATATCTTTTTTCCTTTCCATATCCCAGGAAGCAGTCGGCAAGTATCAGAAGGACACTTTCCCGTCTGCCCAGTCTCAGTTCAAAATGGATTTCTCCGTTCCTGTTTTCACAGGGAATGTTTACTGCCGTATTGTTCCATACATCAACGGCAATGATTTCTCCGCAGCCCTTCACATGTGCATCTGTATCAATGGGTTCCTCCCCTTCATTTACCAGGAAAAAGCATTCGCAGTCCTCCTTGAAAAAACGGGCACATCTGAGCTGTGGACATTCCTTATCCGTGTAAATATCCCTTTTCAGAGTAGTCAGTATCTCCTCCGTTATTTTCTCCTTTTTCAGGTCATAAATATGCTCAAACTCATCTCTCCGGCAGGAAACCATATTTTTAGGCAAATATCGGAAAGGTACCTGATTTTCATACAGACACTTCACCTCTTCATATGGCATATCTCTGTTCTCGCACAGAATCGCCGTCGGAATGTCCTGGCTTATCTCTGTCATAAGATAGGAGACTCTTTTCATATAGTCGGAAAAATGTCTGAAATGCTTCCACCATATATTATTCGGTCCTACATCCGGTGGTCTTTCCTGCTTGCGTTCTCCTTCTATGCTATAGTAAAAAGCATGCGGAATAAACAGATTTACGCCTCTCACCGCCAGCCAGTCGATATACCACTTCATATCATCCGCAGTCATATACCAGGGAATGGCATCTTTCGAACAAACCCCAAAGCATTCATTGCTGTTTCTCCTTCTTCCATAATAATAAGCCGCATCCGCCGAGCATTTCGCCTGAACCGAGTCCATTCCCTCCAGACCGCCATTTTCCGGAGAGACCCATCTGAATACCAGATCCTGCCCGGGAATATCAAAATATTTTTCCACCTCAATATCATCGCTCTGATGAGGATGCCCCATCAACGCTATGCCATGCTTTCCGCACCAGTCTGACAAAGCTTTATAATAAACCTCACATTCTCTCTCCAGTATAGCTCTGTGATAGAGAATCGTCGTTTCGTTTTCTCTGTTGTCAAACAGCCCTGACAAATGGGCAAGCTGTCCGCCCCTTTTGATGATTTCCTCTTCAAAGCCATCTGTCCAGGGGAAGAAATTATTGGTATTCCGTCCTAATACAGACGGTTCATCTGTAAAAAAGCCAAGGATAGTATTCCCAAAGTATTCCTTCAGGCAGGAATAATACCTTTCGTGAGTCAGGCTGATAAACCTCTCAACCGCAGCGGGATTTAAGATGTCAGCGGAAGGAGGCGCATCCGGCTCTCCGTCGTCTTCTCCGAAATGAATCCCTCTGATGGTTCCGCCGCTGTACTTCTGGACAAGATATCTCCCGTCGTCCGTTTGGGCTATTACCTTCCCCTCCGGTTCCCCGGAAAGGGTAAGGCCCACAGATCTCCATTCCGGATGTCCCTCCACCACCATTCCGTGTGCGGAGCCGGACGGATACATTCCCTCATCATAAAGCACCACCGCCATGGACTGTTGGGAGGCCACCTTTACCGCATATTTTACATAATCCATAAAAACATCGGAAAGATACTCGATTGATTTCGGTATCCCTATACGCGGGTGAAGTACAAAGCCATCGATACCCTTCTCCTTAAAATCCAGAATCTGTCTTTTAAGCTCTTCCCTGCTCAGCGCAGCGTTAATAAACCAAAAGGGGATGGGTGTATATTCTCTGCCTGGACATTCTATCTGTTTTAATAATTTCAAAAGCCTTTCTTCCATATCAACAGCTCCTGCGTAAATTGAAATTTTTGGTGCTACATACGATCTCTATCTCGCCGGGTGCGGTTACATTGGTAAACAATTCTCCGTTCGTACCATAAAAATGCGCAATCTCTATCTTTCCATTGGGTGTCGGATAAGTACCCTTCACCCATTTCAGATTACCAGGCATGGGATCTATCCGTATCTTTTTGCATCCGGGCCCTTCAATCCTGACACCCAGCACATAATTGCTTAAAAAGGGCGCCGGACCGCCGGACCATCCGTGGCAAAGGCTGCGTCGGAATTGTTTGTAGCAGTTTCTGCCGAAATCGCCGTGAATGTCCCGTTTCCCCTCCGGTACTACCTCGTCTATTCTTCCCGCGTTTTCCGCCCAGCCTGTCTCAAATTCTTCCCAGAAAGTTGTGGCGCCCAGCTCTATCATCTTCCCCCAATATTCTCTTATGATGTTCAGGGCCCCTTCCATATCCCCTGCCTCAGCCATAGCCTGCAGCGTATAATAACCCAGAAATGCGGAAATTCCCTCCGCCCCGTTTACAGCCAGTATCTCATCGTTTATCTTCCGGACAGGCCCAAGTCCCGCCAGCGATACAAAGGCCGCAATCTGCTTATTCCCGTCATATTCCAGTTTCTCCTTTTTTAATATAGAAACCGCAGCAACGCAGTCTTCTGCCAATTGGGGATTCTCAAGAATCCGGCACAGCTCACTTCCTGCATCCAGAGCAAGTACTGTCATGGCCCGCAGTCCTGCTCTTGCATATTTTGTATTTACAGAGCTCCAATCTACAAAGGGGTTGAGTTCCGTATCATTTTTGCAGCTCCCCAGAATCCGTTTTAACAGGGCAAACAGGTAATCCTTCTGGCGTCTCAGATATTCCAGGTCCCCATTTTGGAAATACCAGTCACGCTGTATTATGATCCACCACATGGAATAAGCAGGAATATCATTCATCCATCCTTCTTCCGGAGTCTCATTTCTAATCAGATCAAGGCTTTCCGGCACACATTCATCGAAGCCAAAGGCACAGCAAATCGCTGAAACCTCCGGGTGCATATCTCCAATCCATACAAGTCTGTCTCTCTTGATTCCGTCCCAGAGATATTCCTGCATATTCAGGTGTACCGTATAGACGGCCATCTTCCATATTTTATTCAACAGATCGTCGCTGCAGCAAAAGGACCCATTATACTCGATATTCCGGAATTCGAAAACGCCCTGCACTCCTCTAACCTCAATGTCTCCGCCTCTGGCTTCTAATTTCACAAATCGAAATCCCGTATTCCCGACTCTGAAACTGCTTCTGGATACCACAGAAATCGTCTCATCCCTGACAGAATGGTAATTCCCGGCGTTCTTATCTCCGATCTCACTCAGCGCTTCAGAAACGCTTTCTCCAAAAACAACCCGCAGTTTCACATTCGGAGCAGATATCATCTGAACTGTGATATGGACGCCTCCCTGAAATTCCACGCCGAAATCCAGCAGAACATAGCCGCTGTTTCTGATCAGACAAAACGCCTCCGTTTTCAGCACAGCCTGCCTTGGTTGCTCTGTCAGTAATATTGCTTCATTTTCCACAGCGTCGGACAGCACAATTCTGTCCGCAACCAACATTTTGGTTCTTAATTTATTTTCTTTCATAGCTAACCCTTTACCGCGCCCACATTGATTCCGCCCATGATTTTCTTCTGAAAGAAAATGAAAATGAGTATCGGCGGAACACAGGCAATGCATAATGACATCATATAATTGTTAATTCTGACGAGCGCCGTGCTTTTCAATCGAAATATCACGGTGGGTACCGGCTGCAGCTTCTGATCCGACAGCACAAGCATCGGCATCAGGAAATCACTCCACACCGCGTTGAAGCTTCTTAACGCGGTATATACAATAACAGGTGTGCTGAGCGGAACCATAATATGAAAAAATACCCTGATGTCACCGCACCCATCCATTCGTGCCGACTCCACAATGGACATGGAAATGGAATCAAAAAAATTCTTGAATAATACCAGATTAAACGCATTGGCTGACGCAATCATAATCATTGGCCAGTAGGTATTCAACATGCTAAAATGGCCTATCGGGAAGTCAACAAATGACATATACAGCGGTACTATCCTTACTGTGCTGGGCATCATCATAGTCAAAACCACCAGAACAAATACAGCTTTTACTCCTTTGGGACGCAGTCTGGACATTACATAACCGCCAAAACCGCAGACCAAAAGCATGCCTGCCATCTCTCCGAATGCCAATATAAAGGTAGCCAGAATATTGCCGGATATATCAATCTCTTTCCAGGCCTCCCCGATACGACTGAGATGAAACTCTTTCGGGAAAAACCTGGCTGGAATTTCATATATTTCCTGACTGCCCTTAAAACCGGTCAAAAAGATCCAGACTGTCGGGATGATAACGCTCAATGCCAGTATCATCATGAATGCAAAGAGAAAAGCATACATGATTTTGTACTTTTTCTGTCTCATATCAACGGCACTGATAACACCTGTCTGTTTCTGAATTCCTTTTTTAGATTTCATCCATTTCTCCTTTTTTTAATCCACATTTTGCTCAATTTTATGGTTTAAATAAAAATAGAATGCCGTGGCTATTGCGAGAAAAACAAACATGATACCGCCAAGAGCCAGAGCATGTCCTATTCTCCCACTCACAAAAGCGTACTGGTACAGTTGATATCCCAGAGAAATCGACGCCCCGTTGGGACCTCCGCCTGTCATTGTCATGGGCTGTTCCATTACCTGGAATACGGTTATAATCTGATTTACCAGACTCAGTAACAGCACTCCGGAAATCTGTGGCAAGGTAACATATCGAATCCTTTTCAAGATACCTGCTCCGTCTAGTATGGCTGCTTCATAAAGCTCTCCATTAATGGATTGTAACGCACTATAATACAAAAGCATAGAGGCCCCCATACTTTTCCATGTCATGGAAATGACAATCAGCGGAATCGTCAGATTCGCATTACTAAGCCACATTTGGGGTTCTATGCCAAAATGTCCCAGTATGATGTTGAAAAGGCCGCTGGCATCCGGGTAGTAAATGTAATACCATAGAAGCATTACCACAATTCCCGGAAGCATCACCGGCAAGTACAAAACAGTCTTGAAAAATCCCTTCAGATGGACCATTTCATTTAAAATAACAGCAATGATGACTGGTGGTATAAATCCGATAATCAGCGACCATATAACATATTTCACCGTGTTCAGCAGAATTTTAACAAATTCTGTATCTGCCATAACCTCTTTATAATTCTGTAATCCCACAAATTCTTCGGCATTGTAACCATTCATCTTAAAAAAAGACCATACAATCCCCATAATCTGCGGTCTCCATATGGCGAAGTACAAAGCCAACAGCGCCGGAATCATAAGCAGCCACGCCGAAAACTTTTTCTTTAATTTCATATAATTCTCCTCTGTCTTTTATGCGGCCCCGGCAAAGTCAACCAGGTTATCGCATCAAGTGGCAGAAATGCCAGATATGGTATTTCGAAGTCTTAATGCGACAACCCTTTGACTCATGCCCACGGGGATTAAAGCAAATCGCTTGATAAAATCAGTTCCCTTCCGCGTATACATCCAGGAAATTGGTCTGGAATTGTTCCGCCGCATTTTTAATCAAAGCAGCGCAATCAGCATTTTCATTATTTAATACCTCCTGCAGGCAGTTATCCAATATGCCGTAAAGATCCTGGGCACATACGGGTTCTTCCACCTGAACCTCAAGACTGGGGTCTGTAAGGGATTCGTTATAACTCTTAAAGTGATTGATATTCACATTCGCATTCTCTTCCACCAGTCTGTTATAATTCTGAACGACCTCTGAATCCTCATTCCATATCTGCATCTTCTCTACACCGACGGCTCTTCCTTCCGCAAGTGCCGTATCAATCTCCTGCTGCTGTGCGGAAGCCACTGCGTCTGATATATACGGGGATACCCCTACATATTCATACCATTTCACGGCAGCGTCTACCTGCTCATCTGTAGATCCACTTGAAACCGTATAAATCTTTCCTCCCAGCAGAGACACTCTTCTCTCCGGTCCTGCCGGCATCGCAAATAATCCTACATCGTTGGGATCCATTTCATAAGTGGACACCGGCTGTGTAATCGAAGCTCCTGTAATGATCATCCCAAGCTGTCCCGTTGCAAATAATTTCTGATATTCCGCATTGTCAATTAATATATTACTGGGGAATACATCATTTTCCCATTTCAAATCTCTGACAAACTGTAATGCCTTTACACACTCCTCCGTGTCAAAGGTTGCCTTCCATTTCCCATTTTCATCCTGCTCCATAAAATCAACACCGTAGGACCACGCTATGGGAGTAAATAACCATCCGCCCGAATTATTCGATGTGGGAATCGCAAAACCAGCCTTACCGGTCTTTTCTTTAATGATCTTCGCCATCTCCAGCAGATCTTCCCAGGTTGCCGGAACCTTTGGCGTTCCATCTTCATTCATGAGACCTGCCTGCTCAAATATACTGACGTTATACCCGATCCCCAACGCATAGCAGCTCTCCGGCATATAATAAATTTCTCCGTCTTTCGATATAATATCCATCAATTTTTCATTGAGAAGCTTGTCATATCCCACTTCCTGAAGGGCTTTTGTCATTGTCCTTGCATAGCCGCTTCGTATAATTTTCCCACTTTCAGTAAAGGGGCAGGTATAGGTAGTGGGCAGCAATCCTGCCGCTGCTTTCGGATAATATGTTTTTAAATCAAAAGCCCATGTGTCAGGCTCAATTTTTATCTCCGAATACTTTTCCTCAAACGCCTTTTTCTGGGACTCTCTTGTATCGAGGGAAGCCCCTTCTGTGGACGGCCAGTTTCCAACGCTTATTGTAACAATCCCTGTTGTCGCTTCTGCACCTTCGCCCGTTGCTTCTGTGCCTTCATTCACAGCTTGTCCACCTTCATTTTCAGACTCAGTGCTTCCACTTGTAATTTCCGTACTTCCGTTTACAGACTCCGTGCCTCCCTTATCACCGCATCCGTTCAACAGCATAACACTCATAATACACGCCAGAGTTACACTTATACCTTTTTTCATACTCATTTTCAAGACTCCTTTTCTCCTTTTCATTGCCAGTGCCTCCCCGTATAGACTTTTCTTTCCATACAGACAATAGTTGCTTTAGTTTTTACATTTTACCTTTTTTATCCGATTGTTTTTCTCCTCCTTCTACTACAATATATTTATGGTTATATCCCTTACAGCCAGTAAGGAATTACCCATCTTGATTCATTTCTCTTGCTTTGGTATTGTGATTATATTAATTCACTATTTCGTCTTCTCTATTTCAAATGTCCGATTCCCTTGCATTCATATAATTTTTATGCTATGCTTTATATGTTCCGTTATGAAGAGAGGTATTTTCATGAAGCATAGCGAAGACATATTTAACGATCATGCCAACTTTATTGACAAGCTGAATCCTCCTAAAAGCTTATTTTCCATTCAAAATATGTCTGATAACAATTTTATCATCGACGAAAAATTTCCCTACCACTATCATGATTGGTTTGAACTATATTATTTACGCTCCGGAAAGTGTATTTATACACTTAAAACAAAAAGATACTATGTAAATGAAAATAACTGGATCTTTATACCTCCTAATCTGAAGCACAAGGTCATGTATCTGACTCCAACCCATGACAGATGCTTAATGTATTTCAGTAAGGATTATCTGAATCCCCTTGTGATTTCACACATTAATCAGCTGATTACTAATCCCATATTTGCCCCCGGTCAGGAAGATTTTGCATCTATAAATGCAATCCCTGATAAGCTGCTTTATGAGTTCGAGAATAAATCCGAATTCTCCGAAGAGCTTATCAAAAGCTATCTTCTTGAATTATTTGTCGCCTTTCTCCGGGAGATTGAAAGGAAAGCCTCCGGTGATACTAATACGTCCAACCACAATCTCCTGGTGGACCATGTTATTAGATATATTAATGTACATTATGCGGAGAAAATTACACTAAACGACCTTGCTGACCTCACCTGCGTCGGGTCTAATTATGTATCGAGAATATTTAAGCAAGTTACAGGTATCAATATAAATGAATATATTAACTTAATTCGTATTACTCATGCCAAAAAGCTTCTTAACACTACCAATGATTCTATCACCAATATTGCCTATAAATGTGGGTTTAATGACAGCAATTACTTTTCGCATGTATTCAAGAAATTCGAAAAGGTATCGCCCCAACAGTACGGCAGCTCCCGGCTATAGTCTGTTTTTCTCTATCCGTTGCTCTGTGTAAATATAATAGGCTATTTTTAATTAATTTCTCATTAAATATTTATTCTTAAATATTGAAAATCTTAGTTTTTTAGTACAGACATAAAAAATGATAATTTAACGGAATTTCAATAGGTAATTGAAAATGGTAAATGGAATGTGATTATTAAATGAAAGGAATCTTCTTATGGGAAAACTAAA
>CAQUWW010000001.1:95291-112315 GCA_948896875.1 uncultured Acetatifactor sp. | reverse complement strand
CATCTACCTTAATCATCCCTATTGCATAGTCCCATGCCTGTGAATTCGTCATAACTGGAATCTGGCTGGGCATGATTGGGCCGGGTGTCCTGCTAAGGCTCTCCTTATATTTCTTCATCTGTCCATTCATAATCATACACCTCCACCAACTCCAACATATTTGGGCTCATCTCCCAACTGTTTATTATTCTGTTCTGGAATTATAATTTTTCAAAAAACTGGCTCCTCTTATTAAATCATAATCTAAAACACCCTAAAATACAACAAAAATATGGAATCACCTGGCATTCGGGATACAGGTAATTCCTTACTATGTCATATGCTATCATTTAAAACACCTGACTGCCAGCCTCTGCCGAAGCCTTTTATGAATTTCCAAAAAGTATTCTTTACTTCTCTTCCCTCATGGGATCAGGCAGAGGCACTATCTGCTTTTCTATGCCCTGTACGCTCACCTTTTTCCTGATAGCTATGTAATACCGCCGTGTCGTGGACTCCAGGTCTCCGATATAAGCGGCAATTTCTTCCACACGGGCTCCGGCCTCAAAAGTACGTGTCGCAAAGGTCCGACGGAATAAATGCAGGCCCCCCGAATAGGAATCCAACCCCGCATTGCGAAAAATCACCTTCATCCTGTGCTGCAGATTGGTCGCCGTGTTCTGTCTCCCTGTTTTGGTCGTAATCACCAGCACTGGATAGACGTTATCTGATCAAAAAAGAGGATGTGGGCGATTTCATCAACCGACTGCCGTACAGATAGATGTTGGCTGTTCACAATCGTTCCTATATAATTAGGAACGAGGTGATATGGATACAGATCAGCGAAGACTACGAAAAAAGAATCCAGGACCTGGAAAAAAGAGTCCAGGTGCTGGAAAGCATCATCAATGGGACCAGCAGGAACAAGCCCGGGAGGATTCCCATTTTATCAGCAGATGAAAAAGCCGAGGTCATCCGCAAGCACGATGCTGGCAGTTCCTATTTCTGTCTGGCTAAGGAGTATGGGGTTTCCAAGACCACCATATTTAACATATGCCGTTCTAATAAGGGGGAAAAAAATTCACAATACCTGTATAAAGGAGCTAAGACCTCTGCATGCCCAATCCAGGAGTCCACAGTTTATTACAGAAGCGGCTTAATGCAGGGAGGCAGATTTCTGCTGAATGCAGGAAATCCCTGTGCCATACCCGGCACAGGGATTGCTTGTCGTATTACAGGAAGCAAATACAGCTTCAGAGAAAATATTCCTGGCTGCCATGAGTTTACAGCCCTTATGGCAATCAGGCGCTTCCTGATGGAGCCGCCTGTCCTGCATCGCCATCCTTTCTCTCTTTCAGCAGGAACCGCTCTCCCTCATAAGTCCGTACCGGGTTCCCCCTGACGATGCGGTAGTGCTCCATCCATGCGGTGCCAGCCTGCCGTTCCCTCTGCTCCTGCTGCAGGCCGGCAAGCTTCTCCCGCATCCGCTCCATGGCCCTGCGCTTATTCTGGAACTGGCTCCTCTCCTCTGTGGACTGGGCCACGGTTCCGGTAGGGATATGGATGACCCGCACGCCGGTCTCCACCTTGTTCACGTTCTGACCTCCCTTCCCACCGCAGTGGAACTTCTCGATGCGGTATTCCCCATCTGTCGCCACCTGGGCCGCCTCCGGGACGATGCTCACGTCCACATACCAGTTCTTCCTTTTATGTTTCCTGCGAAAGGGACTCCTGCATATCCACAGCACGGTCCCCTCCAAACAGCTTAAGTCCTGCTCCGTCCGGAAACGGATGGAGTCCAGGCAGCCCCTCTCATGGCCTTTGGTCTCTGACAGGGTTTCTAAATCCCCATATTCTCTTTTAAGCGCCTCGAACAGCTTCGCCACCGCCAACTGGCATTCGGCTGGGCCCTGTCCTGCGCTAATCTGAACTATCATAGATTTATACCTCAAACTTTTCTTTTCAATACATGATTGCTTTTCATGTATGGGAAGATGCTGCCATCCATTTCAATTTTCTGCATTTAGCATACAATGGTTTCAGGATTTACTCCGCGGCTGTTCCTTGCTCCCGGCCTTGTAATTATAGACCGGCTTCAGGATTTCCGTTATCTGGACGGTATCCCTGATCCGCTCGGCAATCTCCGCAAGGGAGCGGTAGGCAAAGGGGGCCTCGTCCAACGTGTCTGTCCCTACGCAGCTACTGTAGATGCCTTTCATTTCTTTTTTGAAGTCTGATACGGTATACTGGCTTTTTACGTCCTCACGTTTCAGCCTCCTGCCGGAGCCGTGCGGTGCTGAACGGTTCCATTCCTCATTGCCCAGCCCGATGCCCAGAATCATGCCGTCCCGCATGTTTGCCGGGATGATTACGCGGACACCCGCTTCGGCGGCGATAGCCCCCTTGCGGAGCACCCCGGAAGCATCTAGATAATTATGTGCCACCGAGAACTGCTCCACCGCCTTCCATTTCATTCCTTTCAGGATTTCCCTGACGATGACCTGTCTGTTCAGCTCGGCATAGTCCTGAACAGTCTGTACGTCCTCCGTGTAGTTTTCCTTTTCGTCCCCCTCCAGATAGCTCATGTAATAGGGCACCTCCAGCCCCTGCTCCTTCAGGGATGTATAGGCAAGCTTCGTATAATGCTCCGCCACCTCTTCCCCCAGATGCCTGCTGCCCGTATGCACCACCAGATACAGGCTTCCGTCCTCTCCCCTGTCGAGCTCCAGGAAATGGTTGCCACCGCCAAGGGTGCCCAGGCTCCGCTCCGCTTTCGGCCTGTTGATGCGTCTGGCGCAGTGGAGCTTTTCATAGGGGAATTCCGCCGCCATATGGTGCTGTTCTTTCCTTATGGCGAACCCTGACGGCACGTTCTCCCGGATGACCCGGTCCAGCTTCTGGAACTCTACATTATCCTTGTTCAGCTTTACACAGGTCATGCCACAGCCGATGTCCACGCCCAGAAGCTGGGGGATGACTTTTTCCGTGACGGTCATGGATAAGCCGATAGGCCCCACCTTGCCGGGATGGATGTCCGGCATCAGGCGTATCCTGCTGCCCTCCGCCACCTGGTTGTCGCATATCATTTTTACCTGCGCCTGGGCGTACTCCTCCACATCGTCCGTAAATATCTTTGCTTCGGCATAAATGCCTTTTACTGTTTTCATATGATTTTCGTCTCCTTAAAAATGGGCGCAAAAAAAGCACCCCAAAGGTGCCGCAGCAGCAAGAATATCTTATAAAAATTTTGTTGGATGCCAGGAATAGCCTAATCGCGACAAAACTATCTATAATGCATGCGGAGCGCTGTACCTTTGATTGTCAGTTCCTCTATTTTGTTTTGATATCGTCTGTTCTTCTGCATGGTAAGCCCTCCTTTCCTAAATCCTTTTATTTTGGTAACGAATACATGGTAGCACAAAGGCTGGGGATTGGCAAGCAGAAAAATAAAATTCCTGTCTATCTCTGCTCCAAATCCCACAAAACCCTTATAAATCCAGTTCTGACCGCCATTTTATACTCGAGACCGCCAGAACGATGGCGGCTTTGTTGCAGGTTACTGCAAGTTTCTTTGGCATGCATTGCAAATTGACCTGTGAATTAATCTATTAGTCTTTGGGACTCTCCCCGGCCTGTTCCAAAACGAAAGCCTCAACCCTGGAATCAAGATAAAATCCGTTCCTCTTCATTTCAGCCAACAGCGTATCTACCCTTTGCACAATTCCCTGCCTTTTGGCTTTCAGGAGAACTCCCAAAGTCCCTGTGACAGATAATCCAAGATATTTTGCTGTTTTCTTTGCCGCATTATCGTCAATGATAACCAAATCAGCCTTTTGCTCCTGCGCAAGAATCATGACCTCCACTTCCCCGGCATGCAGCTTTGCTTTATACATCTTCTTTTCAGTGTCGTCACGGATAGACTCCACATGGATCCAACTTCCCGCATTCCTGACTTGCATACATGCTGAATCCTCCATCGCCGTAACTTCCCGATATACAGCGGTTGGAATCGTTACTTTTCCATACAGTTCACGCAAGATACCCAACTTCCCAATTCCGCAGAGCACGATAATTGGAGTGGAATTCACTATTACCTTAAGCATTCTTAAGTTCCTCCAGAAACTCTTCCTTATTATCAAAGTGGAAAATGGAAACATGATTTCTGCCAAGGTATCTTATAAATTCCTCTTCGGACAATCCTGCAATCTGGGCGCAGTATCCTATTGATACACCATTCTGGGTATAATACCCTAACGCCACAGCACGTCTGGCGAATTGGTTCGCTTCTTCCTGGCTCATTTTTGTATCAAACAGAACTTCATTCGGTATGTTGATTGCCACTTGACACATGATACTCCCTCCCTGTAATCTAAGTTTTATTATGCCCTTTAAAAAACTTTCCTATTTCATTGGCGATTTGGACGAAATCCACTTTTTGAACCGATGCCTTTTTCGGCTTTATAGCCAGCAAGTCAATCTCCAATGGTTTCGTGTTAACATTGTATTCTTTCTCAAAAATCAAATCATCCCTGTCCGGTCTAAAATCCAGACTCATAGCAGACACAAAAGCCGAATGCCATCTCCCTATCTGTACTCTTTCAGTATATCATTTTTCATTCTCCTTTGCCACCTGTCTATCCACAATTTCATAAAATTTACAGGAAAACAACAACTCAACCTTTTTCTCCTGCTATTCCACTTCCTTGAATGTAATGAACTGATCCATTTTTCCGTCTGCTCCAATACCATTAAACCTACATAAATCAGGCTCTGGCCGTCATTTGACAATAATCTATAAAATAATCTATCCGTTAGTATTTTTCAGGAAAAAGCAGGAAAATATTCCTGATTTCGATAACGGCATACCCTGCACTTTCCTCGGCCTTAAAATACCAAAAGCCCGCAAACCCTTGATTTTACTGCAAAAAACAACCCCGATGAATCTCTCCACCGGGGTTTCCTAACAGGGCTACAAGGATTCGAACCTTGAAATGACGGAGTCAGAGTCCGTTGCCTTACCGTTTGGCGATAGCCCTATCTTTTTACAAGTGGTACTTTTCCTGCACCACTTGATGTATTATACACGAAGTATTTCCACTTTGCAATACCTTAATACAAAAAAATTTAAAATTTTCCCAAATTCCCCCAAACAGCTTCGGAGCTGCCGTATGGCGGGGAACCAGGGCATAGCCATAGCCCTGGTTTCCCGCCCTTCCCACTGTCTGCGCTTACCTTACACCTCAAATGTCAGCTCACCGTAACCGGGCACCGGCCAAATCTCCTTATCCACAATCATCTCCAGCTCGTCAATAGGAGCACGCAGTTCCCCCATCGCCTTCATGACCGTATCTTTATAGAAAAATGCCTGTGCTTTCGCGTCTTCCATACCGGCTGCCTGTGTCGTAATAGCCTTCAGCCTGGTCAGCGCGTCCTTCGCCGCGGTCAGTTTTGTATTCACCTCCGCCAGCATCCCTGCCTGCACTTCAGGCTCCGCACCGGCATCCCGCACCGCGATTACAGTGTCCGCCAGCATTTTAGTATATTTCATCACCGCAGGGATATACTTCTTCCCTGCCATGTCAATCATGGTATTAGCTTCAATATTGATGGTTTTCGCGTAGGTTTCATAGATGACTTCCTCTCTGGACTCCAACTCCACCTTCGTGAAAATGCCAAATTTCTCAAACAGCTTCACAGACTTTTCCGTTGTCAGAGTACTGGCAGCCTCCACCATGGATTTAATGTTAGGCAGCCCCCGTCTCTCCGCCTCTGCAACCCAGTCCTCGGAATAGCCATCGCCGTTGAAGATAATCCTCTGGTGCTTGCCCATATACTCTTTGATCAGATCATGGACAGCCAACTCAAAGTCCTCCGCATTTTCCAGAATATCCGCGGCTTCACAGAAAGCTTCCGCCACGATGGCATTCAGCGTGGTATTGGGGCTTGCGATGGAATCCGAGCTTCCCACCATACGGAACTCGAACTTGTTGCCGGTAAAGGCAAAGGGGGAGGTCCTGTTGCGGTCCGTGGCATCTTTGTCCAGATCCGGCAGCGTGGAAACCCCTGTCTCCAACTTGCCGCCCTCCAGGCAATGAGCGGCTTCTCCCGTCTCCACCAGCTGTTTTACCACATCCTCCAGCTGTTCTCCCAGGAATACGGAGATGATGGCAGGCGGCGCTTCGTTTGCTCCAAGTCTGTGATCATTTCCCACATCCGCCGCACTCTGACGCAGCAAATCCGCATGAATATCCACGGCCTTGATAATACAGGCCAGCACCAGCAGGAACTGAATATTTTCATTGGGTGTCTCACCGGGATCCAGCAGGTTCACTCCATTGTCCGTCCCCAGAGACCAGTTATTGTGCTTACCGGAACCATTCACACCCGCGAAAGGCTTCTCATGAAGCAGGCAGGTCAGGCCATGGCGTCCCGCAACTTTTTTCATGGTCTCCATCACCAGCTGATTGTGGTCTACGGCAATATTGGCGGTCTCATAGACAGGAGCCAGCTCATGCTGCGCAGGCGCCACCTCGTTGTGTTCCGTTCTGGCCGTCACCCCCAGCTTCCACAGCTCCACATTTACATCCTTCATAAACGCGCCTACCCGCTCGCGAATCGTGCCGAAATAATGATCCTCCAGCTCCTGTCCTTTGGGTGCGGGAGCGCCGAACAGAGTCCTTCCGGAGAATATCAGATCTTCCCTCTGCAGGTATTTCTCCCTGTCCACCAGAAAATATTCCTGCTCCGGGCCAACGCTGGCCACCACTTTCGTGGCCGCCGTATTCCCGAACAGCCGCACAATGCGCAGTGCCTGCTGACTGATGGCCTCCATGGAACGCAGCAACGGCGTCTTCTTATCCAACGCTTCTCCGGTATAGGAGCAGAAAGCGGTGGGAATGCAGAGAATGACTCCTGTCGCATCTTCTTTCAGGAAAGCCGGAGAGGTAATATCCCACGCGGTATATCCTCTCGCCTCAAACGTGGCGCGGAGCCCTCCCGAAGGGAAAGAGGAAGCGTCCGGCTCGCCTTTGATCAATTCCTTACCGGAAAATTCCATGATCATCTTGCCGTCTTCGTCCGGATGTGTTACAAATGCATCATGCTTTTCCGCCGTAATCCCGGTCAGCGGCTGAAACCAGTGAGTATAATGAGTCGCGCCATTTTCCACAGCCCAGTCCTTCATCGCTTTTGCAACGACTTCCGCAGCCGCCAATGACAGCTCTCCCCCCTGGTCCATCACTCTCCTGACTTCTTTGTACACGCTTTTGGGTAATCTTTCTTTCATTTTCCCAAAGGTAAATACTTTACTGCCAAAGATTTCCTCCACATTTAATACTTCACTCATCCTCTTTTCCCTCTCCCTTTCTGTTCCCATGATAGCTTACGACACAACTTTACAATTCGGCCGTTGGGGCTACCCAGACGGGAACCTCGCAGTTGGCTTCCGCAGGATTAAAGCAATCGAGTAAAGGAATGTTCTTCTCCGCTACTCGTCGCGCGGCCCGCATGCCGCATCGGCGCCAAGCTTCCCATTGCGGGCCTGCGCATGTAAAAAAGGTCCCAAAGTAAACTTTACTATGGAACCTCCTCGTTCAATGAATACCCGTATATAGAAGCACCTGCATCAATGCCTGCGTTTCTTTTTTATAAAATACTCTATTTAGATTCAAAATGCAATACCTGAAAACAATTTTCTCCTTTTCCGTCAGAAAAAGGCAGCTTTTCAGGAAAAACCATAGCAGTTTGCACACACTTTTTCATGCCCATACGCCTGTCGGCTATTTTCCCTAATGCAAATTTCTCGGTCTCTCTTGTGAAATTACCATATGGACGAAAAGCCCTGAATGTGCTAAACTCAAGACAATGTTTTCCTGTATAATTTCTTCTCAGTGAAAAGGAGTGTTAATCCCTTGAACAATTTAAAAAGGACTCTGACACAATTCATCAAATTCGGCATGGTAGGCGTCATCAATACCCTCTTGTCCTATTTGATTACCAATGGATGTTATTACATCCTGCATCTCCACGAACAGGTATCCAATTTGATTTCCTTTCTGATTACAGTGCTGGTCTCTTATCTGCTGAATAGCCGTTTTGTATTTCAGCAGGAGGAGGAAAGCCTGCGGCAGCCCTGGTACAAAGCTCTTGCAAAGGTATATGCATCTTATGCCCTTACAGAACTGGTGCTCATGGGGATTCTGCTCTATATCGAGGAAAGGCTGCTGGGGATCCCCCACTTCATTGCCACCTTTATCAATCTCTGCGTAACCGTACCGTTGAACTTTATTTTGAATAAATTCTGGGCTTACCGAAAACAGGGGCAGAAATCCGATATAAAACCAAAGGAAGACGCGGATATTTCTTGAAGAAGCGAAGGCAATGTGATACACTGTTAACGTATTCCTTTACAGCAGTGGAAATATATTTCTGAAAATGCCTAAATAGGAAGGATACAGGAAGGAATCGCAAAAATATCCATGAAAATTATGCCGAACCGTATGGATTACGGGTTTTTAAAATATCAACATGAATTTGAAGAGAAGGCTCTGGCTGTGCTCCGTTCCGGGTGGTATATCCTGGGAAAGGAAGTGGCTTCTTTTGAAGAGAATTTTGCCGCATATACAGGTGCAAAATGCTGTGTGGGTCTGGCCAGTGGCCTGGATGCCCTGTGGATCGCCGTAAAGCTTCTGGGAATCGGCCCCGGCGATGAGGTAATTGTTCAGGGCAATACTTATATCGCCAGTGTCATGGGGATCACCATCAATGGTGCTACTCCCGTTTTTGTAGAGCCGGATGCATATTATCAGATCGACGCGGACAAGATAGAGGAGAAGATTACAGAACGGACAAAGGCAGTAATGGTGGTCCACCTGTACGGCCATGTGGCCGATATGGACAAGATTACGGCCATCTGCAAAAAGCATGGTCTGAAGCTGATTGAGGATTGCGCCCAGTCTCACGGAGCGCTTTATAAAGGAAAAATGACAGGCACCTTCGGTGATGCAGGCTGCTTCTCCTTTTACCCTTCCAAGAATCTGGGGGCCTTCGGTGATGCAGGCGCCCTTGTGACCAATGATCCGGAACTGGCAAAGGAGGCAAAGATCTTCCGCAATTATGGCAGTGAAAAGCGTTATTACAACAAAGTAGCAGGGGCCAATTCCCGCCTGGATGAACTGCAGGCCGGACTTCTCAACGTGCGGCTGGCTCATATGCAGGAAATCACCCAGGAGCGGCAGCATCTGGCGGAGGTGTACAGCCGGGAACTTTGTCAGGATCAGATTATTCTGCCCCAGACCCGTCCGGATACCGTTCCTGTGTGGCATCAATATGTGATCCGTGTCGATCGTCGTCAGGAGTTGATAGACTATCTGAATGAGAAAGGCATCGGTACAATCATCCATTATCCCATTCCGCCTCATCTTTCAGAGGCGTATCAGGCTCTGGGATATACAAGGGGAGATTTTCCCATCACGGAAAACTATGCGGACACTGTGCTGTCCATTCCTCTGTACACAGACATGCGGGAAGAAGAGCAGCGCTATACCATAGATTGTATCAATTCGTTTACATAGGAGAGAATCATGACAAAATTAGACGAGCAGATTCAAATACTGGATTTCCCGGATCTGGGCGACGAGAGGGGAAATCTTGTGGTGGTGGAAGGCGGTATTGCCATTCCTTTTGACATTCAGAGAATTTTCTATATCTATGGTTCCGATGCGGAAGTGATTCGCGGATGCCATGCCAACCTGAGATCGGAATTCGTGATGATCAATGTATCCGGCACCAGCAAGGTAAAAGTGGATAACGGTCATGAAACCCGGATTATCGAGCTGAACAGGCCCCGAATGGGTCTGTATCTCAAGAGCAATGTGTGGAAGGAAATGTATGAATTTTCTCCTGATTCCGTGCTGCTGGTACTTTCCAATGAGCATTATGATCCGGAAGAATATGTGAGAGATTACGAAGAATATCTGAAGATGGTGAGAAAATGAGCAAAATATCAATAGTAGTCCCCGTATATTATAATGCGGATACCCTGGAGCTTCTGTACGAGGATATGAAGGAGAAGATCCTGGGAAAGCTGGGAGAATATGAGCTTGTGTTTGTGGATGACGGTTCCGGCGACGATTCCTGGAAGGTGATGAATTCCCTGCGGGAACGGGATCCTCATGTCAGGCTGGTAAAACTGTCCCGGAATTTCGGGGAACATGCCGCACTGCTGGCAGGTCTTTCTGTCTGCACCGGGGACTGCGCAGTCACCAAGCAGGCCGATCTTCAGGAAGATTCCAGTATCATTCTGGAGATGTACGACAGTTGGAAGAAAGGTAACAAAGTAGTTCTGGCTGTCCGTAAGGAAAGAAAAGAGAACCCTGTAAAGGTATTCTTTGCCAATATGTATTATGCAATCATCCGGAAAATCGTCAACAAGAACATGCCCGTAGGCGGCTGCGACTGTTATCTGGTAGACAGAAAAGTCATTGAAGTGCTGGAACGTCTGGATGAAAAGAACTCTTCCCTGACGCTGCAGGTCCTCTGGGCAGGATTCCGCACAGATATGATTTATTTCGTCCGTCAGGACAGAGAGATCGGCAAGTCCCGGTGGACCCTTTCCAAAAAGGTAAAGCTGGTAATGGATTCTGTCATGAGCTTTTCCTATTTTCCCCTGCGGCTGATGTCGGGACTGGGAATTGCCTTCAACATCCTGGCCATGATTCTGCTGGTCAGCGTTCTGGTGGAGAAATTCACCAACGGTACTCCCATTGTGGGCTGGGCTTCTCTGATGTGCGTGGTATTATGTTCCACCGGCGTCATCATGCTGATGCTGGGTATCCTGGGCGAATATATCTGGAGGACCCTGGATGCCGCCAGGACACGTCCTCCCTATATCATAGATGAAATGCTGGAGGAATCCGACAAAGAGGATCAGGAGGAACGTACCCTCAGCAAATCATAAGTTTCTGCCGGCTGTGAAAGCCGTATCCATAGAATCTGTCTGGCATGGGGACAGCTGTCCATAGCTTCCCCTGCCTCATTATATATTGCCTCCACCTTCACTCTCTCGTTTCGCCCGTCAGGTTTCATCAGCTCTATCCTGTCTCCCACAAAAAATTTATTCTTCTGTTCGATGCGCACCAGGCCGGACTCTGCCGATACTTCTTCGATCATTCCCAGATAAATATACTCATTCACATAAGTACTGTTGTCATAAATCTGCGTATTCTCGTCCGCTCTTCCAAAATAAAATCCTGTGGTATATTGCCGATAAGTACACTTTGCGATTTCTGCCTGATACCATGCTGTGTTGGCCCGATAGATTTCTTCGGATGCGGAATAATCATCCAGCGCCTTGCGGTAGGTACGGGCCATGGTCGCCACATAAAGAGCATTTTTCATACGCCCCTCCACTTTCAGGCTGTCAATTCCGGCCTCCACAAGATCCGGTATGTATTCAATCATGCATAAGTCTTTGGAATTAAATATATAGGTTCCCCTGTCATTTTCATACACAGGCATATATTCTCCGGGTCTGGTCTCTTCCACCACCGCATACTTCCAACGGCAGGGATGGGTGCAGGCCCCCTGGTTGGCATCTCTTCCCGTAAAATAATTGCTCAGCAGGCAACGTCCGGAATAGGCTATACACATGGAGCCCTGTACGAAACTCTCGATTTCCATTTCCTCCGGAATATGCTCTCTGATTGTATGGATTTCTGCCAGTGAAAGCTCTCTGGCAGTCACCACCCGTTTTGCTCCAAGTCTCCACCAGAACAGATACGTCCCATAATTGGTATTATTGGCCTGTGTGGAGATATGAATTTCAACCTGTGGCCACACCTCTTTGGCAATGGCAAACATACCGGGGTCAGAAATAATCAATGCGTCACAGGGCTCCGGCTTCATATCCCGCAGCTCTTTGAAATACTCCCGGGCTCCTTCCAGATCGTCATTGTGTGCCAGAATATTGGCCGTCACATAGACCTTCACGCCTCTTGCATGGGCAAAGGCAATTCCCTCCGCCATTTCCCCAGCCGTAAAATTTTTGGCCTTTGCCCGCAGTCCAAAGGCCTCTCCTCCAATATACACAGCATCCGCTCCGAATACCACCGCCGTCTTCAGCACTTCCAGACTGCTTGCAGGAATCAGCAGCTCCGGTTTCTTTCTTCGCATCATAGAAATTTCCTCGTCTTCTCTATTCTCATACCTGCCGATGATGTCCTTTACAAATCCATAAAGCGATCCCGTCCGCCATAGGGCCCCTTACTGCTTTAACACCCGGCTTCCCTATGCGAAACTGTGCCTGTGCATACAAAAGCGGCGCCTCACTGCCTCATTACGCTCAGCGCCACTCCGTCCCCCACCGGCAATATCACAGTTTCCAGCTCCGGCAAGTGCTTCAACTCATATAGATACTCCCGCATTCTGGCGTGAATGGTCCGATTCCGCCGGGTCACCGCATAGCGTGACTGAATGACATCCCCATCCTGAAGCACATTATCGGACACCAGCAGTCCTCCCGGCGCCATCAGCCGCAAAACATCCGGAAGAAAATGAAGATACTGGCCCTTGGCCGCATCCATGAATATCAGAGGCCACCGACCTTTCAGTCCTTTTAAAATCTCCGCGGCATCTCCTTCCAGCAAAGTAATATCGGCCCCATTCTCTGCTCTACTGAAATTCTTCCGGGCAAGTAATATCCGTTTTTCATCCTTCTCTATGGTAGTAATGCGACAATGTTCCGGCCCATATTCTCTCATCAGCAACGCGGAAAAGCCGATTGCAGTGCCTATTTCCAGAATGCATTCCGGTTTTACACAGACCAGCAGAAATTTCAGCAGACTCTGTGTGGATTTCCGTATTACAGGTACTTCATTTTCCAGCGCATATTTCTCTATCTCATTGAGAAAAGGCGTATTCCCCCGATCCAGCGAGTCGATATAAGCGGTCAGTCTTTCATCGATAATCATTCCTGTCCCCTTTATTCCGTCTCTTCCTCCCCTTCGTCCTCTTTCTCCACCACCATGGCTCCCATCATTTCTTCCGCAGTCATGGCAGTGCTCAGCTCAAAGGTGCCGGGGCCTACATCCTCTCTGAATTCGGAGAGATAATACTGCAGCACAAACAGTTTTGCGTCTCTCACCAGACCTCTGCTTTCAAAAAGCTCTCCTATCTCTAACGGGGACATCTCCTCCGTAATTGACACTTCCACCGTCCTGCCCTCGCCTATGGCCACGGCGGGCTCGTTGAAAATCCGATACCCATAATCATAGCAGATTCCCGCCCCCTGATAAATCACATACACAATTGCTACGGCAGCCACCAATCTGAAAATTGCTCCCGCCACAGCCCCTACTATACTCAATGCTTTCATGTACGCCTCCATTCCACTGCACATGGTAACGCGCCGCTCTTCTTTTATACTTCCATAATGATCGGTAATATCATGGGACGTCTCTTCGTCTTTTTCCAGACATAATCACTGAGAGTATCTTTCGTCGTATTTTTCAGTTTACCCCAGTCAGTGATTCCTCGGTCCAGACATCTCTGAAGCGCTTCATCCACTGTCTGACGGGCCTCCTCTATCAGCTCGTCTGACTCCCGCACATACACAAACCCTCTGGATACAATATCAGGTCCCGCGACCAACTGTCCCGCTTCCCGATCCAGGCTCATAACCACTACCATGATGCCGTCTTCCGCCAGATGCTGGCGATCCCGCAGCACCACATTTCCCACGTCTCCCACACCAAGTCCATCTACCAGAATGGCCCCCACAGGAACCCTGCCGGTTACTTCGGCGCGATCTCCTTTCAGTTCCAGCACATCACCGGAAGAAAGAATAAAGATATTTTCCTTCTCTATTCCCAGACTCTGGGCAATTTTTGCCTGGGCTTTCAAATGCTTGATTTCTCCATGCGCAGGCACCGCATACTTTGGATGGATCAGCGAATAAATCAGCTTGATCTCCTCCTGACAGGCATGCCCTGACACATGGGCATCCTGAAAGATTACATCGGCCCCCTTTCGGATCAATTCATTGATAATTTTGGTGACAGGCTTCTCATTGCCCGGAATGGGGTTGGACGAGAAGATGACTGTGTCTCCTGCCCCGATGGTAATTTTCCGGTGCATTCCTCCGGCCATCCGGCTTAACGCCGCCATACTCTCTCCCTGGCTTCCCGTGGTAATAATCACCTGTTTTTCCGGCGGATAATCCTTCATCTGATCGATTTCAATCAATGTGTTCTCCGGGATGTTGATGCACCCCAGATTTCTTGCCGTCTCAATAATGCTGACCATGCTGCGGCCTTCCACACATACCTTGCGGCCGAATTTGTACGCGGAATTGATAATCTGCTGTACCCGGTCCACATTGGAGGCGAAAGTCGCCACAAAAATCCGGGTATTTTTATGCTCCTCAAACAAAGTGTCAAAAGTTGCGCCCACAGTCCGCTCCGACGGTGTAAAACCGGGTCTCTCTGCGTTGGTGGAATCACACATCAGCGCCAGCACACCCTTTTTCCCCAGCTCCGCAAATCGCTGCAGGTCAATGGCATCTCCGAACACCGGTGTATAATCTACCTTGAAATCACCTGTGTGTACCACGATTCCCGCAGGTGAATAAATCGCCAGCGCGGCCGCATCCACAATACTGTGGTTGGTCTTAATAAATTCCACACGAAACTTTCCCAGATTAATGGACTGTCCGAATTTTACGACCTTTCTCTTTGTCCCTTTTGTCAATTCATGTTCTTTTAATTTATTCTCTATAATACCCATGGTAAGTCTTGTGGCATATATAGGTACATTGATCTCCCGAAGCACATAGGGCAGCGCACCGATATGATCTTCATGACCATGAGTAATCACAAAGCCTTTCACTTTGTCAATATTATCCTTCAGATACGTCACATCCGGAATCACCAGGTCTATTCCCAACATATCATCCGCCGGAAAGGACAGACCGCAGTCTACCACAACAATACTGTCTTCATACTCGAAGGCAGTAATGTTCATACCAATCTGTTCCAGGCCCCCCAATGGGATAATCTTCAACCCGGAACCAACATTATTCTCTTTTTTCTTCAACCAAATCTCCTCCACATTCCATACAATAGCCGCAGAACTCACTCTCCTGATTCACAACACAAAATCCGGTCTTCCCGACAATTATTCTTTCCAGCCCCTCCGGCAAATCCTCCTGGAAAGAAAACGTCCTCCCGCATTTGTTACAGATTAAATCATGATGACAGTATCTTTCATCCGCTATCCTGAGCACTCCCTATCTCACAGCAGGCAAAACCGCCAGCAAAATAAATCCTGTCAATCAGATGCTGCTCCTTCAGCAATTGTATTGTTCTATAAACAGCAGCTTTACGCAAATTCCACATCGTCCAGCATGCTCTCAAACACACCTGCTACCGCATCCAGCTCTTTCTCATCCTCTACCAGTGTAAACACACCTTCTGCCTCTCCGTCTGCGGATATATCCTTCAGGATCATAGCTTCACCGTCTCCGTCCTCGCAATCGGTCACCAGAATATAATTTGCTCCGCCGATTCTGGTCTGCTCCAACACATAAAAGCTTTCCTCTACTCCTCCTTCAAGGCTAAAGGCAACCTTCTCCAATTTCGCCATGTCTACTCCATTTCCCCGTCTATATGCCTGCCTTTTCCCGCATGCTTCGATTGTCCAGGTAGCCCTGCAGGATCAGCGCCGCCGCTATCTTGTCCACATATTCTTTCCGGTTCTCTCTACGAATTCCCGCTTCCATCATCAGCTTATCCGCGGCAACAGTCGTCAGTCTCTCATCCCAAAGTATGACAGGCAATCCTGTCCTGCGCTCCAGTTTTTCCCGAAACTCCTGTGTCAGCTCCGCGCGGATCCCTTCGGAAGCGTTCATATGTTTGGGAAATCCCAGCACAATTTCTTCTACTTCATACTCCTCTATCAGTTCTTCTATACGCGCCAATGTTCTGCGCAGCTTATTCTCCTCTTTGCGGCGGATAATTTCCAGTCCCTGCGCCGTCATAAACAGACTGTCACTGACAGCCACACCCACTGTTTTAGATCCAAAATCGAGACCCATGATCCGCATAGAGATCCCCCTTATCCTTCCCGTACAACCAATCATTCCCATGCATTGGCATGGATATACTCTGTCAGTAATTCTTCTACCAGCTCGTCCCGCTCAACTCTCATAATCAAGCTTCTGGCATTTCTGTGACTTGTAATATAGGTGGGATCGCCGCTCATAATGTATCCTACAATCTGATTTACCGGATTGTAACCCTTTTCTGTCAATGCCTCATACACGGCAGCCAGTACCGTTTTCGCGCCGCTTACCGGTTCCGAGTCTACCTTAAAATATTGTGTATTTCCCAAATCCTGCATACCCTTCACCTCCATGCTGCCAAAAACGATTTCGATACTCTTTTTTACTATACCTCATTCATGCTGAAAATTCAAGCCTTACACGACGCGAGTACGAAAGCTTCCCCTATTTTATGGCCAAGCAGGTACAAAAATGAGACCGGAACCTTTCCTATATGAGAATTTCATCTGTCAGAAATTTTGTCACAGGTACACTCATCACAGTATTAATCGCCGATACATCCGACAGTATATTTTCCGTTACATCTACGGCCACCTTCACATAATCCTTCGTATGTCCAAGGAGATATGTGTGCCCTCTCAGTTCACGTATCTCTTCCATGAGTACCTCCGCCTCCCGTCCTATGTATCGACTGCGGAACTCTTTCGACTGCCTTTCTGTCAGCTCCAGAAGCTCTCTGCTCCGCAAAGTTTTTACCTGCTCCGGCACCTGTCCCGGCATAGCAGCAGCCGCTGTCCCGGCCCGTTTGGAATACTTGAAGACATGCATTTCATAAAAGCATACTTTCTCCAGAAATTCTTTTGTCCGTTGAAATTCTTCCTCCGTCTCTCCCGGAAACCCTGCGATCACATCTGTAGTAATGGCCGGATACGGAAAAACACTTCTCAGCAGTTTTACACTACTATAGTATTCCCCCACGGTGTAATGT
>CAQUWW010000001.1:17228-95281 GCA_948896875.1 uncultured Acetatifactor sp. | reverse complement strand
TCCGCTTTGAAGAGACAGATGAAAATGTGGACACAGCTTCGTCATGGCTGCCATCCGCTCCGCTGTCTCCGGCGTGATAATCCTGGGTTCCAGAGAGCCAATCCGTATGCGCTCCAGGCCCTGAATCTCGTGGATCCTTTCTACCAGATCCATCAACAGGCTGCGTCCATCATAACGACCGCTCCCGCCAAAATCAATGCCGTAGGAACTGATATGGATTCCCGTAAGCACTGCTTCCCGATAACCCGCAGCCACCATCCCTCGAATCTCCTGGAGAATATCCTCCATCCGGCGGCTTCTCACCCTGCCCCTCGCATAGGGAATGACACAATAGGAGCAAAACTGATTGCAGCCATCCTGTATCTTGATATAAGCCCTGGTATGTTCCGTGGTCTGACGCAGTTGCATTTCTTCATACTCGTGTATACGACCGATATCAGGAATCGTCGTCCCCTGCAATGTCTTGTCCTGCCTGTCTGCCAGATATGCCTCCAGGATCTCCACAATGTCTTTTTTACGATGATTACCGACGGCCAGGTCAATACTCTCATCCTTTTCCACTGCCTCCCGGCCTGTCTGCACATAACAGCCCACTGCCACAACTACGGCATCCTGATTCAGCTGCTTTGCCCGGTGCAGCATCTGTCTGCTCTTCCGGTCTGCAATATTGGTAACCGTACATGTGTTTACAATGTAGATATCCGCCTTCTCATCAAAGGGCACAATACAATATCCCTTTTCCTGAAACATTTGCCGCATTCCATCCAGTTCATAGGAATTTACCTTGCAGCCAAGGTTATACAATGCCACATTTTTCATTCCTGTTCCTCGCTTTTTTTGTACTGTTTTCGCCTTGACTTTTGTCCGCCGAGCCATTAATATGTAGACTGAAGGTATGATTATTTTAAAGGAGGTAATAACATTGAAGACAGTACAGATTTTTCTAAATTCTATCGACAAAGTTAAATCGTTCGTAAACGACATTTCCAAATTTGATTACGACTTCGATCTGGTATCAGGAAGATATGTTGTAGATGCAAAATCTATTATGGGCATTTTCAGTCTGGACCTGTCCAAACCTATTGATCTGAACATCCATACGGAAGAGGGTGCCGACGAGGTGCTGGAATTCCTGAAGCCATATATTGTACAGTAATCCTCATGCACCTTTTATTCCATTTACAGGGAAAGATAAGTTCAGGATTTCTTACAATATGAGAAAGACATCGCCTGCGATGTCTTTCTGCCGTTATACACTCATCATTCAGGCATTCTTTCCGAAGCATTCCATTCAGTAAACCGTCTACTCTGCCACAATCAATTCCTTGGTTTCCAACGCGGTCTTCACCAGTTCTTCGATCCCTTCATCCAGGTTGTGTTCATGACGCCGGATAATATTCACGTTTGGCTTCGTCACAGGATGCTTTGCCACAAAAATAGTACAACAATCCTCATAAGGCAAAATGGATGTCTCAAAAGTACCGATTTTCTGTGCAACCTCCACGATTTCCTGCTTATCAAAGCCAATCAGCGGACGATACACAGGCAGCTCACATACTTCATTGGTAGCAATGAGAGAATTCAATGTCTGAGAGGCGACCTGGCCGATGCTTTCCCCTGTAATCAATCCCAGACAGCCGGTCTCCATGGCAATATGCTCCGCTATCCGCATCATATAACGCCGCATGATAATTGTCAGCTCCTCATGCGGACATTTCTCATGAATATACAGCTGAATATCCGTAAAATTAATCACGTGAAGCCAGACAGGGCCTGCATATGCAGACACAATCCGGGCCAAGTCCACCACCTTCTGCTTTGCCCGCTCACTGGTGTAAGGCGGTGCATGGAAATAAACGGCATCAATTTTTACGCCTCTCTTGGCTATCATATAACCGGCCACAGGGGAATCGATGCCGCCGGATAAAAGCAGCATGGCCTTGCCGCCCGTACCCACAGGCATTCCCCCCGGTCCCGGAATCGTCTCCGAATAAAGGTAGATTTTCTCTCTGATTTCAACACACAGCAAAATCTCAGGATCATGGACATCCACCGACATTTCCGGATATGCATTCAGAATGGCTTCTCCCAGGTCCGCATTGATCTCCATGGACTCTTTCGGATAGTCCTTTCGGGCACGTCTCGCATGCACTTTAAACGTCTTCTCCCTGTCCGGATAGACATCCGCGATATATCTTACAACCGTGTCACATAGTTTTTCAAACCCTTCATCTTCCACGTATACCACCGGACAGATACCGGAAATGCCAAACACATTTTTGAGAGATTTCACAGTCTCATCATAGTCAAATTCTCCCTGGGCTTCCACATAAATACGCCCCTGAGATTTGTGAATCGAAAATTTCCCCTCACATTTTTTCAAAGCAAATTTGATCTGATGCATCAATGCATCCTCAAACAGGTGACGGTTCTTTCCCTTAATACCGATCTCGGCATATTTTATCAAAAAAGCTGTAAACATAAGATGTCCTTTCTGTTATCTGCGGGTATATTTTCTCAGCATAGGAATTTTATCATACATTGCCTGTAATGTATAGTCTAATTCTTCCACAGTAGTGTAGACTGAGAAGCTGAATCTTATCGTAGATTCCAAAAGAGGCTTTTCGATGCCAATGGCTTTCAGTGTCGTGGATGGCTGCGGTTTTCGCGCTGCACAGGCGCTGCCCGCAGATACATAAATCCCGTCTTCCTCCAATGCGTGTAGCAATACCTCGCTGCGCACGCCGCTCACAGAGACACTTACAATATGCGGAGCGGTTCCTTCTCCGTCCGGTTTTCCCGGAAGCACCCCGTTTATTTTTACACCCTCCATTCTTCTGATCCCATCCATAAAGTACTTTTTGCACTGATACAGCCGCTTTACATCATCGTCGTAATGCTCGTACAGAAGCTCTGCCGCCTTTGCAAAACCGGCAATTCCCGGTACATTGTCCGTACCTGAACGAAGATTCCTCTGCTGTCCGCCTCCGTAAATAATGGGTTGAATCTTTACCTTGTCCCCTATATACAGCAATCCCACACCTTTGGGCCCGTGAATTTTATGACCGCTGGCAGACAGCAGGTCGATTCCCATTTTCTTCGGATAAATCTTTGCTTTTCCAAATCCCTGAACCGCATCTACATGGAACAATGTATATGGATTCATCCGCTTAATCAATGTTCCTGCTTCCGCAATGGGCTGTAGTGCTCCGATCTCATTATTTGTATGCATAATAGACACCAGAATGGTATCCTGTGTCATGGCACGCCGCAAATCCTCCGTCGCAATCCTGCCGTATGCATCCACAGGCAGATAAGTCACTCTGTATCCCACAGATTCCAGATAACGCATGGTATTCAATATAGCCGGATGTTCGATTGCAGTGGTAATCAAATGATTCCCCCGCCTGCGATTGGCATACGCACAACCGATCAATGCCATATTATCCGATTCCGTTCCGCCGGATGTAAAAAGGATTTCCTTCTCATCCACCTTCAGCAGTCTGGCAAAGCTTCCCTTCGCCCGGCGAAGGTATTGTTCTGCCTGAACTCCCTTCAAGTGCAGGCTGGAAGGATTCCCATAATCTTCACACATGATTTTTATCATCAACTCTGCTACTTCCGGGAATACTCTGGTGGTAGCAGAATTGTCCAAATATACTTCCATGGCTTTCACCCCTCTATCAATCATGTAATATCATATGCAGAGTATTCTGTTCCGGTGTGTCACCCTCGGGCAAAACATGACTCCCCGCATTCAAAACGGTCCGATCTCCAACAGGTACATCAGCCAGGACAGCACTGTCATCCCGGCTGTCTCCGTCCTCAGAATACGCCTCCCCAGGGTAATGGGCTCTATTCCATTTGCAAGAGCCAACGCGATCTCCGATTCCGAAAAGCCCCCTTCCGGTCCGATGAATACCGCCACATCCTGCCCCGATCTTATCCCGCTTAACAATTTCCTGGTCACAGACACATCTTCTGCCATCTCATAAGGAATCAATCTGATATCCATATCGGCCGCTATGGAAATCGCTTCTGAAAATTGTGACACCTTTGTCACCTCCGGAATCAGAGCACGCCGGCTCTGCTTTGCCGCCGATTCCGCGATACCCTGCCAGCGCAGGACTCTTGTGCCCGCCTTTTTGTCGTCAAGCTTTACAACGCAGCGACTGGACGCCACGGGAATAATCCGAAATGCGCCCAATTCTACTGCCTTTTGCACAATCCATTCCATCTTATCCGCCTTAGGCAACGCCTGAAACAAATGCACGCGGGCGGGAAGCTCCACCTTATCCTCTTTTATGAAACGAAGCTCACCCTGTATCCTGTTCTCCTCCACGGCCAGAATCCCACAGCGATACTCCTTCCCATCCAATCCGTTACTCACAGAAAATTCTTCGCCAATCCTCATTCGGAGAACATTTTTAATGTGATTGACATCTGGTCCCACAATTATGACACTTTTGTCGTTTATATTGATCTGGTCCGGCGACACAAAAAAATGGTGCATTTGGTCCTTCCCTTCTATTCTCCAGGCATTTCCCTACTGTTCCGTCAGCTCAGAGAGCACTTCTGTTTCAGTTATCTCGGTTTCTGCGCAGTTACGCTGACCCATTCGCCCTGATGGGTGATTTCCAGGATCTTCAGCCCTGCAGCCTCCACAGCCGCCGCCACCGTCTGTTCTTTCTCATCAATAATCCCGGAAGTAATATAAATGCCGCCCTCTTTCAACTGGTTCACAATCACAGGGGTCAAAGGAACAAGCACTTCTGCCAGGATATTCGCTGCCACGATATCATAGCAGCCATAGCCCACTTTCTTCTGTACAGATTGGTCTGTAATGATGTTGCCGATCAGCAATTCGAATTGTTCCGGTCCAATTCCATTGGCTTCACAGTTCTGAGCCACTGCCTCCACCGCACATTCGTCCAGATCCGTGCCCACTGCATGCCTGGCTCCGAACATCAGGGACAGAATCGCCAGAATGCCGCTGCCGGTTCCTACATCCAGAAGCGTCGTATCCCTGGTAACATATTTGCGAAGCTGTCTGATGCACAGCTGGGTGGTCTCATGCATTCCGGTGCCAAAAGCCGTACCCGGATCAATATGCAGCACCATCTTTTCCTCATCCTCCGCCTTCTGCTCTTCCCAGGACGGAATCACAAGAATATCATCAATATAAAACTGATGAAAATACTGCTTCCAGTTGTTGATCCAGTCAATGTCTTCTGTCTCGTCCACAGTGACAGAGCCCTCTCCAATCTCACAGAATTGCCGCAATTCTTCCAGTTCCTGCCGCACCTTCTTCAAAACGGCATCCGCATCTGTCTTTTCCCCTGACATTTCCAGGCTGCCATCTTCCTTTTCCTCCAGGAAAAAGCTCAAATATGCAATCCCGTCATCCTCCGGACCCTCGGGCAGAATGTCTACGAACATCTGCTCCTTTTCCAACGCGGTCAGAGGCACCTTATCCTCTATCTGTGCACCCTCCAGACCAATATCATACAAGGTACTGATTACAATATCTTCCGCTTCCACCGTCGTCTTTACTCTAAACTTTGTCCACTTCATATTCTTTCCCTCTTGCTGCTCCGCATTGACTTCTCCTCAGCTGTCACACCTGTCACAAATCTGCTATTTTCTTCCTGTGCGGTCCCTTTCTCTTCCTGCCTTGTCCTCTGTCCGTCTTGCCGTCGTCTCATCGCCTCACTTATCGCCAGTGTCAGAAACAATAACGGCGTATTTAATACTTGCTGAAAGCTGACCAGAGAATGTGCGCCGTACATCACAGCCGCCAGCAGTCCCAGCCAGTTTCCTGCTCCATCGTCACCTCTCCGGATATTTCCATAACAGGCATACAACGCCGTCAGGAAAATGGCCAGATAGCAGACCGTCCCCAATATTCCCACATTACAAAGCTGACTCAGAAACTCATTATGGGCATTGGTAAATACCGAACCATCCCAATGTTCTCCCTGCCACATATCCGTCCCTGCGGCCATTCTGTTGAAAACAGCCTCCGCATAACAGTCCGGCCCTGCCCCAATCAGCTTATCTTTCAGTCCTGCCTCTTCCACATTCTGTATGGCAATGCGCCACAAAAAAACTCTTCCACTGCCAAAGCCATCATCCAGACGGTTTACAGCCAGCCGACACATCAGGAAAATCCCAATGCCAGCGCCGACAATCGCCAGCATTCCGCAAATCGCTCTCTGCTTTCTCCCACATTTCTGCCAAAACGATGCTACGGTGCCCTCCCGTCTCTCCGCATTCCCGCTCTTATGCCGGAATGGCAGTTTTACTCTGGCCAGCAGGAAAAATAGAAGCAGGCAGAAAAGTCCCGCGATAATCCACACATACCAACGCACACTTCCAAAAATATTTCCGTCCTGCACAACGGCCGCTTTCTTCCCCCGAAGCTTCATCAGAAGCTCCATCACGGGCAGGCACAGAAAAGAACCTGCAAAAAGCAGGCATACTTTCCTCAGAACCGCCGCATCCCTGCGCCCTGTCCAAACGCAGCAGGCCGCACAAACCCCCACAATCAACAGGCCGCCCTGACTGCCCTGAATCCAGAGCACTACCAGCGCCGCCACAGACACCACGTACAATACAATCCGCAACCACCGCTTCTCCTCTCTCAGGAAATGCGCAATGCTGAAAGCCAGCACCACGCTGTAATAGCCGCAGAGCCAATTAATATTTCCCAGTGTGGACAGCATATGACTATACTCCCAGTCACCACTGTTCCATCCATCCAGCAGTCCCAGAGGATCTATCCCCAACCGATGCAGCAATCCCAATACTGATACCACAAAAAAGGCCGCCTCGGCCAGATACAGCGGCCACCTGGCACCGTCATATTGCCTCGACACAAAAAAGTAAAGGCCCACAAACAGCAGCTGCACTATCGCTCCCATATACCAGCCGCTGTAGCCGGTCCACGCGAGACGCCCATAGGAGCTGCAAACCGCTGAAAGCAGGGCGCATACCCCATAACACGCCACAGCGAAATCCGTCCCGCTGAAGCCGCCGAAATACTCTGTCCATTTTGGTGCAGCCCTGTGCGGATCAACAGCGGCCTCCTGCTTCCGCCTTCCGACTGCAGCCTGCACCTGTAACGGAATCCCGAATATCATCCAGACTCCCACACACAGAAGTGACACATTGTAGAACAATCTGTACTTTGTGTCACCCAGCTGCCAATAGCCCTGACCTGTATACAGAGGCAGCACCACCAGCATTGCGACAAGATACATATTACACAACAACCCTAAAAATTCATTACTCTCTTTTTTCATAATTATAGATTATACTCTATTTTCTTCCATTTGAAAAGAAGTTTACTCTTCCGGCTGAAAACAGATCATCTCGTCGGTCAATCGTTGAATGACATTGATAACTTCTCTGTCCGGATTCTCATACGGCATATAAATAGTCTCCGGTACAAATGCATTCCCCTTAACCTGGATTTTCGCCAGACATCTGGCCCAGATACAGCCGATGGCATACCTTCCATATATATAATTCATATGAAATCCATCTCTGCAGATACTCCTTTTTCCACCATCTCCAAAAAATTCTGTCTCTCTGAGCTTCTGTATCAGCTCCCCACCAGGGATAAGCGGCAGCTTGTATTTTTCGGCCATAGTGGTATATGCCAGCTGCAGTCTGCGGAACATTTCCTGCTGATCCTTATGATACCGCTCGAAGTTCCAATGGGTGCTGTCCTTTTCATAGGCCCATGTCTCATGTAAAAACAACTTCACATCGGCGGCATTCTTTTTCAGATAGTCCACCATATTCCCCAGAAACGGTTCATAGGTCTCCATCCAGCCGCTGTCATGGCTGGCCTGCTGCGTCACTATCACATCCCATTTCGTTTCCCGAAGTACATCCTGTATGGATACATGTCGATCTGTTTTGCTCCCGTTCACCTGCAGCTGGTATTCTCTCGCTTCCCGCTCAATATTAAGCCAGTGCTTCTCCAGAGAACAACCACCGATAAAAAGATTTACCACCAGGTTTTCTACTCCTGCCGTCTCCAGTATCTGATGCAGATAGTAGGTTGCATCTTCTGAAAAACTGTTTCCGATTGCAAGTATTCTAATCATTTCTCCTCCATTCCGAAAGCGCTCTCCGCTCCTGTTTCCGATTTAAGAATGCCTGTAAATATCAACGCTCTGTCTCACCCTGCGCCGGCTTCTCCCGTACGTCGTGCAGAGTACGGCATTTTAGTGTCTTCCATGCCTTTCCACCCATCTCACTAACTCTATCTTAGCACAAAATTTTACCAGTTTACAGTTCTCTTTTCAACTATTATCCTACTCCTGCTTTTTAGTGGAGTCGTCAATAATCTGACTGGAATAATCTTAACAGTTCTGACAGGCCATCGAACTGTTGCTAATAGTCTGTCACTAGTAGTCAGTGTCATAAAATCATATTGACCTTAAACAGTATTCTGCTTTCCCAGAATCGGATAGAAGATCTGCGACGTGCTTCTGAGAATGCGGATTATCGTAATCAGTTGTTTCAGGAATTTGGGCTTCAAGAACAGATTGCAATTTAGCCGGAGAAGCGTATAATATAACTTATACAGGAAGAATCCACAAAGCCGTAAACATATTTTTCAACAGAATGAGGGGTGAAAATATGGGAATCAGTATCACGAGAACGCCAGACAATACGGCACTCATCCAGAACAGAACAGCAGAGCAACAGACAGCAGGCAGACAGAGCAAAACAACCGGCCAGCAAGCTGCAGCCATGCAAAGCAACGCGGGACAGAATGCGGCATATGGGCAGAAAACGGCGTCCCAGCCGGTGGATGTCGTCAGTAAGAATATCCAGAATGAGATTTCCGAAGTACAACGGCAGAAGCAGGGGCTTTCCACAAAGCAGGAAATGTCCGAGGCAGAGCGTTCCAAGAAGAAACAGGAGCTTCAACAGGAATTAAACAGTCTTAACACGCGTTTAAGGCAGCGTCAGGCCGAAGTCAGCCGGGAACGGAAAAAAGAGGAACGTTTAGAAGAGCTGACCGCCCCGGATACAGATATGCAAAAGGGCAGGCCCGAAGAAACAGGAGTAGAAAAAGCAGCGCCAGGCAGCAAGGCTGAAATAAATTTAGAAAAAATCTCGAGCACGGATGCCAGGGATCCAAAGAGCGCAGATGAGAAAGTAAATAATATCGAAGACACCGGAGGCAGCATCGAGGACGACAGAAATGAAGGGCAGAAGAATTTTGGTGTTTCCCGGGATAAAATGCAGTCTATTGTTGCCGGAGACATTTTCAAGGAGCAGGCAGAACGTCGGGAAGCAGTCATTGCCAGAATAGAAGGCGGTATTGCCATTCTGAAGGGAGAGATCCGCCAGGACGAAATGCGTGGGGAGGACGTGGAGCATAAGAAAGCTGAGCTGAAATCCCGTGAAGCGAAGGTGAGAGGTACAGCAGACGGACTTCCGGATGTAAATGTGCCGCCCAGGCAAAAGCCCGGAGAGGTCTTTCGGAATGCAGTCCAGGCAAAAGCAGGAGCGGAGGACGCCGTCAAGTCCGGTATAGTCAGGAGATACCCGGACGGAATTGTGATAATTACCTGAAGATAAATGATTTGCTCTCAAAGTTACTATATCTCAGCTTTTTTCAGCAGTATTTTCTTGTTGAGGAAAAATTGGGAGAAACAGAATTTTGCATTTATGCTACATTGACTTTACCTAAGATTACAACCATACTATGCCTTAAGCACTATGGTAAAAGGATGATGTCCTTTAATGTTATCCTGTTAAGTAGAACATTCAACAGCAGAAAGGAAAAGAAATGGATATCAAAAAATTTGTCGACAAAGCCGCGCCTCTGGGCGTTCTCGGCGTCAAAATTACACAAAATAACGAGCTGATCGCCCAGTGGCACAGCGAAGATGAATGCCGACGCAATGTATACTCCGCCGCAAAAAGCTTCACCTCCTGCGCAGTGGGCTTTGCTGTTCAGGAAGGACTCCTCTCTCTGGAGGAGAAGCTTACCGACGTGTTCCCCCGGGAGCTTCCGGAAACAGTCGGTGAAAACCTGACAAAAGCCACCGTCCGGGATCTGTTGACCATGTGTCTTGGGCAGGAGGCAGGCTTCCTCATGGGGGCGCAGCGCCCTCTTTATGAAGAGGACGACTGGGTCAAGCTGTCCCTTTCCATCCCTTTTCCCTATACCCCGGGCAGTCGCTTTGTCTATAATAATGTGGGCCCGTACCTGGCCGGCATCCTGGTGCAGCGGCGGTCCGGCTGTGACCTGGTGTCCTACCTGACCCCCAGACTTTTTACTCATCTGGGCATCAAACGTCCCATGTGGGAGACGGATCCTATGGGCAATACCTTCGGTGCAGGCGGGCTGTTCCTGACTTTGTCGGAACTGCATAAATTCGGTCTCTTCTACCTGAACAAAGGTTGCTGGAACGGAAAGCAGCTGCTCTCTCCCGAATGGATAGAAGAAAGCACAAAGCCGCAGTCCGACCCCCGGTATGGCTACCTGTTCTGGCGAGGAGAATACAATTCCTTCCGGGCCGCCGGAAAAAATTGTCAGCTCTCCATCATCCTGCCTGATCAATCCGCCGTTATTTCCCTGGTGGCGGAATGCCGGAAGGATGATAATCTGATGCGGGCTGTTTATGATGAGCTCTGTGTGCAGCTTTAAGACACACAATTTTAAGGCACGCTGTTTTATACTGCGTGCCTTAGGAAAGCCCTTGCGCCTGTATCAGGCATTCCTTTTCCATCCTGGAGGCTCGATTCCTTCTCATTTAATCGTACTTCCATATTTTTTCTCTTCGATTTGTGCCAAAGCCGCCTGTACGGTATCGGAAAGTTCTTTCTCCCCCTCATCCTGTACCTTAAACTCCATAATAACGGCCTTATCTTTTCCTGCCATCCTCGGTTCCAGCTCAGGAGACCCTTGACGAAGGGGAAATTCCACAGGGAGATCCCATTATAGGAATTGTGGATAAATATGAGAATGGCGTCATTGTAATCAGGGACATGGATGACGAAGACATTGTCCTGTATTTTTCTACCCGGGATGCCCAGGTAATAGAGGGAGATACGCCCATTTCCGCAGGTGATATAGTGGAAATCACGTACACAGGAGTGCAGGGATCCGCGGAACACCCGGGAACGGCCGTAAAAGTTGTGGCAGAATCCATGATATACAATCAATAGACTGTAAAATCAGGACTGGCCGGAAATGGCCGGAAGGGAATCCCTAAAAGGTACGGACAATGGCGGCTACAAAGCTTGAAACAGGAGACATTTCATATGGACAGTATACGCAAAAAACTGGGAGAAGCAGAATTGGAAATCATGCAGGTCATCTGGAACAGCGCTTCCCCGCTTACTTCAAATTCTATCTTAAAAGAACTGCAGGGACGGAGGAAATGGCAGCTTTCTACTTTGATGACTTCTCTGACCCGTCTGTCTGACAAAGGGTTTGTCAGCTGCGATCGCTCAACCGGCCCGAATCTGTATACCGCAATCATTTCAGAAAATGAGTACAAGGCCGGCGCCAGCAAACATTTTCTGGAAAAACTATACAACAATTCTCTGCAGAATATGATTGCCACCCTGTACAGCAACAAAGCAATCAGAAATTCTGACGTAGAAGAACTCAGGAATTTTCTGGATCAATTAGAGGCGGAACATTCCATGGAGGAGGAAGAATGATGACAGATTTATTTCTTTCCGTTTTTGAAATTTCAGTATCCATCAGTCTGCTAATCGGCGTGTTGCTTTTGTTGACTCCTTTTTTAAACAGACGATATGCTGCAAAATGGAGTTATTGGATCTGGATTCTGCTTGCGGTGCGGCTGATTCTGCCTTTTCACCTTGCGGATGTAAGGGCTGCTGCCAACTACTTATCCCAAATGCCGGCTCAGCTCAGCTCCCATTCTGCGAAAAATGACGCGGATACTCTGTTGGAACAGAACATTCCCTCTGAACAGGTCGGACAGATTGTAGTAGAAATCCCGGCACAGATGACGGTACCCATCGCGATACACTCCTCGGAGAACCGGCTTCCCTTTACCCTGCTTGATCTTACTGTTTTCATCTGGCTGACCGGCGGTTTCCTATTCCTGGCTGTACATTTGCTCAGCTGTCTGCATTACAAAAAGCAGGTGCTGAAGAATGGCACCGCAATAGAAAACAATTACATTTCAGAACAGATATCTATGTTGAAGCAGGAACTGGGTATCCGGGGCACCCTCCGCGCCATAAAATACACCGAAGCCGCCAGCCCCATGATAATCGGATTCTGGAAACCTGTACTAATCCTGCCGGAAGAAATTTCCCCTTCAAAAGAACCCTTTCCCTCGGAAGCGTTACCATTTATCCTGAAACATGAGCTGGTTCATCTGAAGAGAAAAGATGTATACAAAAAGCTGCTGTTTGTTCTGGCCAATGCCATTCACTGGTTTAATCCGCTCGTCTGGATTATGCAGAGAGAAGCTGCCATCACGATGGAATTATCCTGCGATGAGCGTGTCATACAGGGTACAAATTACACCATACGGAAAGCCTACACTGAAACCCTGCTTTCTACGCTTTACAGACATTACACCAGAAAAACAGTTCTATCCACTCAATTCTACGGAGGGAAACAGGTTATGAAAAAACGGTTTAAGAATATATTAGAACAGACCAGAAAGAAAAACGGAGCTTCCGTACTGATATGTGTCCTTGTGTTAACTGCCAGCCTGGGCGCCCTGGTAGGATGTTCCTTTCCAGCGGCGACTGCCGGTATCAAAACGAATCCTGTACTGGGAAAAAACGAAAACATTCCCAATTTTCCCACGGATACCTTTAACGATGACATTCCGGGCGTGCAGGAATCCACATCCCCAGAAAACATCACACCCTCTGCCGCCATCCCGCAAAACGGCCAGACCTACGGATATCTGTCGGAATTTGCAGACGGTACCGCCACCATCGACCTGCAGCTGTGGCTGACACCGGAAAGCGAAGGCTGGAAACCGGAATACAATGATGCCGCTGGCTTTGAAGTGGTAGATGCAGAAGGCGAAGACATCACCTATCCCCTTCATGAGAACTGCACCTTTTCCATTCTGGAAAATCACTATGATCCCCGTCTGGAGCTCAGCGCGGAAGAATTCCGGACTGCTCTGTCAGAAATGGAATATCAGGTGCTCTGGATCATTGAGCTGGAGGAGGGGAAGATTACGGATATCTCAGAACAATATCGGCCCTGATCTCCCGGAGCCAAAGAATTGTCCTCTTATACAATTATTCATCCAGCCTACAGCCGCGTGAACACAAGGCATCCAACCTCGGACATCTCGCTAAAGCCCTGGGATTTATAAAATGCCGCGGTCTTCGGCGTATTGTCCGTCGCCAGATGAATCTGGCGCACATCCCGGTAACGTTCCAGCACTGCCTGGAGCAGCCGGGAGCCAATCCCCTGCCTGTGATATTCCGGATATACCAGAATGTCCTGAATGAACACAATGGTGTGCCCGTCGCCCACCACCCGGATAAGCCCCTGGAGCGCATCGCCCTCATAGGCCGCCAGAATCAACAGCGAATTCTCAAACCCTTTTCTCAGGATATCCGGCTGGTCCGTATAAGCCGTCCAGCCCACGCTGGCATACAGGCTCAGTATTTCTTCTTCATTGTATTCTGTGTATTCTCTTATTTCCATCATGCACACCTCTCAAAGCTTAGTTTTATAGTCAAATATGAAGATACCTGTTCCTCAATTCATTTTGCCCGCCCATCAGCAGATTTTCAAAAAATTCCAACCGTTGATTTCCGGTACGTTTCCTTTTATCTTTTTATTTCGTCATATAAATTAAACCAGAAAACCATTGTATATGCTTTTTCTTCTGCGTCCATCCAAATCTCATCTGCCACTTCTATTATTTCTAAGAAATAGGCGCGGCACCTTGGAGGCGTTTCGCATGTAAAAAGTATTATATCTGTTTTAAACTGAATCATTCCCTGAAGCTGATCAGTAATGTCAATAAGCAAGTCTGTTATCATATCTTCTGCCCAGGCAATCGCCTTCTCTGCCATATTCTGAAAAATATTCATTTTCTCTTGATTCATAACTCGTATGATATGACGCTTATCTTCTTCAATATGTGCGTATATTTTTTTCAGCTGATGTTGCTCACTTTCCAAATATTTCTGTTTCTCTTCTTTTGTCCATGTCATTACTTCCTGTTCCCATTCTTTACTTTGTGCCTTTATTGACTTCAGTTCCAGTGTATAATAATTTCTTTCGATCCTCATATTTTTCTCCCGGTGTCTGTTTTCGAATAATAAACCTTTATTCCATAAATAATATGTACTTAAAACAAGTTCATTTCACATATTCTAGCACAAAATGTACGTAAAATAAATGCGAAATAAATTTATTTTGTACTTATAGTATGGAGAAGGGTTCTATGACAAAGAAAGAAAAGCATTTGGGAATACGTATAGACAATGATTTACATGCCAAATTAAAAAGTCTTTCAGATTATGAAGGACGTTCTATCAACGGTGAGATTCTATATTTAATCCGTCAGGCTATTATGGCCCATGAGAAAGAACACGGCCCTCTTCAATCCGAAATTTAATACACCTCCGGATATCTTACGGACACCACAAAGGGTATATGCGGAATAATATAATCCCCCTTGAATAGACGAGGCAGACAACCAAAATCTATTTAAGGGGGGATTTTCATGTCAACAGCTAAATATTCAGTAAACCAGCAATATCAAAAAAGTTGATATATAGGTCATCATAGATATTTACCTTGATTGTGGATTCAAAGGAATATTGAATGTTCAGTAAATCTCCTTCAAAATAGTTAACCGTTACCAGCCGGCGTTTCGGGTCCACAATCCAGTATTCCCGAACACCATAATTTTTGTAGTAGTATGCTTTTTGGATATAATCATCTGACGGATTGCCGGGAGAAACAATCTCAATGATGAAGTCTGGGGCGCCATTGCAGCGATTTTCGTCCAGCTTGTCTTTGTCGCACACAATCATAATGTCTGGCTGTACGATTGTGAGGGGATTGTCCGAAAGTTTTACATCGAATGGAGCAGGAAATACTTTGCAATCTCCTTTCCGGCTTTTCACATAGAAGTTAAGCAGCGTGCTCAGTTCCAGAAGTATCGACTGATGGATCTGTGAGGGGCTGGCCATATAATAAATCTGTCCTTCAAATACTTCTGCTCTGATATCTTCCGGAAGAGCTTCATACTGCTCCAGAGAAATAATCTGAGATTGAGGCTGTAATGCTGGCATAAAAAACACTTCCTTTCAAGAACTTTAACCAAAGGATAAACGAAAGCCCTGAAAAAGTCAATCGCCAATTCGTACATATCTCTTATCCTCATGATTTCCTCCGGATCTCTCCCGTTTTTACACTTGAAAAAGCAGCCCCATACATTTACAATAGAATTTAGATTTAGGAGGTAATTCCCCATGAGTGCCACCCGCTATAAAATTTCAAACAAAAACATATACGGCTTCAACACAAATATGTATCAGATGCTTCTATGGCTTCCCGCCCTGATAGCGCTGACCCTGTTTGTGGAGTTCGTTCTGGGACCCCTTTTTTACAAAATTTATCAGAAAGACGTTACCCTGGAAGAAGGAGCCGCTGGAGCGGAAGCCGGGGCAGAAGTTTCCATCGCAGAGTCCATAGCCGATATGGAAAAGCTGGATACCTTTACCCTGATTGTAAAGGGTGTGGTGATCAACCATGACACCATCCGCAGCGGCGACCAGATCTACCACTACATTCAGCTGCCCAGCGGCGAGAAAGTCATCGCCCATATCAACAAAAAGGCAATCCAGGAGACGGATACGCCCGGAGAATACCGCATGCCGGCAGGGGTGTGGAAGGAATGGACACCGCCGGATGAAGTTATGATATTTGAAAAAAATATGACACAGCTGGACCACTACATAGACATGTATGGGGATTATGTCCCGGTGCTGGGAGAATCAGACTATGGCCGCCTGCTGGGCCGCTGGGCATCCGCATGGATTTATGTGATCTTTGTGCTGCTTTACCGTGTGATTGGTGTGCGCCGTTGGCGATTTGCGCCTGCCATTTTCTGGAGGAGAGATCCTCTCCTTCCCCGCAACGATCTGGAATGCTGGTGTGCTTCCACCTTCGCCATCTGGGCCCATTCCTTCGCCATGCTGGAGGGCTGGCCTTTGATCACAGGGGTGCACGGAACCCGAAAAGTAGTGGCCAATTTCCGAAATGTGGCCCTTGGAGAGCAATGGGATATCCGAAACAGGCAGGATGGACTACAGACAGTCCATGAGCTGGTCGACCGGCATGCCGGACGGCTGGATACCATGTATGTAGGCTGGGATCTGTGCCGTGCCACCCAGCTTCTGGGCATGATGTACCTGGTGAAAATGATAGACCGAAACGAACTGGATCAGGAATTCAGCAGGGCCGGAAGGGTCATCCAGCAGCAATTCCATTCCTGGGACGAGATGGCGGAAAGCTACCTGGACGGTTATGAAAGCTGGCGCAGACAGAGCGGAGACACGAACGCCGCTCAGAATGCCGCCGGACGCAGAGCCATTTTCCAGCAATTAAAGGCAAATCCTGATGGCCCCTACTCGGTGCCCTGGAGAACGGACCTGACATGGACGCCGGGAAACGGCAGGGGTGAGCGGACTGTGGTGAAAAAAGTTCTGCTGCTGTATCGGGCGAAGGATATTTAATCGCATATCGGCATCCTACTGTTGCCTTGATACCGCTCCAGCAGAAGCAGCAACTTTCCGGGCATTAGTAACTCCGCTCTCACTTTACCGGCATGTATTTGTCAAGATATTCCTCAACGGTCTCCATCCACTGCTTGTAGAGCGCATGGTCGTTCTGTAATCCGTGGCCGGAGTGGGGCATCTCAAAATATTTGAAGTCCACACCATTTTCTTCCAGTGCCGCCTTCAGCCGAAGGGATGCCTTGAAAGGCTGCACTCGGTCGTAAGTTCCATAAGCGACGACGGTAGGCGGGGCGTCGGTTGTAATCCACTCGACGGCGGAAATAGGGTTCATTTTCTCCAAATAGGAGCCGTCCTTGATTTCCTCCACCGAAAGCATCTCGCCCAGCATGGCGCTGAAAATGCCCGCTGCCCCCTGATAGCTCTCCTCTGTCTCTCGATCAAAGCCGTAGTTGTCCCAGTCCTCCCGGTGGAAGCAGGACGGTCCCACCGCGCCGAAGGTCATTTTCACAGGAACAGGTGACTGACTGGCATCCCGATAGGCATAAATCATAGCCAAAGCGTGGCCCGCCGAGCCGCCGGAGATAGCCATATTGTCAATATGGTAGCCCTCCTTTTCCGCCGCTTCGATCACTTTGGGGATGGCGTCCCTGATTTCGTTGGACTGGGTCAGCACACTGGCGCCGTTGGTAGCGCCGCCCTCCAGCTCCGCGAACAGGGTGTAGTTGATACCGGCCGCCACATAGCCCTTTTTGCACAGCCAGGAGAGCATCTCCACATCCCCGCTTTTATCCCCGGAGGTGAAGCCACCGGCGTGGAGGTAGACCACCAGACCATAGCTCCCCTTCCCGCTGTCGGCAGGCAGATACAGGTCGAACTTGTTGGCCTCCCCGTCCCCATAGAACAAATCGACCATGCGTGTCCCCAACTCATCGCTCCACGCCACGCTGTACTCTTTCGTCCACCCAGGCTGGATTGCAAATTTTGAAGCAATCCCGGCACCAAACGCCAGAACAAAAACAAAGATACCCATCCAAATCGGCACAATCCTCACCCTCTTTTCTTTTACGGTCTTTCTCATAAGAAATTCCCTCCAAACAGTGTTCCGCCGATCAGCAGGTTTATAGCGGCCCGCACCGCCAGACGCCCCAGAACAAAGGCCACTACAGCGATGATAAGCAATATCAACAGCCGTTTCTGCGTCAATGTCATATGAAACTCCCTCCTTGACAGACTTTTTGTTGTATGCTATGATTTGTAACAATCGTAACAGCAACGCAAGTGTAACAGCATGAAATAACTTTGTCAATGGGGGCAGTAAAAATGGAACAAAAGCAGAAAAATGTCTCACCATTCAGCAACGAGAGCCGCAACGCCTATGTGGTGGAGCATCTTACCAGCTCTATGCTGGAGCTGCTGAAAGAAAAGCCAATCAGTGAAATTTCTGTCAGCGAATTGTGCGGCATGGCCGGGGTGGGGCGGACATCCTTTTACCGCAATTACGAAGAAAAGGAAGATATTATCAAAGCATACGTTGAGCATTTATTTCAAGATTGGGTGGACAGATGGAAAGGAACCCCTGACCTCCCGGTAAAAGAAGTGGTGCGGATTGTGTTTTCCCATTTTGAAGCAAACCGGGAGTTTTACACCCTGTTAAACGAGAGAGGATTGGTTTATCTTCTCAAAGACATCATTTTGGATTTGTGCGGTTTTAATCCAGAACAGGAAATGCCCGCCGCTTATTCCTCCGCCTATGTTGCGTTCTTTTTGTATGGATGGATTGAGGTTTGGTTTCGGCGGGGCATGAAGGACACAGCGGAGGAATTGATAGCCTATCTTCCACAATAGAAAGTTCATCAAAAAATCAATATGCTGAGCATTGTCGCAGTCCGATGCATTGTTAAAAAGCACCTGGGCTCTGGACGGAATTGCCATTGCGGAAGGTATGACTACTAAAAATTTTCCTGGTACTGACAGCAATCACAAGTGACATGACACCGGAAAACAGAACAACCGCCGCTTCAACTCCCTCACAGATTTCAAACAGGATACCATATAATGCGTTGCCCAGCGGCTGTACACACATGGAAACGGTAAAAATGACTGCAATTACCTTCCCGATGAGATTCTGTGGCGTCTCCCTTTGAACAAAAGACATCATCTGTACGCTGAATATGGTCGAAGACACCATAATCCAGAAACAGCATACCGTAATGACAATATAGTTTATCATTCCAGATGAAAAAAGGAGCAGGGCGGCGCCCACAGGAAATACGCCTGCGGCACAGGCAATTACCAGATTCCCCGATTTTCGAATGGACAATCTATCCGCGAAAATACCCGCACAGATTCCTCCGGTCAGTCCTCCCGCCGCCAATGCGCCTTCCGCATAGCCACACAGCCTGTTTGCCTGTTCTGCTTCAAATCCCAATATCTCTGTAATCAGATATGGCACCGCCACCATAAGCATTGCGGACAGGAACAGATTCATTCCGCAGATAACCAGAAGTACTTTTCCGATAATAGGTTCTTTCTTCCGAATAAACGTAAGACTTTCTGCAAAATCAACCCACGCTGTTTTCCAAATGCTGTCGCCGGAAGCCTGCCTCTGAAACGGGATTCTGATAAAAATCTCCATAACTGCCGACAACACAAAGCAAATCATGCAAACCCATAATACGGGCCTGAGTCCATATGTACTATACAGGATCCCGCCAAGTACAGGCCCTGTCAGGGACGAAAAGGAGCTGATGGTATTGATGACAGAATTCGCTGCCATAACGTGTTCCGGCCTTACCAGTGCCGGGATGCTTGCCTGTACAGAGGGCTGATATGCACCGGCAATCCCATACAGAATCATCATTGTAACTGTCAGCAGAACAATAAGATTTCCCGTATCCATCAGCAGAGAAAATACCAATATCACCGCCGCTGTAAAAAAATCCAGTATCACCATGATATTTCTCTTATTTACCCGGTCCGCCACAATGCCTCCCACAGGCGACAACAGAATGGACGGAATAAAGGCACAGGCCGTAACGGTCCCATAGAGGGCCGAGGACCCTGTCAGATTCAGCAGATACAACGGCAATGCAAATCTCAGTGCGGCATTGCCGAACAGGGAGATAATCTGCCCAATGACAACTAATGTGAAATCTTTCGAAAATAATCTGGAACGCATTTGTGAAGCCTCCTATGTTTTGTTTTTCTTCTTATACATACCTTCCGACGGTATGTATAAAATCAAAATACAGGACTGTCATATGACAGTCCTTTGTATTTCCCTGCCCCGTCTCTTCCGGTGTCCGAATCTCATTTACTTATTCTTCTGATAAATAGCCGCCAGCTCCTGCAGCCTTCCCAGCATTTCATCATCCACGATATCCAGTCCGAGCCCCCCCAGCATTTGGGCAAATACCATAAATTTACCGTAAGATTTTTCCACAGAGTCATCGAATACCATGGGATTCATCCAGATATTTGCCACAAACAAAACCAGCTCCGCCAGCTGTTGCGGATACTCCGTCTCAATAGAACCGTCCGCAATCCCCTGCTCTATAATGGGCAAGATATAATTGGGCACAGCGTTTTCAATGGTATCATGCAACAAACTGAATAGAAGCTTCGGATTATTGTGAAAATCCGGTGCAACTGTAAAGATATCATTTTGTACAGGCCGATTCACAGATTCTCTAAAAATGGCCTTCATTTTCTCCCTGCCGCTGAGATCACTCCGATCCCGGACAGCCGCAAGCAGCCGATTGGATTCCGCGGTCATTCTCTCGATAACAGCCTCCAGAATATCCTCTTTGGATTTAAAATGATGATAAATCGCGCCCTTGCTGAGCCCGCCCAGACGGTCGATGATATCTTGAATAGAGGTATGTTCGTACCCCTTCTCCATGAACAGTCGAAACGCTACATCCAATATTAAATTGACTGTTTCTTCCGGATGCTTATTCCTGGACACTGCTTTCTCCCTCATACATACTATCGGTATGTATGAATATTATCATACCGTTGGTATGTGTGTCAAGTGCAAATACGGAAAAATTCTCCTGTTCTCTTTCACAGTCTCTTATGGAATCAGAATCCCTGCATATGGCCTGATTAATCCCACATATCCTCCACATTTCTTCTCAGACCGTCATACTCTGCAAAGCCCGTACATTTCGGCTGTCCGTCTTCGCCGAGGCTCCTGTCCGGATGAATCTGAAACTGTGCGTCTGCCTGCAGTACGATGCGCAGCTTCATCTGGCCCTTATGCTCGCCGGTTACGTTGATGTCGCTATGTATCACCGTCTCCCCCGGCATGAACATGTTGGCCGGAGATTTCACCCGAATCCAGCCATTGTAGAAGGTTCTGCCGTCTTCGCTGTAATTCTCATACAATGTTTCAAAGGTGTCGGCCGCCAGGCTGGCATTGGTCACCATCCCACCACCCGCTCCTTTTATTTTCAGCGGAAGCTGTGGCATCTGCTGTTTCCCGGCGGATTCAACTGGCAGCGCATAAGGAATCTCCTCCCTGTCCGGCGTCCGCACGGCCGGAACCGGCACCGAGGGATGTACATCCAACAGCCTGCATCTGCGCAGTCTGCTTTTCACATTCCCCTGAGCCCTTCTGGTACTCTCGTTCCACATTGCTCTGGTACTGTCCGGGTGCCAGCTCATAGGAGAATAATATACCCATTTTCCTTCTGGGTCGCTCAGATTTACACCCTCGTATCCCCGTCCTTCCTTCATGGAGCGCTCCACATCAATCAAAGCCGGACCGATATTTCCCGGCCTGCCGAAACGAACTCCGGCAATGGCATATTGATACAATACGTTCAGATACTTGCTTCTTGTCATAATGTCGTTGTACAGAGGGACCACTCCCAGTACCCCGCAATCCGTTCCGGGAGAAAATCTGGGCGACATACAGATGGCATATTTCTCATCGGGGGAGAAAATTGCCGTCTCTTCGTATCCCAGCGTGTCCGTGATCTGCACAAATTCTTCGCTGTCCAACATCTGCAGCGTACTCTCACTGATGCATTTCCCGCCGCCTGCAAGGGTAATTCCCCTGCCGCCTCTTATGAACTGTTTGACCTCTCCGCCCCGCTGAACTTTTCTGCGGCAGAAGCCTTCCGCATCCGGGTCGGGCTCTATGTCATTCACCGAGCTTATAATACAGGCATCCTCCACAACATAGACCTTTTCCTTCCGCACAAGCCTTCCCAGGAAATTATAGGCCCCTGTTCCCGTCAATGTGGAAAAGCAGATGTGCTCATTATCCGGAGCAATTATGGGCTCTGACCACCGCATGAACACACCGGGAATCTTCTCCACCTCCTCCGGCAGTACCACCTCCACCAGCTCCGCGGAGGTGCAATGGTCCAGATCCGGCGTACATTCCAGCACATAATCCCCCAGCAGAATTCTCCTGTTGTCTGCATAACACATCCAGCGAATGCCGTTTGCCCCTTTTTTCTGCGGAATTACGCCGTCATATAACTGGCAGATTCCCGTTCCGTCCTCCTCCATGGTGAAGACATGGTACCAGTCCTTGTCTTTCTCCTGTTCCCTGACCGCCACAAGCACTCTTCCGGAGAAAGTATAGGTTCCGTTGATATTGGAATCTATTCCTTCCGGCAGTGGAATATCCGTTACCTCAACACGCCCAAATTCCGTATTTTCAATGATCATAATATGCTCTCCTTTCTCGTTGTTGTTTTACTACTGCTACTACATTTATTCTTGCTCTAATTACTGCACAGTCTGATTGCATCTTCATCCGCAGGATTTCCCCTGTTGCCTTACTTTTCATGCGCAGTGAAATAACCGGCCACATGCAGATTTACCGTCATACCATACTACTGCCATTTGTCTGTTCGCCACATTCACTACGTTTCTTCCAGGTACGTCCCTTTCAGCCGATACTCTCCCACCTGTCCCGCGCCTTCCAGTCAATGCCTTCCTATTCACCGTTTTTTCTGTATCATTCCACTTTCCATACTCCACACATATTTTCCTGCTGTCACATTCTCCCTGTGGCCGTCCGGCAAAATGACCTCCGCCCGGGTATTGGCCGGAATTTCCGCTTCCAGAATCAACCTGTCACCCTCATATTTCCACCCGCTGACAATCTCTCCCACCGGGGACCTGTATACTGCCCTGGCATACTCCAGAGCCCTGTCAGGCTGAGGTTTTATAGTGATTCTGGCGTTCTCCACGTGAATTCCGCAGACGCCGGAGAACAGCCATCCACTGACAGCCCCATAGGAATAATGATTTAAAGAAGCTTTCACTTCCCCTTTCTCGTTAATGCCGTCCCAGTTTTCCCAGATGGTGGTAGCTCCCTTTTTTACCTCGTAAAGCCAGCCGGGCATAGTATCCTGGAGCAGCAACTTATAAGCTGTCTCCCGGTATCCATTGTCTGCAAGTACTCCACACAGGGAAGGGGTTGACAGAAATCCGGTGTTCAGATGATACCCGTTGTCCGCCACCAGTCGGTCCAGATCGGCGGCAGCCTGCGCTTTTCCCGGCCCGTCAAGCAGATCGAAGGATATGGCACGGACATATTCGGCCTGCCTGTGGGAAAGGATTTTCCCATCCTCCGTTGCTATATAGCGGAATGCCTTCCCCGCATTCTCTGCCAGCTTTTCATAGCGTGCGGCATCTTCCGTCCTGCCCAGAATCTCTGCAATTTCCGCCAGCATTTTCCCGGACCTGGCAAACCAGGCCGTGGCCACCTTCCCCTGAGGAGTCCGCATGGCCGAGGTGCTTTCCACATCGGGCTCACACCACTCTCCATAGTCAATACCCGTCTCTATGGTAAATCTTCTATAAGGGTTTCTTTTCAGACGTTTGATGGGATTTACCGGCCGCTTTCCCGCCCTTTTCTCCAGAAAGCCATGCCACTTCACCATCATCTCATAATTTTCTTCCAGAATCCGCCTGTCCCCATACCGCTTGTAAAGCGTATATGGCACAAGAATACAGGCGTCTCCCCAGCCCACGGAGCCGGCCAGCAATCCCGAGAAAAAGCTGGGATTATTATTCCTGGGGGCAATATTGGCAATCCGGCCGTCGGGATACTGGGCCATCCTGCACTCTGCCAGCCATTTGCGGATCACCGGATAGCAGTCCATCAGGTACAGACCGGTCTCGACAAACACGCCCATGTCCCCTGTCCATGCCGCTCTTTCTCTGGTGGGACAATCCGTCGGGACATCGCAGAAATTGGATTTCTGACTCCACAGACTGTTTTTGACCAGCCGGTTCACTTCTTTCCGGGAACAGTCGAAAAAGCTTGTCTCTTCCATCTCAGAATACACGGCGACGGAAGTAAAGACCGCGTCCGCAGCTTCCAGGTCAATCTCTGTCTCCACTTTTGCATAGCGGAACCCCCAGATGGTAAATCTGGATTTATAATGATTGTCCCCTTCCCTGCAGGTGTAGATGACCTGCTGCCTGGTGCCGCCCTCTTTATGCCGCTTCCGGTCCTGGAAATTCTCCTGGGTGAAATTCCCGTTTTCATCCAATGTCTCGCCATGGGTCAAAACAATCCGCTGTCCCCCGTGGGCCCGGAGGGTAAATTCGATATAGCCCGCCAGATTCTGCCCGTAATCAATGACAGTCTCCCCGTTGGGTGTCCTCAGAACGCTTCCCCTGAAACGCTCCATCTCCCTCACCGGCATACAGTTAGAACAGGCAAGATTGTCCACCCCGAAGTTTTCCACCTTTACGCCATGATAATCTGTGATCTCTTCCATGCGGGCATCGATCACTTCCCCCTGCTGCATATCGTTCTCCCGTATGGGGCCGGACTGGGAGGCTTCCCAGCTTTCGTCCGAGATGCACACTGCCTTTCCGTCTACCTCCAGCTGAAAATACAGCGCCACATCCTCGCCGTACAGATTCCTGTCCCCGTCTACTCCCGACACGCTGCGGTACCATCCGTCCCCCAGAATGACCTGTACCTCATTGCTTCCCTCTTTTATAAAATCAGTCACATCATAAGTCTGATAGGCCAACTTTTTAGCATAATCGCCGGCGCCCGGAGCCAGCACGAACTCTCCGGCTCTGTGACTGTTGATGTATGCCTCATATAAGCCATGGCAGGTGATATACAGTCTGGCCCGCTTGCCCTTCGGCGCATGAAAAGAAGTGCGCAGATAGCTGGCCGGCTTATGTACCGCAGGATCACAGATGAGCTCGGGATTTATCCACCGGGCCACAAACTGCTCTCTTTCCAGAAGTCCCATCTCGAACCAGGCTTCCTGACTCCATTCCCCCGGTCTCTCCTCCTCGTCCCACAGGCGGACCTTCCAGAAGATACGCTGTCTACTGACCGCGTCGACTCCCAGCACCGCGTTCATTTGATCCGTCATCACCCTGCCGCTGTTCCACAGGACGCGCTCTCCGTCCGAAGCCTGAATCTCATAGGCTGTCTGCCGGATCCCGTCCTGACAGTTCCATGTCAGGTATGGACGGACGATATCGATTCCCAGTGGATTCGTCAAATGTTCCGTTTTTAAACGAATGGCTTTCATCTGCTTTCTTCCTTTCGTCTTGTCTCTCATTACACCACATATTTCTTCAAAAAAGCCGCGCTTACCTGTATGGACTTAATGGGTAACTTCTCCACCCAGTTTTTATGACTTTCCAGAATCACCGCATCCACCTGGACGGAAAGGGCCTGCCGGATCAGCTCCTCCAGGTTCATATTCCCGTATCCCAGTTCCATGCTGTCAGATTTTAAAATGGGTGTCATGGCCGGGCCTGTCACTCTGCTCCCCCTGTCGTTGATATGATACAGCTTCATCCGCTCCCCCAGCTGCTTCATAAGTGCAATGGCTGAAACGCCTGCCTCTGTGGGCCAGTAGGAGTCCAGCTCAAAATTCACATATTCCGGGTCCGTCTCCTCTATCAGTAAATCATAAGCCGTCCGATTCTTCTCCACTTTTCGGAATTCACAGTTATGATTATGATACAATAGCTGGATTCCCTCTTTTCCCAGTCTTTCCCCTGAGGCATTCAGGTCCTTCGCCAGATTCTTTACCGCGCTTATGTCGGAATAGTCAAACCGGTACATCCCTGTGATAATTATTTTATCCGTTCCCAGATCCCTGGCCTCCCGAATCACGGCATCCGGGTCTCTCCTGACGCTTCCCAGGTCCTCATGAACACCGACCACGGAGAGCTCCGCTTCCCGAAGCATTCCCTTCCAGTCGAAATTCCCGCCCCGGCCCACCGGCATCCCGGCCGCCTTTGTCATGGTCCGCACCAGAAAAGAAGTGGGCCGGATCATAAACCCGTTCAGCTCCAGGCCGTCATAGCCGGCTGCTTTGACTGTCTTTAATGTCTCCAGAGTCTGCCTCTCATTTTTGCATACCGTTCCCAGCATAATCTGTTGTACCGCACGCACTGCCATCCCTATAACCTGCCTTTCTTTTCCCCTTGTCTCTGCTTTTGTTTTCCAGTATAATCTAATCGTAATGATCCATTATGCCGTTGCATCTGACCATCAGCTCCATTGTGACAGCCCGGCTGCCTGTCTGAACTTTAATCTCAATCAGATCGACTGCCGAACCGCCGCTTTCGCGCCGCCGGAAGCAGAAAGGGACACTCTATATGGATTCTTCGGAAAAACTTTCTTTTTTTCATGAATTGATCAACTGTAATTACACGCTGTATTGTTGGGAGTTTGACCGAAATTTCACTCTGGTTCATACCAATTATACGGAGAACCTTTTCGCCGACGGCTTTCTCATCTACACCGGCCTGTCACGTCTGATTGACGACTACCTGTCCGCCGGTAAGACCATGCCTGCCTTTCTGGAAGTACCCGGCAACCTTCTGTGGATCTGCGGCTTTGAATTACGGGAAGCCCCCCCAGACTGTCGCATCCACCTGTTGGGCCCCTTTTTCAGCGGCCGGGATTCCCAGCCCCTTGTCAAAAAGCGTATGGATACCCACAATCTCTCTGTTAAAGTCAGAGCTGCCATTATGAAGAATTTCGAAAGCATCCCCGCACTCCCGTCCAATATTGCCATTCAATATGCCGTCATGCTCCATTATTGTCTGAACCGTGACAAAGTGTCCGGCAGCGATATTGCCTATCTGTGCACCGAAGAAATCACCAGACGGAATATCTCTTCCCAGGACACCCATAATTACACCGGAATGTGGTATGCAGAGCAACAATTGTGCAAACTGTTTGCAGATGGAAATCCCGACTATAAAAATATCCTGTCCCATTCTTCCTCTCTGAATTTTGGCATCAAGGCAGAATACGGCGATGCCCTGCGGGTTCACAAGAGCAATTCTCTGATTCTGCTGACGCTCTGCTCCAGGTCCTGTATTCTCGGAGGGCTGCAGCCCTCCATTGCCTATGAGCTTTTTGACCACTATGCGCAGCTGATTGAAAGGTGTACCTCCATGACTGCTGCCGCCAGAGTATGCGACAAAATGCTGGAGGAATATATCACTTGCGTTCAGGAAGCCGGCCGGCAGACAGGCATCTCCGCTTCCATAGAGAACTCCTGCAAATACATCAAAGCCCACCTGAATTCTCCGCTTCCCCTGTCAGAGCTGGCAAACCGCGCGGGATATACGGAATATTACTTCTCTCACAAATTCAAAAAGGAGACGGGAGACAGTGTAACCGACTTCATCTTGAAGGAAAAAATCAAACAGGCCCGGCTGATGCTGGAAGGTACCTCCGACAGCATTCAGTCTATCAGCGATGCTCTTGCTTTCGGCAACCGGAGCTATTTCTATACCTGCTTCCGAAAGCAGGTGGGAATCTCCCCCAGCGAATACCGGAAAAAATATGGAAAGTTATGAAGCCGCTTTCTTCTCGGCGATGCGCTTCTGTACCTTCACCATCTCTTCCTTATCCAGGGTACAGTACCGCATGGCAATCAGTGTAACCACCCAGCCCAGCAGGGGCAGTCCGAAGTAAATGCCCATGGTCATCCAGAAAATCGCAGGCGTCGACGCATCCTCAGGCTGTGGAACAGTCTGTGTGTACCCGATGAGGGCCACCGCCCCCGTGGCAATCAGAGCGCTGAAAGAGGAGATCAGCTTGTCAATCAGACTGCCCGTACCGGTAACCACCGCGGGAACATACTTGCCACTGCGGTCCAGCTCATAGTCAATAATGTCCGCCATAAAGGAACTGGCCGCCGTGGTCACGCACATTTTGGCGCCGTTCAGCGCCAGCGTAAAGATAACATACAGAATCATTGTGGGGCCCATGGTGGATATGGTAGAAGGGTCGATCACCACAAAGAAAACAAACATCAATACTGCCACGCCCATGCAGATTTTCGTCCAGGTGACGATGGCGTTCTTGCTGCCGTACCGCCCGGCATATTTTGCGCCGATCACTGCAAATATAATGGACGGCGCCATTCCAATCACGCTCAGCATGGTACCCAGTCCCATATCGCCGATCAGAATGCCGAAAAGCATTGTGGTGATTACCGCCTGAGATACTGTCTGCTGGGCAATCTTATCCGAAGCCTGGGCTGCAATGTAGCACTGCAATGGCTTGTTGCCAACTAAGACATTGACCATGTCCCGGATTTTAAGCGGTTCCTGTTTGCCAACCCCTTCGTAAAATTGAGGTTTATCATAGGCAGAAATGCCGATACTGACCAGCAGAATCCCCAATGCTCCCACAACTATGGAGGCTCTTACTGCTGCAGAGAGAAATCCCTGATTATATTCATTGCCATACATAGGGAGCAGAACCATGCTCATCACAATGGATAAAATCATGGGAACCAGATAATTGAACGCCGTGCTCCAGACACCGATGATGGGGCGCTGCTTCGGATCGTTGGTCATAATCGCTCCGAATGTCTGTGCCGTCATATTGGTAATGGTATAGCCAATGACATATACGACATACAGGAGAGTAAACATGATCCATCCGAAGCCCCTGGAAGACATGAAATCAAACATGGCAAGAAGGGCGAGCGCCTCAATCACAAAACCTGAGATTAAAAGCACCCGCAGTTTACCGAATTTCGTATTCACCTTATCGTACAGAAACGCCACCAACGGGTCTGTGACTCCGTCTAAAATTCTGGTACAGGTCAGAATAACCCCCACCACAGCCGTGGTAATACCATAGCCCACACTCGCACTGTAACTGGCCATGCCGATCAGATTGTAAACGCTCATCCCCACAAGAGCGTTGCAGGCCACCAAAATGATCTGCCATGTTTTAGCGCGCCGATACTGCACACCGTCAATTTCACTTTGACTACGTTTCATTTTCTTTGTCATAGAAACCCCTCCTGTACCCCATTTTTTACTTTTCTACCCGTTTATAAGACATTTGAGATGGTTTTATTATAAAGGAGTTCCTATGTTTATGTGTTTGGCAATTCTACAAATTGTTTGATTATTCGTTCTCTTTTATATATTTTCTTTCTTACTTCATTAATTACAAAACATATTGCGGAATTTTTGTAACAGTTCAGTGCCCAATGTCTGAACTGTTACGAGTTTTTATACTGTGCTGGATATTTCCACGATTATAAGTGAAGATTAAAGTGAATGGATCTGATATCGACAGCAGCTGCTCTTATAAGAACAGCTGCTGTCTCTCCGTATAATAAGTGGTCTTGGCGGCAATCTTCTGAACCAGGATTTTGTCGCCCTCATCCGTAACCTTTTTTCTGGAATTATGTACCTTTAGAAAACTTCTCTCCTCGCCGCTGATAATGTCCGGCGATATTCTTTCAATATTTGCAATGGCATCATTCAACACCTCTGCCACAGCCGTATACAGCTCCGTCAATCTGGCTTCAGGAATCTTCCCCACAGTTGACTTCGGTGAGATATTCGCTTTCCAGAGGATTTCATCCGCATAGGCATTGCCGATTCCCTTTACGATACTCTGATCAATTAAGAAGGCTTTTATGTTCTTGCGCTGATTTCTCCTGACTGCATTCCGTAGATAATCGAACGTAAATGCCTCTCCCAATGCGTCCGGCGTCTTTGTTTCCACAGGATTAAAAGTAACCTTACATAAATTCTGAAAATCTGAGATTACCAGCGTCTCTTCTCCCTCAAAGCCAATGGACAATATCTTATAGGAAATCCCGGCCACTTCCTCCGGCGTGCAGATGTGAAATCTGCCGCTCAGCATAAGGTGCACACTGAAAACCTCGTCATTTTCCAGCTGAAAATACAGCTCCTTGCCCTTCCGCGCAATGTCCGTAATTCTCGTCCGGAGAAGCTTTTTTCTCGCAGTATCTCCATCCACATTTACACGACTTCTGTTCAATATCTCTACGGAAACAATCTCCCTATTGGCAATTCTTTTCATCAAATTCTTCGAAAAAACCTGTAAATCCGGTAACTCTGGCATCTTTCCATACCTCCTCTTATACCATGTGCACAGCCCGCACATCAAAATAATTATATTTTAATTCCACATCGTCCGGGTGCCGGCTTAAGGTAGCGACTTATTACCTGCCAGGCACAGGTATTTGCAGATAATCAATCAGAGCCGCCTCTAAAAGCCGGGAATAATTTACTTTTTGTTCCTCTGCAATTCTTTTCAGCCATGCCGGGAGAGTGATATTGGTCTTAATACGTTCGTTATCTTTTTTCATGCGAAATAATTCAGGATGAATTGTAACAGGCATTACAATATTTCCCTCTGTATCCTCTTTGGAGAGATTCACAGATGGACTGGGGATTTCCTCATTGTCACATTCCATACTGTAAATATGAAGGCTTGCGGCTTCTGCTGCCATACGTGCAGCTTCTTCAAGATTGTCTCCCACACTGATGCATCCCGGCAAATCGGGGAAGTAAATACTATAAGATCCATCTGTCGATGGTTCAAAAACTGCAAGATAAGTTAGACTCAGCATAAAATACACTCCTTTCCGTGAGAACCATATGCATTATGGTTATTTAAGTCCTGCCTGCTTGTAAATACTGTTCAGAGTTCCCGGTTTTAAGTCTCCATTATGGTTTGGTACAGTAACTTTTCCGGGCTTTGTCGGGTGCTTCAGGCTTATATGGGAGCCTTCCTGATTAATGGTATACCATCCATCTTTTCTAAATACCTTTAATATTTCCCGAACCGTCATATTATGTTCTCCTTATACTATGTGTTATACGCCTTTTTTATGCGCATGTCAATAATTTACGCACAAATTATACGCATATAACAATAGATTACAGTAACAGCCGCATGACCTGCTCCACGGCATCCCGCATATTCCTCTGCGCCCTTTCCTTTTCCATGGCCTCCTCCAGTGTGACCACTTCCCTGAGAATGGGGAAATAGGCATCAATTCCGGCCTCGTTGCAGATTCTGGCGTCCTCCGTCACACTGCCGGAAAATGCCAGTACCTTTTTCCCATGCTTTTTTGCCAGTTTTGCCACCCCCACAGGGGTTTTCCCCATTACCGACTGTCCGTCCAGCCTTCCTTCCCCGGTAATTACCACATCCGCCTTCGCTATATCGCCTTCCAGCCGGGTCTCTTCCAGGACAATCCGGATTCCGGGCTCCAGTGTCGCATTGGTATAAGCCAGAAAAGCAAATCCCAATCCTCCTGCCGCCCCTGTCCCGGGTGCAGCCGCATCTGCAGCCGGATAAAGTCTGCGTGTCACTTCCGCGAAACGCTCCAATCCAAAATCCAACTGCCGAATCATCTCCGGCGTGGCCCCCTTCTGCGGGCCGAACACCGCACTGGCCCCCTCAGGTCCACACAGCGGATTTGTGACGTCACAGGCTACTCGGAATACGCATTCCGCCAGCTCAGGAATCACTTTTTCTCTCCTGATTTCCACAATTCTGTCCAAATCAGACGTCTTCTGTGCCAAACTTCCATCACTACAGACAAATTCATAGCCAAACGCCCGCAGCATCCCCAATCCTCCGTCATTTGTAGCGCTACCGCCTATGCCCATCAGAAAGCGTCTGCAGCCTGCCTTCACGGCCTCCAGAATCACCTGCCCCACACCATAAGTGGAAGTGACCATGGGATTGCGCTCCTTCGGCTTTATCAGTGTGATTCCGGCTGCTCCGGCCATCTCAATGATTCCCAGCTTTTCCTGCTCCACTATTCCGTACCTGCAGTCCACTTCTCCGCCCAGAGGGCCCTGGACTCTCGCTGTATGGATTGCTCCTCCCAGCCCCGGCGTAAGCGCCTCCACCGTGCCCTCTCCGCCGTCGGCCATGGGGCGGACTAAAATCTGTGCGTCAGGAAATACGCGCCTTACACCGTCCGCTGCCGCATATCCCGCTTCCAGAGAGGTCATAGAGCCCTTAAATGAGTCGATTGCAATTACTATTTTCATTTCTATCCTCCTCGCGCAAATGGTCTGTTCTGTCATTTCCGGCAGATGCGCACCGCCATGTATTCCCTGCCGGGAAGCTCCACCATGAATCGATTCCCGGATACCTTCTGCGGAGTAATGTCCATATTCCAGGTGTCGATCACATCCACCTCATACTCAAATCCTTTCGGAAGCACAAATCGCTTCCGCGCCGGGCACGTTTTCCCGAAATAGTAGATGCGGTACAGCTCCTCCGTACCTTCTCCTTCTGCCTCTCCGCAGGGCCCTCCGCCTTCGATTCCAGCCTCTGTCCAGTCCAGAAAACGCAGTCCGTCTCCGGGCACCTGTTCCAGAAGCTCCCGCAGAAACCGAAGCCTCGGCTCCGAGCTTCCATGTAGTGTACCACCATGGGACCACCAGAGAATATCATCAGGACTTTCAAAGGTTTCCCCATGGCCGGTATATCCGCCCCTGACCGTAATCTCCCAGCTCCGTCTCACCAGCTCCTCTCCGCTGATATTTCCCCAGTCCATGCAGATATTCCCCTCATAGCACAGCTCATCCACCACCACAGGTTTTCCCCATCGGCTGCGCCATTCGTTGGTCTCTTCTACCGTTTTGTACATGTCCACTCTCTGAATACTGCAATGGGTAATCCACTCCCGCGTATGATCATAGAATCGTCGATTATTGTGTATTGATCTCAGGTGCCCGTAAGGATCCTCCTCCATTAGAAGCTTTCCCAGCCGCTCCCAGTCTTCTTCCGTTTTGTCCGGCATATATTCATACTCGTTGGCCTGCGCCCACCATACATTTCGGTATGCGGAAAATCTGGCAATCACATACCGGTAATACAATTCTTCTGCCTGGCGGGGCATCTTCGCAAATCCCCAACGGTCATAGGGATGCAGTAAAATCAAGTCCGCCTCTATCCCCAATCTGCACAAATCCGCAATGCGTGATTCAATCCTCCTGAAATACTCCGGCACAAAATGCGTGTAATCCCAGCGGCTTTTCGTGGAAAATTTCACCTGCATAAAATTGTCCCAGGTCAGTATACCGAAATCCTCCGCTTCCCCTTCAAAGGGATAGAGTTCTGGTTCCCTGAAATTAAACCGGTAATGCTTCGGAAAAATGCAAAAACGCAGCTTGTTAAAGCAACTGCTTCTCAGTGTCTGAAGCGTCTGTTCCTGAAGCTTTTCCTCCTGGTGAATCCATGCATAACAGGTAGTTCCTACCGGATCATACCTGGTTCCGTCCTCATAACGAAAATGATATGGCTTCTTCACGCGCACCGGCCCATGATTTCCTTTTCCTGCCGGGTTCACCTGAAAAGTGCCGCCCGTTTCCTCCAGTGTCTCTCCCGCCATACCTGACATGACCCGGAAGGAATATTCCCCTTCAAAAGAAGGCATAAACCGAATCCGAAATCTGTCATTTCCATCATAAAATCCGGATATCTGCTTCTTCTCCTGTATCCCTGTAAATTCTGCCAGAAAATAAGTACCCAGAAATGGATTCCCTGAAACATGCGCATGAATCTCAATCTCAAAAACACCCCATCGTTCCACCGCCTCAGGATATACTATCTGAAACATATCTCCTCCTTTTCTAATCATCACACAAACACATCCATCCTAAAAACACCCCGCCTGCGCACCCTGACAGGGGCAGGCGGGGCATCGCCCTACTCTACTGTAATACCTGCTGTTTTTTCATAATACTTTACCATTGCGCAGTGATCCTCTTCGCCTGCGCCATTCGCCTGCATGCACTGCAAAATCTCCATCATCTGTGCGGTTACAGGTACAGGTGAGTGCACGGCATGCGCCGCATTCAACGCATTTTTCAGGTCTTTGCTATGCAGATTGATACGAAATCCGGGCTGGAAATTCCGGGACAGCATCAGGGGTGCCTTCGCGTCAAGAACAGTAGAGCCTGCCAGTCCCCCTCGAATCGCTTCATATACTTTTCCAGGGTCTGTTCCCGCCTTTTTTGCAAAGGTCAGAGCTTCCGCCACCGCCGCAATATTGGAAGCCACTATCATCTGATTCGCCAGCTTGGCCACATTTCCGGATCCGGCTCCGCCTACATAAACCGCACTCCCGGCCATGCACATCAGCAAATCATAAACGCGGTCGAAGGTCTCCTTCTTTCCCCCTGCCATTACCGCCAGCGTCCCGTCGATGGCTTTGGGTTCTCCTCCGGATACCGGGGCATCAAGCATGTCAATTCCCTTCTCCGCCAGGATACCACTGATGGTCATGGACTCCGTGGGGTCAATGGAAGACATGTCGATGAGTGTCGTCCCCGGAGCCGCTGTCTCCAGGATACCTCCCTCTCCAAGTACCGCTTCTCTCACCTGAGGAGAATCCTGCAACATAGTAATGATAACACCGCATTCCTTTGCAATCATAGCTCCGTTTTCAGCGCTGACAGCCCCCAATTCCGTCAGCTTCCGCACATTCTCCTCATGCCTGTCGCAGACCACAAGACTGTGTCCCGCTTTTATCAAATTTCTCGCCATAGGTTTTCCCATAATTCCCAGGCCAATAAACCCTATCTTCATTTCTGCTCTGTCTCCTTTTCCGCCGTATCCAATGCTCCTTCCTCCAGATGTGCGCGCCTGGTCTTCGTACCTTTTGTCTGCTCCTGTGCGATCTCCGCAATTTTGCGGTGATTTGACTCGATACTTTTCAGAAAATGGATCTCCATATATTTCGCCGCAATCTCAGCTTCATGCGCCTCTATGGCATTTAAAATATCGCAGTGTTCCTTATATGTATGTGTAACGCGCCGCTCTCTGAAGGGAAGAAACACCCGCACCAACACCTGACTGTTAAAGAGCCTGTCAAGGGTATCCGCAATATATCCGTTCTCCCCCATCCTGGCAATACACATGTGAAATTCCATATCCAGCTCCGTGGTATTTACAGGATCATCCGGATTATAAATGCGAATTCTCTCATTTATTTTTCTCGCCTCCCGAATCTGCTCCTCCGTGGCTTTCTCCGCCGCCCTTCTCGCCGAAAATACCTCTATGACACTCCGCAACTCCAGATTGTCAAAGAAATTCTTCTCGCTGAACTGCGCAACCTGCACCCCCCGGTGAGGCGTATAGGTCAGAATCCCCTCATTCTGCAGAAGGCGGAAGGCCTCTCTGACCGGAGTACGGCTTACAGAAAAATCCCGACACAGTTCGGCCTCCTTTACTTTCATCCCCGGAAGATATTTCTTCGTGGCGATTCCCTGCCGAATTCCCCGTACCACCATGTCGATATTGGATTCGTTATTGTTTCCTGTACCTGCCTGTTGAAAATCCATATTCCCCTCCTGTATTTTACCTGGTCTACCCCATGTGCATACCGTTTTCGTACTTCCAGCCTGTTGGGGCTGCCGGATTAAGATTACATCCCTTATGCCATCGCCCACGCGCGGTTTATCACCCGTTTTGTATTCGCCATAATCAAATCTTCTTCCTCATCTCCCCATGGAGACACTTCAAATGACAGCACCAGCGGATTCTCTTCCCTGTAAAATCCTTCTTCTCTCAATATACGGAAAAATTCCGTCAGCTGCTCTGTATCATTGGCACTTTCGGGAAATCCGAATCTCGGATGCTTGTCCCCATAGGCCTCGCATCCCGGCTTCACCACCGCATTTCCGATATGCAGATGGGTGATGTAAGGACGCAGAGTCTGAATTACAAATCTGCTGCTCTCATATGTGGTGGGAAAATGTGACAGATCCACCAGCAGCCCAAAATTGCTGCAGCGACAGCGCACCTCTGCCGCAAATTTCGCCGCATAGGGCGCCGGCCCGATCAATGCCGCTTTATCCATATTATAATCAAATACTTCCAGGTTGACTACCATATTTTTCCGCGCCGCATATTTACATACATTCACCGTGGTCTTCACCAGCTGCCCGAAGGCTTCCTCTTTTGTCTCCTCAGTCCATTTCCCCGCAAGGAAGGCGATTCCCTTCGCCCCCAGATATTCCGCCTCGTCCACAGCGGCAATCAGAGCCTCTTCCGCGCATCTCCTTCCCTCCTCGTCCGTATCATTGGGATTCAGCTTCCGCGAAAGCAGTGTGGGCTGTGCGCCGTAACACACTTTCAGATGACTCTGCTCCAGAATTCGTCTTGCCTCTTCCCGAATCCTGTCATCCTCGAAATGCCGGACTTCAATGGCATCAAAATAATCGTCTGCCGCAATATCCCGGATGGACTGAAGCACCTCCCGTTTCGGATGTGACATCCATTGAATTGTTCCTATTTGAAAATAAGTATGAATAGATTCTTTCATTCCCGTTAAGCCTCCCTTACCATATTCACCGGCGTTCCCGTCATAAACTGCCTCAGATTGTTCACAGCCACATCCATCAGACGTTTCCGGCTCTCCCTGGATGCCCAGCTGATATGAGGTGTAATGATACAATTCTTCGCGGTAAGGAGCGGATTGTCTCCCCGGATCGGCTCCGTAGAAACCACGTCCAGCCCTGCAGCCGCCACTTTACCGCAGTTGAGCGCATCCGCCAGATCCTGCTCCACAATCAAAGGCCCCCTGCTGTTATTTATGATGATCACACCATCCTTCATTTTTGCAATGTTTTCCTTGTTGATAATCCCTTCCGTAGAAGGAAACAGCGGACAGTGAAGTGCAATCACATCCGACTGTGTAATCAGCTCCTCCAATCCCACATACTCTGCCACAGTCCGGCCCGTCTCCGAAGAATGTTCGTCAAAGGCAATCACCTTCATCCCCATGGCCCCTGCGATTTTCGCGGTGACGCAGCCAATGCGGCCAAGTCCGATGATTCCCATAGTTTTCCCTGCCAGCTCAATCAGGGGATAATCCCAGAAGCACCAATCCGGATTCTTCTCCCATCTTCCTTCCTTTACCGCCCGGTCGTGATGACCAATATGGTGACAGATTTCCAAAAGCAATGCAATCGCAAACTGTCCCACTGCCTCCGTACCGTAAGAAGGCACATTACAGACTACGATACCCTTTTCTTCCGCAGCCCCACAGTCAACAACATTGTATCCCGTTGCCAATACGCCGATAAACTTAAGTTCAGAGGCTGCCGCTATCACGGGAGCCCGCAGAGGTGTCTTGTTAGTATATACCGCCTGTGCATCTCCGATTCGCCGCAGAATCTCTTCGTCATCGTCCACGGGAGTACGATCATACACCGTCACCTCTCCCAGTTCTTCCAGTTCTTCCCAGCTCAGGTCACCGGGATTTTCCGTATAACCGTCCAGAATCACTATCTTCATTCTCTGTATCTCCCTTCTTTAATGCTTTTTCTGTTCTATACCGTCTCCTGTACAAGAATCCATACGTCATAGGCCTTCATCTCATAAGTCCCCTCCAAACATTCTCCTGTCAGCACGTTCCGAAAGCCTTCCTTTAATATCACGGTTCTTTCCTCTCCCGCATAGTTCAGCAGAAAGTAATATTCCTGCTCTCCACACTTGCGAATGGCAAGCTCGCAGTCCCGGGGCAGGACAATCCGCCCTTCCATAGGACCAGATAACCCAATTGCGCGAAAGAATACCTTCGCAGCTTCCTTCTCAAAGGCGGACCCGTAATAATAGGCCCTTCCTTTTCCATAGGAACTGCAGGTGACGGCGCCTTCCCCGCGATAATAATCATCCTCATAGACGCCGATTACCTCACAGTCCTCCGCCACAGGTGTCAGAATATCACAGAAAAGCGGCATTCTCACCCTTGTTTCCCCCAGAGATGCGTAAATTTCCTCCTCCGGCATCACAGCGGTAAATTCCCGGACCTCTACGCCGAACAGATCATTCATGTCAATGGGCATCACCTTCCGGGGACATTTCCCATTCATATCCTTATAACCTGTCCTTGCTCCGGAGACAAATATGCCTCCTGCCGCGACATAGCTTTTCAGCTTTTCCAGGATCATGGGATTCACAATCGTCATATGCGGTGCAAATACCACATCATAAGCGGCAAGCTTTTGAGGCGTACAGTCCTCCGTAATCGTCAAATAGCTGAAAGGAATGTGCTCCTCAAACAAAGCCTTTCCAAGTCCCTCCAGGGAATAATTTCTGACCGGTCCATGCCAGACATCATTTTCACCATCCCATTCATTATCGTAATCTCTCAGGATAGCTACCCGGGCAATATATGAACTGCCCGCCAGATGAGACAGTCTTCCGGCCTCACAGATGGTCTCTCGGATCTCGGCAAGTCTGCGATTGTCCCGGTTATTATAATCCAGAATGCCATGCCAGTAGATCTCTGTCCCGAAGGAGCAGGTCCTCCAGCGGAAGTACGTCACGAAATCCGCTCCGTTGGCGATGGACTGCCAGGTCCAGAGCCGTAGCTGTCCCGGTTTTACAGTAGGAGCCACCCGATAATTATACCAGCCCCCCGGTCCCGATTGCTGCTCCATCACCCCAATCTGCTCCGAGCAGGCCCGCACCATGGCAAAATACAGAGAAATCCTTCTGTCCCGGAATTCATCGGCTCCTTCCATATACCCAAATCCAGGATAACTGTCAAAAGAAATAAAATCAACCGCTTTTTTGACCATTTGAGAATAATCCACATGCTTAAAGATCCCATTTGTGGTGATAAACACATGCTCCGGCAGGAATTTCTTCAGGATATCGTGCTGTAGTGCTGCAAATGCAACACAGCTTTCACTGTAAAACCGCAAAGAATCCAGCTTCATATGTGGATTGCAGGCTTTTCTCTGGGTGTAGCGCGGCAGATATACCTCCTCCCAGTCCGTATAGGTCTGATTCCAGAAAACGGTTCCCCATGCCTCATTGAGTTTGTCCAGAGTCTGGTATTTTTTCTTCAGATATTCCCGAAATGCGATATGATCCGCATCCGCATAAAATTCATTGGTGACTCCATTCATCTCATTGTCAATTTGCCAACCAATAATACATTTCCTGCCGCCATAATGTCTTGCAATATGTTCCACCAGTTTTGCTGTCTTTTCCCGGTAGACAGCAGAATTGTAATTATAGTGCCTGCGCACACCGTGCTTCTGCTGCATCCCTCCCCAGTCCACCGCCAGGACCTCCGGATATTTTTCCGTCAGCCATGCCGGAGGTGTAGCCGTGGGTGTACAAAAGATTACCTGCATCCTCGTCCGCTCTACCACATCCAGAAAGCGATCAAAAAAGGAAAAATCAAACACACCCTCCTCAGGTTCTATTTTGTTCCAGGCAAATTCCGCAATGCGGATCATGGTGATTCCCGCGTTCAGCATGCGTTCCAGGTCCTCTGCCCACAAAGTCTCATCCCAGTGCTCCGGATAATAGCAGGCCCCAAAGGTCAACTTCTCAAAATATTGCATCTCTCCCTCCCATTTGCGTTCCGCCATACGCATCTTCTTTGCGCTATATGCGCATTTCCCTCTCGTTACTTTCCCGTCTCTGCAAATTCCTTCGCAGCCCCACTGCAAGGTTCTGTGTGAATCAGATATGCCTTATAAAGCTCTCCCCTTGCAAAGCCAAAGGAAATGCTATTTCCCTGATGTGCTGTCTCGCATATTCCCTCCGAGGTAAGTTCCTGTATAAAGGCAACCTCACCTTCCCGGAACTTCACGTGAATCTCCGCTGTCGCGGGCGGTTCGAAAAAGGTCACCCCGTTGAAGCCTCCCAGGTTCGCCGCCTGGAGCATATAAATATTTTCACCGCAGGAGGCATAGCACAGCTCAACCATGGGCGATGCGTCTGTCTCAATCTCCCGGCAAATCTCTCCTCCCATCCCCATCAAATCCAGATATACTCTGCTGAATTCTTCATATCCCTGCCTGTAATAAAGTTTTCCTGTCTGAAAGGCCATGTAGATATTCTTCTCTTTATAGACCGCGCCCAGAACCGCGCCTTCCATTTTATGTCCATAACAGTATTCCGGCGGCCCGAACAAAGCTTTCTCAACCTTTGGGAGAACCCCCTGTGTTCCTTCCAGAAGCTGTATGTTCTGGTATGTACCATCCAGGAAAATCCACTTCCGCTCCGGAAAATCATCAAAAATATCCCGGGGCAGCGGTTTGAAATAAGTCCCTCTTACATCCCTGTCTTCCCCCGCAAGACGGATGCCGAAAAGCTCTTCCAGAGCCCGGGAATCTTCCCGCAGGGAGCACCCGCTTGCTATCACCCTGGCCCGGGTCCTTTTCAGTCCCTTCACCGCCGTAGAATCCAGCCTATGCACATTCGGAAGCAGAATATAATCGTATCCGTCAAATTCCTCCGCCTTTGTTCCAAGCACCTCGCTGCGTACCACCGTAAACTGCAAATGCTGCTCCTTCAGCATTTTGAAGATTCCCCGATACTCGGCATTCCAGGACTGCGGTTCTTCCTCCTTTACCAGTATAATCCTGGTTCGACTGTCAAAGTGTCCATAATAATTCTCATACTTTTCATGGAATGTAAAAATATTTTTTACAAGTTCAAAATTCTCATAATCTGTATAATCGTCAAAATTTCCGATAATACACCAGTCCAACCCGCCGCCGGCCATCAGATTCCCATAGAGCCGGAATGCGTTCAGATATTTGGAAACCCCCATAAAACGATAGGGCAGATCCACTGCATTGATGCAGCAGTTCGACGCAATCTTGTCAGAATAGCTGCCTTCCACGGTCGCCACATTGTCTTCACTTTGATAAATCCAGAAAGGGAGCGGGCGATCCACGGCAGAATTAGACTCGCTTCTCACGATATCTACCCCATTCTCCGCATACGTACTGACCGCTGCTTCCGGCCTTATCTCCATGACAAGAGCCTTAATTCTCTCTAAAAGCTGCTTTGTGGTTACACGCTTAAATTCTTCATAATCACTGTCAGCCTCTTCCATGCTTCCCGGAAGGGCTCTACCATACATTTCCTCAAATCTCCGCCTGCAGTTCTTACATTGGCAATGGCCGAAATGATTCCCACTGTAGTCGAAAGTGATATACCCAAACATATTAAAGAAAATTCCGTCCACAGGGTATTTCTCCAGTACCTCCCGGATAATCTTAAGTGCCATTTCCTGCTGATACGCTCCGTTGACACAGGTGGCCGCCATATCGTGATAGCGTATTACATCCTGCTCTGCGGTCCGCACGAACCATTCCGGATATTTTTCTATGTAGCAGCCCCGGGTCTTGCTGAAATCAAATCTGACAATCACCCGAATTCCCGCAGCATGGCATTCCTCTATGATTTCCTGAATAAAATCGCCGGAAAGTTCGGGATTCACATACTGGAATGGAAGTTCGCTGGGGTAATTTGCAGTAATTCCTCCGCAGCCTATCTGCAGCGTATTGGCATGGAAATATTTCAGCCACTCCACATAACGTTTGGGATGAATTTTCACATCAATATCCCGAATATTATTCTGTATCATTCTCAAATTATTATTCAGCCACCAATTCATCTTTCCCCCTGTTCTCTGACGCCCACGCGGACAGTGAGCATATTCCAGAGCTGCAGCCTGTCCAGTGTTATCTCTGCCATATTCCCCTTCTGGTGCCAGGAAACCATTTCTTCTTCCATATCTGCGGTCACTTCTTCCACTACTTTCCCTTTCGGGAGCCGCAAGGTAAACTTAAGATCTTCACAGCAAATTCCTCCCACAAGAGGTCTCTGCCCGATTCCGTTAATCAGGTGTACCAGAATTCGGTCCCCTCCCACATGGTACACATTTGTCAGAAGCCCCGCCACATTCTGTTCCATTTCAAATTCTTTACTGTCACACAAATAATCCAGGCAATTGCGCATCAACAGATAGTGGTCTTCCAGGTGATATGCAAGAATCAGACTGCTTAGGGAAAATGCAAAAGTCAACACCCGGCCGCTTCCATATGGATGAGACAGCACAAGCGCCAGATCCGTCCGGGCTGCCGGCAGGGAGGCCCGCTCCGGCGGCGCTCCCACTCCGTCCATAGGAGCAAAGGGGGGAACCAGCGAAAGCAGCATTGCGCTTTCTGCCCTGCATCGCGTATAAAGAACGCTTCCCCTCAGCGGCAAAAAGGTAACCTCCTCCAGACCCCTGCGAAGCTTCTCATCCTTTGTCTCCAGTCTCAGATAACTGGCTGTCAGCGGTTGACTTTCCACGGCTTCTTCCCCAATTCCTGCCAGGTCCCGGAGCAGATGCAGATTCTCTGCCTTGCTTTTCTCTATTAACAGACACCCGCCTTCCCTCACATATTCCTCAAGTACGCTCACCCATGTTTCATCTACCGGAAATTCATCAGGAAGAATGACTGTTTTGTATTGTTTCATTCGCTCTGTATCCGGATGATATAAATCCATAAGGTCAAACTGGTATTGCATATTCACCATGCCCTCTACCCAGCCGGAAGCGGGTTTCTTCCCGTCCCACAGAAGGAGCACTTCCGCTGCGGACACCGCGGATACCATCTTATCCTCACAGCGCATAATTCTCCCGTTTATCTCCCGGACAGCAGACAGAAGACGTTTGTCTGTGATTGTATCATGAAACCCTGTCACAGAATGCCACAGATACCCCTGATTCGCCGCTACCTGTGCCATCCAGAACAGATACTCTCTTTTTGGCAGTCCGGTATGCCTCCAGTCCATTCCCGGACAGGAATGGATAATGCCAAACGGCCTGGGATTACCCGGCACGGCATTTCCTATTTTCATATTAATCATAGGCTTCCAGATCGCCGGCAGTCGGGATATCCCCTGAGAAAGGACATTCTGGGCCTCCGTACAGATCAAATCAGCTGTGGCATACCTGTCATCCAGATTGTCCACGGGCCACTCCATGCCTGGAATCAGATCAAATCCGTAATAATACAGAATGATCGGCACATCCGGGCGGATCTCCTTCACTGCTTTTTTCAACAGTCTCATATTGTCCCGCAGGCAGTCTGACTGCCACTCTTTCTTCCAATCTATTGCATTCTCCGGCATAGCTTCCCCGTAGAGCTCTTCATATTTCCCTTTACAACGTTGACAATGGCATTCCGCTCCAAAAGGAGCATTAAAGAATATGCCGTCAATATCATATTCCCCCAGGACTTCCCGCAGGACAGGTTCCGCCACCTCTTCGTTTCGATACCCTCCGTTGATACAGGTCGTCAGCAGCATGGACCAGTCACCCATCCTCTCCTTCCCCCGGATCAGCGGCGTATGGTCCTCCTGCTGTACAAACCATTCCGGGTGATGCAGAAATACCCTGTCCTCCGCCTGACTGAAATCAAACCTTGCAATTACCCGAATATCCCGGGCATGGCAGGCTTCGAGCAGTTCTTTCAGAAGGTCTCCCTGTTCCGGCAGGAATTCATTGACATGATGGTATGGCACCCTGCTTCGGTACCAGGCGTATATTCCTCCCACATTGATAACCACCGCATTTGCGTTGTCTTCTACCAACTCCTGCGCTATCCTGTCCGGAACCATTTCAGGTGTATCCTTCACCTGCAGATTATACTGAATCACCCTCATGGGGTTTTCCCACCACACTTTTTCCATCTTCTGTTCTCTCTTTTCTATCTGTATTCCCGTTTCTGTTCTATATCTGTGAGCACATACATTTACCAATTGGATCCCTCACAGTATGGATGCGCCGGGACATTTCCATTTAAATCGGCAAATATTTCAGACTATAAGTATACATTGCTGAGGCCCCCTATATTTCACCGGCCACAGCCCGTCCGCATCGCACGAAATGACCTGGTGCCGTCTCCGTAAGCTCCTGTGCCCCTCTGCAGCTGTCCGTCGCATATTTGCATCTGGAGGCAAAGCGGCAGCCAGGTTCCGGATTGATGGGATTCCCCACCTCTCCCTCCAGAAGATGCCTCTCCCTGTTCCTCCTGGTCAGATCCGGCGTAGGAATAGCCGCAAGCAATGCCCTGGTGTAGGGATGGTACTGCTGCTGGAATAATTCTTCCTTCGGTGCATATTCTACAATCTGCCCCAGATACATCACCGCAATAGCATCGCTGATATGGCGCACCACGCACAAATCGTGGGTGATAAACATATAGGACAAACCTCTGGCATCCTGTAAATCCATCAGCAGATTGAGAATCTGGGCCTGAATGGAGACATCCAGCGCAGATACCGGCTCGTCACACACGATAAACTTCGGGTCAACCGCAAGGGCCCGTGCCAGGCCCACCCTCTGCCGCCTTCCCCCGTCCAGCTCATGAGGGTAGGTATTGTAATAATGCTGGGGCAGACCGCATCGGTCCATAATCTCTTTCACTCGTTCCTTCTGCTCTCCCTTATTCACGGTATGCAACACCTTCATTGGTTCCGCTATAATCTCGCCAATGGAAAGCCTGGGATTTAAAGAGGTGTATGGGTCCTGGAAAATCATCTGGATATCCGAACGGATTTTTTTCATCTCTCTTTTGCCGAGGCCTCTGATATTGGTACCATTATAGAGAATCTCCCCGTCCGTTGCCTCTGTCAGCCGCATAATGGTGCGTCCCAGCGTAGATTTTCCGCATCCGGATTCTCCCACAATCCCAAGGGTCTTTCCTTCCTCGATAGAAATGCTGACATCGTCCACTGCATGCAGGGACCCTTTGGGCGTATCAAAATATTTTTTCAGATGCTTTGTCTGAATCAACGGCGTTCCTGTCATTGCAGGTCTCCTCCTTTCTTCTCATAGAGGAAACATTTTATTTCATGGGTCCCCTCCCTGTATACACCGGGAGCCTCCTGTCTGCAGCGCTCTTCGCAGTATGTGCATCGGTCCGCAAACTTACATCCTTTCGGCAAATTAGAGGGATCAGCCATGTATCCCGGAATCGGCGTAAGCCGTTTTACATTACTCGTCAGGTCCGGAATGCTGTGAAACAGTCCTTCCGTATATGGATGATTCTTTGCTTTTGTAAAAATGTCTTCTACGCTTCCCTTTTCAATTACCTCACCGGCATATACCACGGCCACATTCTCACAAAACTCTGCCACAACTCCCAGGTCATGGGTAATCAGAAGCATGGAGGTATTAAATTTCTGCTGCAGTTCCTGCATCAGCTTCAAAATCTGGGCCTGGATGGTAACGTCCAGCGCCGTAGTGGGCTCATCTGCCAGAAGCAGCTCCGGCTCCGCCACCAGCGCCATGGCAATGACAATTCTCTGTTTCATTCCTCCGGAGAACTGATGTGGATAGTCTCCCTTCCTGGATTTCTGAATTCCTACCAGCTCCAGAATCTCATCTACTTTCTCTTCTTTCTGCTCCCTTGTCATATCCGGAAAATGCAGCTCCAGCACTTCATAAATCTGCTTTCCCACCGGTATAATGGGATTCAGACTTGTCATGGGATCCTGAAACACCATGGAAATTCTGGCGCCGCGGATCTTCTGCATGGTACCCCGGTCTGCCCGAATAATATCGATTCCATCATAAAGAATGCTGCCTTCCGTAATCTCCCCCACCTTATCCGGAAGCAGTCTCAATATGCTCAAAGCCGTGGTACTCTTGCCTGCGCCGGTCTCCCCTACCAATCCCAGAGATTCTCCCTTATGCAGGGTCAAAGATAATCCGTTGACTGCATGGACAATGGCTTCATCCGTATTGTATTGCACATATAAATTTTCTATTTCCAGCAGTTTTTCCCTCATTGCTATCTGCTCCTCCATCAGTTCTTTGTTCTCGGGTCAAGGGCATCACGCAGACCATCCCCGCAAAAATTCAGGCACATTACCGAAATGGCAATAAAGATGCCGGGCACCAGTCCCAGGTACGGATAGTAGCGGATATTTGTCCTGTTTTCGGATAAAATCGTCCCCCATTCCGGTGTCGGTGATTCCACGCCGATCCCAAGGAAACCCAGGGAGGAGATAGCCAGAATCGTGCTTCCCAGTGCCAGCGTCGCGGAGACAATCACCGGTCCCAGCCCGTTTGGCACCACATGCTTGAAAATAATCCGTACCGAACTGGTTCCGCAGCACTTAGACGCCTCCACATATTCCTGATTGCGCAGATTGATAATGGAAGCCCGAACTGTTCTGGCAAACTGCGGAAACTGCGCCAGCGAAAGGGCAATCAGCATTTTAAAGGTTCCCTGTCCCAACGCGGATACCACTGCCATGGCAAGCAACATTCTGGGAACTGCCATGAAGATGTCACAGATGCGCATGAGAATATTGTCCACTCTACCACCGAAATATCCGGCAAATCCTCCCACCACAACACCCGCCACGAGGGAAAGCGCCACAACGCCGATACTTGCCAGCAGAGAAATCCTTCCTCCATATATGATTCTCGCAAATAAGTCCCTGCCGAACTGATCCGTACCGAAGATATGCTCCCGGGTTGTAAAAGGTGGGATAAACCGGTTGGCCATACTCTGACTGTATACGTCCTGATAATCAATGTACAGAGATGCGCTTAAACACAGCAACATCAAAAATGCGATTATCGCCAGTCCCACCATTGCCAGCTTATTCTTTTTGAATCGGAAAATAATCATTCCCATCTGGCTTTTATTGCTCAGTTTTGCTTTCTTTCCTTTTTTCATAAATATACCCCTTGCCCGCTTCGACGGGCATCCATTTCCTATTCCCTTTATACCGGTATAAGCTACCCGGATGATTGCCATACACTATCCAAGCTTCACCCTGGGATCAATCACCGCATACAATAAATCCACCAGCAGATTCACACATCCCACAAAAACTGCAATGATAATAATCACTCCCATAACCACCGGTACATCCCGGATTTTTACTGCGTTTATCATGAGACTTCCGGTTCCCGGAATAGAAAATACGCTTTCCGTGACGATTGCGCCTCCTACAATTACCGCAAGATGACTTCCAACGCTTGTAACCACAGGAAGCAGACCATTTCTGAGCACATGGCGTGAAATAATTCTTCTCTCCGATGCACCTTTGGCCCTGGCCGTCCGGACATAATCCAGCTTAATGACTTCAAGCATACTGGTTCTGGTCAATCGCACCATTCCCGCAATGCTGCCGCCCGAAAGTGTAATCGCCGGCATAATGAAATGTACCAGCGAATCCGCACCCACAGCGGGCAAAAGTCCCAGCTGAATACAGAAGAAAATCTGTGCCATCAGTCCGAACCAGAACGCCGGCATAGATGCGAACAGCATTGCCACAACCAGCGTCGCATAATCAATCACTCCATTCTGGCGTACTGCCGCCAGAATCCCAAATGGAATACCGACAACAATGGATAATGAGACCGATAAAAGTCCCAGAATAATGGTGTTGGGTACTCTCGACATAAACTCGTCGATTACATTATAGCCATTGTACCAGGATCGCCCAAAATCTCCCCTGAGTACATTCAGCATATATTTTCCATAGCGAAGCAAAACGGGTTCGTTCAGCCCCAGCTCCGCTTCCTTTGCCGCTATCGCTTCCTGTGTGGCATCACTCCCCAGAATCAATTCCGCCGGATTCCCGGGAGCCAGGCTCATGACCACATAGATCAACAGCGTGACTCCGATGATTACCGGAATCAACATCAGCAGCCGTTTTACAACATATTTCAGCATTCTCATTCCGCCTTTTGTCCTCCTACCTACTTCTACTGCCTGTATACAGCATTTCACAGAATTTCTTCCTTAATGCCATTTCCCTGCGGTTTGTTCGCATTTTACCTTCCGAAGACTGCAAAACGCAGAAACCGATCAACGAAATATTTCCGGCGACACCAGAATCCCGCATTTTCGAAACTGATATTCATAGCACCACAGATTCCCGACAGATCTCCAGGAATCCGGACTCTGATAAAAATCCACGCTGGAAGTATGATGCAACTGTCCGAACCCATTCTGCCTTGTGTTAAGCAAAGTCAGCGACAATCTGTGACGTCCCGGCTCTACATCGGATATCCTGCACTCATAAGGCGCAAATGCAGGAATTCCCTTTTCCTGCCCATCCACCCCGACCTTTACCGCAGCTCCTCGATACTGTGGAATTCTTATTGTAAACTCTCCATTGGTTTCCACATCATATTCATAAGTCAGATTTCCCGTATAAAAAGGCAGTCCCTGTGTCACGATATCTCCGAAGGCCAGAGTTCTGACCGGCGGTATCAGAGTCTTTATCGTTCCTTCCACCCGCACACCGAAGTCCCCCAGCAGAAAACAGTTTTCCGTATTGGTCTGTGCTCCCAGCGGTACGGTCAGCTCCAGCATATTGATTCCCGTCTTAAGCCCCGGCAGGGGTACTGTCTCAATGGCCCGATCCACATACCAGTCGTCTGCTTCCGTTTCCACCTTTTTTCCGTTCCACACAATTTCCGTATCTCCTCTGTCCTCCAGCGCAAGATGAAGCTTTTCCAGCACAATCTCGCTTTTTATAGAAAAACGGAGCCTGATTTTGTGAGAGGGTTTCTCTTTTCTGATCAGATATGGCTGCATGACATTCCTGTTTCTCTCCGGCAGACCTGCCCTCCGGCGGCAGGCATTGTCCAGGCGGAGGATTTCTTCCATGGGGCGGAACTCCTCCCCGTCCAGCGCATACTCCGCCATGTCCAGGAGGCAGGTGTTGGGTTCATCCAGAATTACCTTTACCTTTTGGAAATATCTTTTCTCCTGTGCTTCCTGCCGGCACACATCCGCCATATTTTTCTCCTGCACTTCTCGCGCTCTGCCGGTATGCGCCGTCTCCTCCTGTTCCGCCGGCATCAGCCTCAGCAGCAGACTGTCATGGAGATGCCATGGCCTCCTAATCACTGTATTGTCCTGTATGTATTCCGCTTCCAGGCTGCGTATTTCTCCCGTCAACGCATCGTATTCGTGAATCCGATATGCTCCCCGAAAAGTAAAGGTAAGAATATCTGCGGGATCCACGTCCGGAGAAACCGGATTCCTGCCCCGTGCAATAAATACCCAGTAGTCCTCTCCTTCCTGTCTTATCTGATGGAGCAGCATGTTCGCAGGATTCCCTGCTGCATCCCGGATTTCCAGTTTTCTTTCTTTCTCCAGGGCAGCCAGAATACTACTGTCTTCAAATTCTATTCTCCCGGCAGCCTGGTAAAGGTGTTCCAGCCGCGCTCTTATCTCTTCATCCCTCCGCGCATCCATATATACAGGACATGGACCGATAAAAAGCAACCTTCCGCCCTGGCATAAGAAATTTTCCAGACACTCCACCGTGGATTCCCGGAGTGTCTCACAGGCCGGGACCACCACGGTTCTGTATTTCATTTTGCCAACGGCAAATAGATTCCCTGCTTCGCCAATTTGTCCGGAAAGAAGCGCCTCACTGATAAAATCGAAATCCAGAGCGGAAAAAAGCAAAAGCTCCGTGAGATGGGAAAATCGTTCTTCCATCTGCGCCCTGACTGCCGAAGTCTGGTCCTGGGGTCCCCAATGCAGCCAGTAGCTCTCAATTGGGTGAATAATTCCGATATCCACACAGGGAAGCCCTCTTGTCATCGCCGTATTGACGCGGGCAAAATAGTCTTCTATGATCCGGTAATCCTTCCACCAGGGAGACTGCCACGCAATGCTGGCCGGGTAATCCCTTTTCGCCTCTCCCTTCATGGACATCCATGCCAAATGCGGTACTCGCAGTGTCACTCCCAGTGCCGCCTGCCAGTCTCCCTGCAGCTTATGGCTTCTGAAATCATAATCCCATCCGGTCACTCCGTACAGTTCGGACAGCATCCCCGGTGCACCAGTCTGATGTACCACAGACTGGCATTGCTTTGCCGTATTGTATTCATGTCTGTCACAGAGGATATCGATTCCAGGCAGTCCAAAGGACGGATAACACCGCATGGCCTCGCCTACCATGGAGCTCTGACTCTCCAGCGTGGGCTCCAGCATCACATGCCCGGTGAGCCACAGCGAATGTCTGCGGCACCATTGCCCCAGGGGTTCACAGTATCCCCCCACAAATCGATCTGCCACATGATTATGGTACTGATAGCGAGTCACAGAAATACGATTCTCCGGAAGCTCCCAGAAAAGCTCCGGAAGTTTTTCCAGCAAATCATATCCATATTCCTTCCGAAAGGTATCCTGCAGAGACGGTGTCCAGGGTAAAAAGACATCTCCTTTCCCCTTAGCCAGAGGCAGGTGTCCTTTTATCACATGCTGAGGCTCATCCGTGAAAATGGCCAGAAGCTCTCTTCCGAATTCCTCCTGCAATACCTCCGCATACCGTTCATGTGTTATCTGCAGAAATGTTTCCGTCGCTTCCTGCTCTAAAGTATTGACATAGGTCTGGTTGTTAAACCAGGGATTGGGAACCGCCGTCTCCAGATATGCATACCACAATACGCCCCGGGGCTTCTCTCCTTTCCTGTAAATCCTGTATTCCTCCAGCTCTCCGTTTCGCCCCAACGCAACATCATATATGGCCAGCAGCTCTCCGTTTTCTTCCCGGTTCCCACCCCTGCCCTGGGCAAATCTCGGTTTACCCTCCTCCGGGGCAGGCGGACTTCCATAGGGGCGCGGCGTGAACAGAAGATACCTGGCACGATATTCCGGCTTCTTTGTCACCATGCCTCCGGCAGCCCCGGAGGGCCACCGGTCTTCATCGTAAAGCCAGGCTCTGATCTGTTCCTTTTTTCCTTCCTCCACCGCATATTGGACATATTCCATATATTCATCCGACAGATATGTGGTATCCATCCCGGTTCTCACATGAATGTGGAAACCGCCGAACCCCATTTCCTTCAGCATGTGGATCTGACTGCGGATGGTTTCCCTGTCCAGTCTACAGTTCCACGCCCAGAACGGCGCTCCCCGAAAATCTCTGGATGGATTACGGAATTCTTCTTTCTTCAGTTCCTCTGAGTTACTTTTCAGATACATCCTGTCTTCCTCTGTAGATTCCTTCTTATTTCCAGGACCAGTCATTGATATAATACAGTCCCACCAGCTGTGAAGGAACGACTCCCTGCAGATCACTATTATAAGCTACCGCATTCACATCATAATACAAAGTTACCGAGTACACATTCTCCGTGATGATATTGCACACCTGTGCATACAGGGATTTCCGGGCCGCTTCATCCACAGTGACACGCCCTTCCTTCAGCAGATTGATCAGCTCATCATTCCAGATTCCGATATCGGAATTGCCGGTGATACCGGTGGTATATTCCGCATTATAAATGGAATACAGTCCATCCGCATCCAGAATGGAAATCCCTCCTGCACGCATGCTGGCGTCATATTCTCCCGCCTTGTATTTGGCAAAATAGGAGGAAGCGTCTACTGCTGTCACCACACAGTTAATGCCAAGATTGATCAGCTGTCCCTGTACAATCTGTGCTGCGCTCTCATTCTTCGTTCCGGATACCGTGATAATTTCGAATTCCTCTCCGTTGTAACCTGAGGCTTCCAGATGTGCTTTCGCCGCATCCGCGTCAAACGCCACTGTGTCAAAGGATCCATCCTCGGGATAACCTGAAAAAGCAGGAGGAATCGGAATATCTCCCATGGAAGCCGTTCCCTCATATACGCCTATATTAATCTCTTCCTTATTAATTCCACATTGCAGCGCTTTCCGGAATTCCAGATCAGCGGCCGGTCCTTCTTTACAATTGAGCTGCATCGCCATAATGGAGGATGCATCGCAGGTCTCCCAGGCAATGGCATCCGAATTCATCTTGATCAGAGAAGAAATGTTGGCCTGGAACAGCACATCGATATCCCCGCTCTCCAGCGCCACCATCTGGCTGTTGGCATCTGTGATAATTTTATAATTAACTTCCTTGATAGCCGGCGCTTCTCCCCAGTAATTCTCGTTTGCAACCATGGTCACATGATCCCCTGAGACACGCTCTACAAATTTATATGGGCCGGTACCGATGGGCGCCTCGCTGTATCCGTCATCTCCCACACTCTCGGCATAAGCCTTCTCCACAATCAACCCGTCTCTGGAGCAGATTACATTCAGAATCGGTGCATACGCATCCGTAAGTATCATTTCTACCGTAGTCTCATCTACCACATTACAGGTATCCAGGCTGGACATATACGCGGAATGGGAAGGTGCTATATTGAGGCTGTATGCCACATCCTCCGCGGTCATCTTGTTTCCGTCATGAAAATACACATCGTCGCGCAGGTGGAAAGTATATACCTTGCCATCTTCGGAAATCTCCCAGTCCGTTGCAAGAAGCGGCGTATACGAGCCGTCCGCTTCCATACGAATCAGTGTCTCATAAACATTCTGCAGGATCGGTACCTCATCCATGGAGGTGGTAGTCTCCGCGCTGTGCGGATAGAAATAATCCGGTTCCGCCGCGCAGGCAATCGTCACGGATGTCTTCCCGGATGTACTTTCTCCGTCACTGCTCTCCCCTGTCTGACTTTCCGATTGTACAGCGTTTTGGGAAGAGCTTGTACTGCCCTCTTCATCACCCGCACCGCTGCCGCAGCCCGTCATCATCAGTGACATGGCAGCCACAATTGCCAGTAACCTTTTTCCGTCTTTTTTCATCATCTTCCTCCTTCTTTTGTATACATTTTGGAATCAAGCGCATTTTCTTGATTTGGTATTTTCTCCTTGCTTTTCCATATTTTGTATACAATTTTTATTTTCTCACACATTCTTCCTTTTCTTGTTTTGGATGCCTGCATGAATGTATTTCTATTGTAACGCCCATTTTATCCTGTGTCTATACATAATATTTCCCAGTTTTTGTGCCTCTTTTTTGTCTATTTTTACTATATCTGCTCTTTCATTCCACTTTATCTCTTACTCGCCATATTTTATTTTTGTATACAATATATTTTTTCATTTTTGCAAAAATTTTGTTTTTGTATACATTTTTATTATAGGATTTTTCTCCTGTGCGGATTATGCAACAATAGAATCCACGCTTTGCGAGGATTCTATTGTCATGAACAAAAAAGGTCGGGAACCTGTTGCCAGATTCCCGACCTTTTTTGATAACTATTCACAGATAAGCGTCTCCCCCGGCTTCACACTGTAATCATGCATATTCATCCTGAAATACAGTGTTGTATAGGTAGGATTATAAACCTTCTTCTGGTCCATACTGAATATCAGCTGATGGTAAGCAGCTATGTAATCATAAACCTCAATATTGGTAGCGTACCATATGTCATCCCGATTTCCCATGAATTCTGCAAATTCTTCTATCACCTGCCAATTATCATTGGCCTCAAATTCATAGCTATGACCCCACAGATAGAAGAGCCCCGGAGCGAATGGGAACGGATTTTCCACAAACGCATGAGCCAACTCCATTAATCTGGGATTATTGTGATGGCAGGTAGCCGGCATTCTCAGCCAGTCCTTTGGAATGTCAAACTTCTCCGTGGATTCCACAGTCCTGGAATACGCAATGCCGCAGCACTTCAAGGTATCCACCACAGAATCATTGTAAGTGCCAAAAGGATAAGCCATACCCCTGACCATTCCGCCATACTCTGCCTCCAGGTTCATGCGGTCCTGCAGAACTTCATAAGTACACAGATTTTCCGGCAGCTGCTCCAGCCACGGGTGGTTCAGTCCATGAACCGCCACCTCCATGCCGCTGTTCCCATACAGCTCCTGGCACATCTTTTTGGACATCCTTCTGTGAATGGTTCCCTCCGGCCAGGTCTTTCCCTCCGGCGCATACTGTCCGCTGTTGATGTTAAAGGTTCCCTTCAGGCCATGCTTTTTCATAATGTCAATCAAGCGCACGTCCTGCTCCACACCGTCGTCATAGCTCAAGGTCAGAGCTCTTTTCTTCCCTCCCGGAAACCGCATACTAACAATTCCCATAATGGTACCCTCGCTTTCTTTTTCAGCATATTAATAATGTTTATAGAAATCGCTTCGCGAACTCTATCATCCCCGTCCGACAAACTGGTCAGGCATTTACCACATATTCTTCAATCACGCATTCGTGCTCTTTGGTCTTTCGGTCATAGTTCACTCCTACCAGCAGAAGATTACCATGATATTCCTCCAGGCTTCTACAATATCCTTTTGTCTTAATCTGTTCCAGAGCGCCCCGGGCATTCCGGTCCCATTTCAGCTCCACTACCAGCGCAGGTTTGTCCTGATAGCGTCTCCGGGGAATAAATACAAGATCTGCAAATCCCTTGCCTCCGGCCATCTCCCTGTGTATGGTATAAAAATTCCTTGCCGCGTACAAAGCAAGTGAAATGGTATAGCTCAAAGCATTTTCCTCATTGTACTGGATATGAGACGTTTCAAAATGTGCTTCCTTCATACTCTCCTCAACCAGCCCGGGCTGTTTCTGCCATAAGGCCTTCAACGTGTCCGCCGAATTCTTCAAGGCTCTCGAGATTTCACCCCAATCTGATACGGATACCGCATTCACATATTCGGATCGCACTTCACTGTTGGGAATAAATACACTTTTCTCCAGAGAATCATATCCAAGATACCCCAGATGAATCAACAGGGTAAGGATGTCATCCTCTGTTCGGAAGGTTGCCATATCATTGGTAAAGCTTCCCGTATTTACAGGCACCTTCTCTCCGGCAATCATACTCAACACATCTTCCCGCAAACCGTCATAGTCCATATCTATATAAACTTTCAAGGCTTCAAAGGTCTCCGTCTGATTCCAGTAATTTCCAATTCTGCCAAAGCGCATACAGCTGACCACAGACTTTGGACTATAGACAGACACTTCCGTTTCAAAAGAATATCCGTCATACCAGCTCTTCACTTCCTCCATCTCCATCCCATACTGTTCACAAAGTTTCCGGACTTCCCCTTCCGTAAACCCCACATAGGAAGCCAGAGGCCCCGGGTCAATCATGGTAAACTCATCAAACATATTCAAGGCAGAATGCGTACCATATTTCTTTATTGGAAGGATTCCTGTCATATAAGCGAGATGAATATATCCCTTATCTTTCATCAGCTCCCGCAGGAAATCAAGATAGCGCTCCTGTACTTCTTTCTCCGTCTTATACTTTCGAAACACACAGTCCCACTCATCAATGATAATCACAAAAGGGCATCTGGTTCCGGCATAAATATCCTGCATACTCCTCACCAGATTTGTATTATCGAAATAACGGATGTCCGGATATTTCTCAATCAGATCCCATAACACACTTCTTCGGATCAAATCCAGCATCCCGTCCATATCCCTGCTCTGACTCATAAATTCCTGCATATTCAGGAAGATTGTATTATATTGATTCAGATACTTTTCAAAATCTTCACTTCCGGCAATCTCATAAGGAGAAAACAAATCCCTGGAATCGCATTCACAGCTGTAATATGCCGTCAGCATCGCAGCCGCCATAGACTTTCCAAAACGCCTGGGCCGGCTTACGCACAAATAGCCCTGCATGGTATTCATCACTTTATTCGTATATTTCAGTAAACCGGTTTTGTCTATATAAATCTCGGAATTTACCATCTTATAGAAAGTTTCATTCCCCGGATTCAAATAATTCCCCATCAGGCGGCCTCCTGTCTTACATGGCTTATGGTCCTTCCTTAAAATTATTTTAGCCCATATTCCCTTATTATGCAAATAAAACCTCATTCTTTCTTAATTCCACGAAAGTTTCTCTCCATTTTTCCGATTTAATAGATAGAAGGCGGTCCGGCCGGGCCAATCTGAATAAACGAAAGGAAAAACCTATGGAAGATACCGAAATCATCACTCTGCTCATGGAGCGCAGAGAATCCGCTCTGGACGAAATCATCCGCCGGTACGGCAGATTGCTGAAAAATTTTGCCGGACGGATTCTGCCCACACTCCAGGATGTGGAGGAATGTGTAAATGATGCGCTGTTGGACATCTGGAATACCATCCCGCCAAAGCGTCCGGCGTCGTTGGCCTCCTATGCCGCCATGTTGACCAGGCGGCGGGCCGTGGACCGTATCCGCCGTCTGACGGCAAAAAAGCGCGGAGGAGGCGTCTATCTGGTGGCGCTGGACGAACTGGAGGACTGTATCCCGGATAACACCGCACCTGACGAAGATGGAGATCTGCTGCGGGAAGCCATTGACAGTTTCCTGGCCGAGCTGTCCCCGGAAGACAGGCTGATCTTCATGGGGCGTTACTTTGCCCTTGAGTCCATAGAGTCTCTGGCGGAGCACAACAACGTGACTAAGAATACCATCAACATCCGCCTCACCAGAATGCGGAAGAAGCTGAAAAGTAAACTGGAAGAAAGAGGAATTGCCATATGAATAGAAAAAAGCAGGAACAGTTATTGGACAAAATAGGAGAAGTTGACGAGCGCTACATCCTGGAATACCTGGATACACAAACGGCGAAATCGGCGACCCGGCGACCCCGACGTGCCAAATTGCGGCTGTCCCTTGTGCTGGCCGCCACATTAGTCATACTCCTGGGCAGCGTCAGTCTGGCCGCAATTCCGATTATCGGCCACTTCCTCTCCCATCGTGCCAATGAAATCCGCGTCATTATGCAGAATTTTGACGAAATCGAATCCCAATATGCCGTACACATAGGCGATACTCAGGAATGTGACGACGTCATTGCCACCCTGAACAGCGCCGTTGTGGAAGACCGGTATCTGCTGTTAAGCTATACCTTCGACTGGAGCGGCCTGGAGGAAGCCCGGGACGGCTCCTTCCACACCTATTTTTTACCATGGTTCTTCTATATTACAGAAGGCGATACCGTACTATGCCAGTCGGAATATACAAAAGGACTGCACACACAGATTTATTCCGATGATGCGTCCAATGACACGGCGATGACCCTGCTCTATTGCATTGATCTGGAACAGGTGGACGGCAGAGACCTGGTCGGGGAAGAGCTGACTGTAAGCCTCCTCTACTCAAACGGCGGAGAAGGCTTTACCAGCACCTTTACCCCTGTATCCTGCTTCACAGGCAGAAGCTGGGATATCAATGAGTCTTACGAATTCGGAGAACACACAATCACAGTAAACCGTGTTCAGGAATCCGCCCTCTATGTGACTCTGTTCATTGACTGCGCCACCATCGGACACACTGGGGATGAATATAGCTTTATTCTGTCTGATGAGCTGGGCAATGATTACACCGTCTATCTCTATGAAGATAATGATGTAAACGGCTACTGGTATACCAAACCGGATACCATGGGGACACAGCTGATCCTGAAAGTCATCCGCAGCAACATGAAGTCATCCCCCTACGGCGAAATCCTGGATGACAGTTATGAAGTTCTCTATGAGATTCCCATAAAGCTGGAGTCCGAAACGGCCCGGTAATCTGTGGTTTTATATGGTTTTGTTTCCGTGGGTTGGGACAAATGGCAATATTACCATATTACATTTCCTTCTCTTTTGTAGTACACTGAAAATGCGGTAATATATGGCAGCTGAGAACAGCAGTGTATCATTGCGGCAGGAGGAGAAAAGTGATTTACCCTGATGGCCAGCCCACGAAGCAGAGCAAAGACGAATGGTTGAAGGAGAATCCCATCTATCAGGATACTTTCCATTGTGAGAAAGTATTTCGACCGGATTTTTCCCTGTCCCATCTGCATTTCCATGAATTTGTGGAAATCAGTATTGTGACGGAAGGATCCGGTGTTCTCTGTGCGTGGAATAAAGTGCTCCACTGCAGAAAAGGCGATGTCTGTATCATCAATGCCGATGTGCCTCATGGATATTTCAGAGGGAAAAAGGAGGAAGCCTTCACAGTGCGAAGCCTGCTTTTTGATGTGGGAGACTGGTTCGACGGCGAATTGTCCGCTCCAGACAGTCCCCGCTACTGCTACGGCGTCTTCAACGAGGATATTCTGACAGCCTGTGCATCCTTAAAGAATCGCTCTCTGGAGAATGTGGAGCGTATCTATCAGATGCTGGAAAGTGAAATCAGGGAGAAAAATCCGGAATGGAAGGATGCGGTGAAGGCGCATCTGACAGTCCTTCTGATTACCATGGAACGGTATCTGGAAGAATCCCGCAGTCTGTGTCCTGTGCAGCCAAAGGACAGGATGCTTGTCTCCTCTGCCATGCGTACCGTGATGGAGCGCTATTCGGACAAAAATCTGACTCTGGAAAAAATTGCGGATTCTCTTTTTGTCAGCAAGTCCCACCTCAGCAAACTGTTCCATCGGGACACAGGAGGGCATTTCCACGAATATCTTCGCAGCGTGCGTCTGAATCAGGCCTGCCGGCTCCTGGCAGAGACGCAGATGACAAATGAGCAGATTGTATATGAATGCGGGCTGAAGGATTTGCCGTCCTTTTATCGTCTGTTCAAATCACAGTTTTCCATGACGCCCAGCCAGTATCGGGCGAATACGCAGAAAAAATCAGTAAATAAAGGAGGAGAAAGACAGATGGGTCTTCTAGCGGAAATTTCCGAAAATCTTCAAAGGGGAAAGGCAAAGGTAGTAAAGGAGCTTGTGCAGCAGGCAGTAGACCAGGGAATCCCGGTAGATCAGATTCTGAACGAAGGTCTGCTGGACGGCATGAACATCATCGGAGAAAAGTTCAAGAACAATGAAGTATACGTTCCGGAAGTTCTGGTGGCGGCCAGGGCAATGAACATGGGAGCACAGGTGTTAAAGCCCCTGATCGAGGAAGCCGGCATCAAAGCCACCGGCAAAGTCTGCATCGGCACCGTGAAGGGAGATCTCCATGATATCGGCAAAAATCTCGTGAAAATGATGATGGAGGGAAAGGGGCTGGAGGTTGTCGATCTGGGTACGGATGTTGAGCCCGAAACCTATATCAGCACAGCAATCGAACAGAATTGCCAGGTAATCTGCTGTTCCGCCCTGCTGACCACCACAATGGATGTGATGGAAGAGGTGGTAAAGAAAGCCGAAGAAGCCGGAATCCGGGACAAGGTGAAAATCATGATCGGAGGCGCGCCTGTGACCGAGGAATACTGCCGGAAGATCGGTGCGGACAGGTATACTCCGGATGCCGCCAGCGCAGCGGATGCCGCCGTGGAATTATGTGCGGCCGTTTAAGAACCATTCAGAAATAATTCCAAAGGAGGTGCCGGCCTCCTTAAGAAAGGGGTACAAACATACGATATGAAAAGAAATATGAAAAAATGGCTGGAGGAGCTCCGGCTTTCTCCGGTGAAAAAGCCATTGCCCATCCTTTCCTTTCCCGCCGTTTCTCTGCTGGGAATCAGTGTGAAGGAGCTGATATCAGACAGTGACCGTCAGGCCAGAGGAATGCAGCTGATCGCAGAGCATACGGACAGTGCCGCCGCAGTGAGCCTGATGGACCTTTCTGTGGAAGCCGAGTGTTTCGGTTCCAAAATCCGCGTGAGCGACAGGGAGGTTCCCACGGTAGTGGGCAGGATTGTGAACAACGAGGAGGAAGCACAGACTCTGAAAATTCCGGAAGTTGGAAGCGCCAGAAGCGGCCTGTATGTGGAAACCATTGAAAAGGCCGTAAAGCTTATCACCGACAGACCGGTTTTCGCAGGTGCCATCGGTCCCTTCTCTCTTGCCGCCCGGCTGCTGGATGTGGAAGAAATTATGGTAGACTGCTATGACGAGCCGGATTTGGTGCACACTGTGATGGAGAAAACCACACGCTTTATCATAGAATACTGCAAGGCCTACAGGCAGGCAGGCGCAGACGGTGTGGTCCTCGCGGAGCCTGTGACAGGCCTGCTCTCCCCCTCCCTTGCGGAAGAGTTTTCCTCCCCCTATGTAAAGCAGATTGTGGATGAGGTGCAGGATGACCGGTTTCTGGTCATTTATCATAACTGTGGAGACCATACTGTGGATATGGCGGATTCCATTCTGGAGACAGGAGCAGCCGCTTATCATTTTGGTAATGCCATTGATATGAAGAAAATGCTGGAACGTGTCCCGGCGGATACGGTCGTCATGGGCAATGTGGACCCGGCCGGGGAATTCTGCAATGGAACACCGGAATCCATCCGCAGAGCCACATTGGACCTGCTGGAAAAATGCGGCGGTTATCCGAACTTTGTGATCTCTTCCGGCTGTGATATTCCCCCTCTCTCCAAATGGGAGAACATTGATGCCTTCTTTGCCGCCGTGAAGGACTATTATGAGGGAAACGTTTAAGAGCAACTTGATTTAGCTGTGCTCTCGGCAATACTATAAAGTCACAAAGACGCACGAAAGAAATTTTCATGAGTGTACTTTCGAATGAAAATTCCTTTCATAAGATGTGCGTCGAAGGGACTTTATTCTTTAGAGCCGTCGCGCAGCGACTTGATTTCAGAAAGGAAAAACTATGACGAACAGAGAACGTGCTATGAATATTCTGCATTACAGGCCGGTGGATCGTTTCCCTGCGGTTCATTTCGGTTACTGGAGCAGTCTGCTGGAAGAATGGGCCGAACAGGGAAAGATTCCGAAGGAGCTTGCAGGACCGGACAATCGTGATGGAAGCCAGGCAGAAGCGGAACTGGACCGTTTGATTGGCTGGGATTTCAACTGGAGCCATGTGATGGATACCCAAAACGGCCTGATGCCCCCGTTCGAGTATAAAGTACTGGAGATTCTGCCCGACGGTTCCAGACGTGTCCAGAACGAGGTAGGGCTGATTGAGCGCATTAAGCCCGGCGTTGTCTCTATCCCCTCGGAGGATGATTATCTCCTGAAAGACAGGGAGGCGTTTGAGACACTTTACCGGCCGAAAATGCAATTTTCACCTGAGCGTGTGGATTTGGAGTACTACAGACATTTCAATGAGACAAGGCCCATGGATATTCCAATTGGACTGAAGCTTGGCAGTGTTCTGGGAGATATCCGGAACATGGCCTCGGTCATAGGGATGAGCTATCTGATTTATGACGAAGATGAGGAGCTTTTCGCTGACATTGTGGACACCTATGCCGAAATGCAGTATCAATGCGTCAAAGCTGTACTGGAGACAGGGGCCAGATTTGATTTTGCCCACTATTGGGAAGATATTTGCTTTAAAAATGGTCCTCTGGTCTCCCCCGAGCTGTTCGAAGAAGTCTGTGCCAAACATTATAAAAAAAGAAATGATCTCTGCCACCAATACGGAATCGATGTCATTTCTCTGGACTGTGACGGAGTGACGGAAAAGCTGCTACCCACCTGGTTCGAGAATGGGGTCAATACCATGTTCCCCATTGAAATCGGCGTGTGGGGAGATCAGTTCGAGCCTGCCCGCCAGAAATTCGGCAAAGGAATGTTGGGAGTGGGCGGCATGGACAAAACGGCATTCCGCAAGGACAAGGCGGCAGTGGACGCGGAGCTTGAGCGAATGAAACGGCTTGCAAGCCTGGGAGGATTTATACCCTGTCCCGACCACAGACTGATGCCCGGTTCCAAATTTGAGCTGGTACAGTATTACGCGGAAGAAATTAAGAAGCTAAAATAGCGGAGAAGAGCAGCTGGTGATTGACACAACAAAGCGCATGGAAGCTGCAACGAAGAGGCATAAAGGAGAAGCGGTGCTGGTGATTGACACGGCAAAGCGCAGGAAGAGCGGCAACGAAGGGGCATAAAGGAGAAGAGCTGTGAATGATATGGTTACAGATAGCTTTGATGAAAAGCTGGCAGAAGAAGTGATGAAGCAGGGAGCCCACAGGGCGGCTGTCCTTCCCGTTTCAGAGATTACACTGGAGGCGGAATTCAGACGTCTCTGTGAGTCTAATGCCTGCGGAAATTATGGCAGATGCTGGATGTGTCCGCCGGATGCGGGAGATATTGAGACCCTGATGCGGGAGATTGGCACTTATGACAAGGCTCTTGTATACCAGACCATAAGAACTCTGGAAGATAGTTATGATATTGAAGGCATGGAAGCTGCCGCCGGAATCCATAACAGTCTCTCCCAAAGGCTCAGGGACCTTTTTAAAGGGGATGATTTTGCCAAAGTGCTGCACCTGGGAGCAGGTGGATGCCGGCTCTGCCCGGTCTGCGCAAAAGTGGATAGTCTCCCCTGCCGCCATCCGGACCTTGCCATATCTTCCCTGGAGACCTATGGAATCAATGTGTCAAAGCTTGCCACCGCGTGTGGGATGAGGTATATTAACGGACAGAATACGGTTACTTATTTTGGTGCGGTGTTTTATTCCACGAAATAGTTGTTTTTTGAGCCGTATAACAGGGATTGGAGAGAAAGAAATGGCGATGATTACAGTGAACGGAACCGCATATAGGGCCGCCTCGGGAACGCTGCTGGGGAAATTACTGGCAGAGGAAGCAGTGATGAGTATGCCCTGCGGAGGCCATGGACGCTGTGGAAAATGTAAAGTGACGGTCCGTGGAGCTGTCAGCGACCTGTCGGACACGGAGAAACGGCTTTTGACGGAAGAAGAAATCCGGCAGGGAGTCCGGCTGGCCTGTTGTACCACAGTGAAGGGAGACTGCACCGTCTCTCTGGCAGGGACAGGCAACGGACAGATCCGGATCTCCGGTGATATGCCGGAAATTCGGCTTCAGCCCGGCTTTCAGACTTACGGTTTTGTTCTGGATATCGGTACCACCACCCTGGCCGCCCGCCTGTATGATATTCATGGATCGCTCCTTGCGGAAGGAAGCCGCCTGAATCCTCAGAGTAGCTGGGGCGCGGATGTGATTTCACGAATAGAAGCCGCACTGGACGGCGCAGGCAAGGCCATTGCCGAAGCCATTTGTAAAGCTATGGACTGCCTGCTGTCCCAGCTTTCAGAAGCTGCTGGAATAACGCCGGCCGAAATCGACGGAGTCGTAATTACAGGGAATACCGTGATGCTGCATCTGCTCACTGCCACTTCCACCGAACCTCTTTCCCATGCTCCTTTCGCAGCGAAAAGGCTGTTCGGGGAGACCGTATCCGCCGGAGAGCTGGGCATTGCAGAGCTTTCTTCGGAGACAGAGGTATATCTTGCTCCCTGTGCCTCCGCCTTTGTGGGCGCAGATCTGATCACGGCCCTTCTGGCGTCGGGCATCTGTGAAAGTGACAGTACACAGCTGCTGACAGATATCGGCACCAACGGCGAGATGGCACTCTGGCATGAGGGAAAGCTTACCTGCTGTTCCACCGCCGCAGGTCCCGCCTTTGAGGGAGCGGGGATTTCCATGGGAATGGGCGGCGGCCCAGGGGCCATAGACAGAGTCGCCGTGCACAATGGCAGGCTTACAGCCCATGTCATCGGCGATGGTCTCCCCAGGGGAATCTGCGGCAGCGGGATTGTGGACGCGGTGGCCTGTCTGCTGGAAACCGGTCAGATAGAGGAGACCGGATATATGGAAGAGGATTCTGCCATGATTCTGCCTCCGGTCCGTCTCAGCAGAGAGGATATCCGGGCGGTACAGTTAGCCAAAGGGGCGATTCATGCCGGAATCCGTACTCTCCTTTCTTCTGCCGGACTGCGCTGCGAAGACGTTTCACACCTTGTGATCGCGGGGGGATTCGGCAGTTATCTGAACGCGGAAAATGCGGGGAAGATTGGATTGCTTCCGGCGGAAATGATTTCCCGAATCCGCGTGGTGGGAAACGCCGCATTGAGCGGCGCCGCCATGCTTTTATTAAATCAGGAGTATCGCGCTTCCTGTGAACACTATGCAAAACTGGCGCAGGTACTGGAGCTATCCTCAGACCCGGTTTTCGCCGAAGAATATATGGAAAGAATGATGTTTTAGCCAAAACCGATCTGCGGAACCAATCATTGTAGTTTTATCGTATCCACAACAGACAGACGCCGGATTCTCTGAATGGGCCGCCAGATTGCCAGTACCGCGGAGACGGCGCACAATGCCACAATCAACAGCAATGACGCTGCCGGAATCTTCCAGCTGATTCCCCATTTACCGGCAATCAGGAACTGGAACATCATCTTATTTAATGGCAGTCCCAGGATACACCCTGTTATACAGCCCAAGACTGCATAGGTGACTGCTTCCGCCGCAATCATTTTAGAGAGCTGACCTGAGCCCATGCCAATCGACCGCATAATGCCGTACTGCCTTGTCCTTGCGGCCACGCTGGCATTCATGCTGTTGAAAATATTGAATACGGTTATCAGTGCAATAATCAGCAGGAATCCATAGATAAAGATGGCTCCTGTGTAATAAGAGCTCTGGGCTTCCTGGTTGGAAAGTCTTTTGTCCGACAGGAAACAATCCGCCGGAAAAAGGCTTCGGATTGCCGCTACCGTCGAATCACCGGCGTTCCCGGCAAGCTGTACGTCTATGGAAGTATACCCCCTGTCTCCCGCCGCTTCCGCAAGCAGTTCTTCGGAGCCTATGATGTAGCCCAGGCTTCCCGCTTCGACAGATGTATTTGCGGTGGAGAGGATACCTGCGATTGTCACCTGCTTCTCTCCCAGCGGCGTATGAAGCGTCAGAATGTCTCCCTCCTGCCAGCGCATGCCGTCCCGATAAGTGACCAGCACTTCCCCGCTTCCCTCTGCGACGGCTGCGATCTTCCCGTCAAATGTACCTCTTCCCTGGAAGCTTCCGCTTCCGTCGGCCATGCGGCTTCCTGAAAATCCCCCTCCGCCAATCTGTGCTTCCTGTGCCCATCGGAATTGATTTTCCTCATAGGAAATCAGAGTGACAGTACCATTTTCTGCGGCGGAAGTAATCTCTGTTCCCCGGCATTCCATTCTTCCGAAGACCTTATCCACACCCTCCAGTTTTACGATCTCTTCAACGACAGAAGGTTCCATACCTGCGTCTGCCACAACGGATATATCCGCCGCGGAGGCAGACAGAGCGGGCATTCCCTGGTTCAGGAATACCACCATGACCTGAAAAGCCAGGAATAGCATAATGCTTATGGCAAAAGAACAGGTCATGAGAAACAGATTCTTTTTCCCTGAGACAGCATGAAAGATGCCCATCCCTGTCTCCACACGGAAAAGCTTCGTATTTGCCGCATGTGTATTCTGCATCAGCTGCGAACTGCCGTTTACCGCGGTGACAGGGGAGACGCCGGAAGCCTTCTTTGCAGGAGAAAGCGCTGCCAGAAGAACAATCGCAAACCCCACCGTGATTCCTGCCAGAATGCCCGCCACGCTGAATTCAAACAGAGGCACTTCCGAGAATCTGTCCCCGCTCACCGACTTTAACAGCAGACAGGCACACCATGTGGCAATCTGTCCGGTCAGCAATCCCAGCGGAACGCCCTTTGCGCTCTGCCGCAATCCCTGGAGTATCACAAAGCGTTTCACCTGGCTCCGGGAGGCGCCGAGGCACCGAAGCAGCCCGTAAAACTGTGTCCGTTCCAGCACATTTGTATTAAAGCTGGCGGATATCATCACAGTTCCCGCAATCAGGACCAGCAGTACCAGAATAGCGGCAATCAGATAGAGTGCCTGCATGATGTTGCTTTCGCTCTGTCCCATCAGGCCCAGCAGAGCGGTGTTTTCCGAAATCTGGCCGTCCTGGAGGGCATATTGTTCCCTGATTTCCCGGATGGCTTTCTGAATAGGAACGCCGTCTTTGAACTGTATGCGGAAGGTAGTCCCGTCCGCGGCATTTTCATCCGCAATGGCCAGAAAGCCTTCCTCGCTGAGTACCATGCCGCAGACATCCGCTTTCAGCATGGAGCCCATGTCCTCCAGAATGCCTGTAATCCGATATACCTTTGCACTTCCGTCCGGAACAAGGACTGTCACCTCATCGCCGATATCTGTTCCGAACTGTTCCATGGCCGTCTCATTCAACAGAGCCTCATCCGACAAAACAGGATAGCTTCCCTCCACCATATTCATCTCCGTCAGAGATTCCATTGTCCTTTCATTTGCCCCGGCAAAGCTGACCGGCTTTCCGTTTAAGCTCCCTGCGCTTCCCTGGTAGACCCAGCCGGCCTGAGCCACATCTATCCTTGCCGATATCAGCTCCGCCGTTTCTCCCTCCACATCATGGAGGGCCACATGGTATTCTCCGTTGGTTTTGATGAAATAATTCTTCTGGGAACGCATTGCCATATCTGCCATGCTGAAAATTGCCATCACCAGGCATACGGAAAGCACAATGCATAAGATGGAAATACGATTGTTTCTGCGATGAACTTTTTCATATTGGGGAATGAGACCTAAATAGCTTTTCATTGCACTGTCACCCCCAAATCCTGTAGCCGTCCGTCCGCCATCCGCAACACCCTGTCAGCCGCATCCGCATGGTTCTCGTTATGGGTAATCATCAATATGGTCTGCCTGTATCTGGCCGACATGGATTTCAGAAGAGTGATAACCTCCCGGCTGTTCCTGCTGTCCAGATTTCCCGTGGGTTCGTCCGCCATGATCATGGCGGGCCTGGCAGCCAGAGCCCTTCCGATTGCCACCCGCTGCTGCTGACCGCCGCTGAGCTGGCTGGGAAGGTGCTTTCTGCGCTCTGTTAAACCCAGTATCCCCAGAAGCTCCTCCACATACTTCCAGTCCGGCTTTCGGTAATCCAGGAGCAATGGAAATGTGATATTCTGTTCCACATTCAATTCCGGAATCAGGTTAAAGGACTGAAAAATAAATCCTATGTTCTGACGGCGGAATATCGTCAGCTTCTTCTCAGGTAAGGAAAAAATATCCTTCCCGTCGATATACACTTTCCCGGAAGTAGGATTGTCCAGCGCGCCTACCACATTTAAAAGGGTGCTTTTCCCGGAACCGGACTCTCCGACGATGGCAATGAACTCGCCTCTGGCCGCGGAAAAGGATACCTGGCACAACGCGCGGACTTCCGCCTCGCCCTTTCCGTATGTTTTGCTTAGATTCTGTACTTCAAGTATGTTCATGTTTCTTACCTGCCTTTCAGGTAGTATCATACTTTCCGGAGCTTACTTTCACATGAATTTTATCTTACATTTTCCTGTAAAAGTCCCTCTACCATTACGCCCAGACTTTAATGTATGATGACGTGGCAGGCTGCATGGGAGTTTAGTAAGATTTACTCTTTTATACAGTGGAAAAAGCTCAGCACAAATCTGCTGCCCTGCCCCGGTCTGCTTGTGACGGTGACAGTGCCGTCATGGGCCTCCACCACCGCTTTCGCCAGAGGCAGTCCCAGTCCGATTCCATGGGTATCCTGTGAAAAGCGGCTTCTGTAGAAACGTTTGAAAATGTTATGAATATCCTCCGGATGGATTCCTGTGCCATTATCCTCGATGATAATATTGGTAAGCAGCGCCGTTCTCTCCCAGCTGACCAGAATTTTCCCGCCCTCTTTCGTATGTTCCAGAGCGTTTTTTATCACATTCCCCAGGGCTTCCGACATCCAGAGCGCATCGCAATAGAGAGTGGCACCGCTTTGGCCTGATAAGATGATTTCTTTCGATTCTTTTGCCGCCTGGACTTCAAATCGCTCTGTCACATCCCTCAGCAGGGCTTCCACGGATTCCTCCTCTTTTTCCATCCGGACGGTTCCGGTGTCCAGTCTGGCAATCTTTAACAGAGTATAGACCACATCCTCCACCCGGTCTATCTCCCGCAGAGACTTCCTGCTGAATTCCCGAATGGTCTCCGCATCCGTATCGTCCTGAGCGATAATTTCATGATACATTTTCATAGCGGCCAGAGGGGTTTTCAACTGATGGGATACATCTGAAATCATATCCTGCAGAAATCTGCGGCTCTGCTTCTCATGCTCCGCATGGGAGGACAGAACCGCGGCAAGCTCATTTATCCTGTGGAACAGGCTGTACCAGTCCCCGGTCTCTTCGCACTCTATCCTTTGTCCCCCATCGCCCTCCAGGAAGCAGGTAATGACGGCATCCGCCTTCTCCAGGACAGCTTTCTGCTTTTTTCGATAGAAATGGAAGGTCAGAAAAATCCCTGCAAAGACAGAGGAAAGCAGCCCCCCGAATATGGCGGCGACACGCATTCTATATCGGGCCACATCAGGAATCAAACCGAAATCTGTGCTTTCGGTATACCCCACGGAACCCAATTCCCTTTTTCCCACCATCAAGTCAGATTCCGTTTTCTCTTTCGTGAATGCGCATACCAGATTTACATCCGGGTGAGTGATCAGATATCCTGCCGCCGCGGCATCATGTTCCGTCAATGTCTTCCGAAAGTCCTCTGTCATCCATAGGGTGAGAATGGCCGATGCTGCCACCGCCAGGATGCAGATGGCAAGCAGGCGGCAGAGCAGTATCCCCATGTTTCTTCCCATTCTGTTCATACCCGCTCACCCTTTCATCCACTTATAGCCGACTCCTCTTTCGGTCAGGAGCTTTACTGGCAGGTCTGGATTATCTTCAATTTTCCTCCGCAGTCTGCGTATATAGACAGAAAGCGTATTGTCATCCACATAATTCCCGTTTCCATCCCAGAGGCGGTCCAGAATCAGCTCTCTGGACAGAACACGGTTGGGATTCCTCAGGAACAGGCAGAGCAGTTTGTACTCCGCCAGAGTCAGTTCCAGTTCCGTCTCTCCCTTTCGTACCGTGCGCTCTGACAAATCAACTGTAATCCCATTGGATTCCAGAATGGTATCCTCCCTGGAGAACTGTCGGAAGCGTCGCAGCAGCGCATTGATTCTGGAGAGGACCTCTCCCAGCTTAAAAGGCTTTGTGATATAGTCATCCCCGCCCATATCCAGTCCTTTCACAATGCTGACCTCCTCGTCGGAAGCCGTGAGGAAAATAATGGGAATCGTGGAAGTCCGGCGCACTTCCCTGCAGACATCATAGCCTGTGCCGTCCGGCAGCGTTATGTCCAGCAATATCAAGTCATATGTATTTGCATGGAAAAATGTATAGGCTTCTTTTACAGTACGAACGTTGTCAACAGCAAAATCGTTTTTCTCCAGGGTATATTGAAGCCCGTCAATAAGGCTCAAGTCGTCTTCCACATATAATATCCTTTTCATTTTCTACTTTTCTCTGCTCCTCTCCTTTGCCTGTCTACATTCGGTATCTATGTCATTTCAATAACCTGTCCGAACTGGTAACAGTATATCTGTTTCAGCAAATGAGCGCAACAAAAGCGCTTTTCATTTTACAACACTCAGAAAGCATTTCACGGCAAATCCCCTGTTATTTCAATATTCCCTGTTGCGGCTTCGCCTTTTTCCGCCATATAATAGCAGATGTGAACCGGGACGCAGAAAACAAGGCCGGTTGAGGATAAGGATAGAATAATATGACTACCAGAAAAATCATAGCAGAGACAGAGGGACTGATTTTAAGAAGATATCAAAAAGGGGATTTGCAAGACTTGTATGAATATCTGTCTGACGCGGAAGTCGTTGCCTTCGAGCCCTATGAACCGCTGACCCTGAAAGAGGTAAAGGAAGAGCAGAAATGGGATATCTGCTGAATCGAAATTATTGGGGACATGGGTATGCCACCGAAAGCTGCCAGGCTCTCATCCGGCAGGCCTTTTCTGACGGCTGTCACAGAATCTATGCGGAATGTGACCCCTGCAACAAACGCTCCTGGAAATTACTTGAAGCATTGGGCTTTCAGCGGGAAGCTCATTTCAGGGAAAATACATACTTTCAAAAAGACAAAAACGGGAACGTCATCTGGAAGGACACCTATGTATATGCCAGATTAAACCCCGGCCCCTTAAGCTCTGACCAGTTCTCATTCCACGACATCAGGTAGAAAATGAACTGAGCCTGAAGAACACTGAAGCAACAATAGAGAATCCATGCGCCACGTGGATTCTCTATTATCATGAATAAAGGGAATTGCAAGCTTTTTTCTACTCCGCCAGATACATCTTCAGCTCTTCTTCAATCTTATGAACTGTCTCCTCTTCCGACTGTGTGCCTTTCAGGTATTCCCCGAGGCAGTCTGTCAGAACCTGACGGATTTTCGCATCTTCTTTCACAGGCTTATCCAGCGCCTCGCACATGGCCGCCAGTCTGTCCGCCGTCTCCTGAGAGTAGCTCTTTGATTCAAATCCAACATAGCTTCCGTCATCCGCCTGGATCGATGTGTAAATCTGGAAATCAGAACGGTCCTTCGCCGCCTGTGTCTTCAGCGCCTGCCTGTTCACCGGAAATCCGTTATCGCCGTTTGCACTCTGGAATTCCTCTGACAGAGCAAATCGCAGGAAATCCTTCGCCGTATCTACATACTGGCTCTTCGCACAGATTCCGGCCTCCAGGGATGGAATAAATTTGTTCTCAAAGGCGGTAAAATCTCCCTTGATATATTCTGCCATGGACACAGGAATCATGCAATTCGTAAATCCGTCCACCTTCTGAAACGCCAGCTTTGTCTCCGCGCTCAGATTCCACATGTCGGTGGCTCTCTCATTTTCCGGCCAGACATCGATGATTCCGCAATTGTCTCCGATGGCCTTCAGGTATCTCAGGTATTGACTTAACTTTTCCCTGTTCAGTTCTTTTCCGTCCACGATCTCATCACAGAAATAAGTGTAAAACTGATATACCAGATCCGACGCGGTCTGCTTTCCCATATAGCTGTAATCCGCCCCGGCAAGGAATTCGGCCAGTGCTTCCAAAGACTCCATATTTTCCGGCGCAATGTCTCTGCCCACCGCCATGGTAAAGCCAAACTGCAGAGGCACCACATAGCGTTTCCCGTCCTCTCGAACGTAAGTATGTGTAATATTAGACAGCAGTTCCCCGCTCTCTTCCATGGGGCCCACCACATCCTCCAGATCTTCCAGCAGTCCTTTTTGCGCATAAGAGTCTGTCTTCAGATGATCCATCATCAGGATGTCCGGCGCATCCTCTCCCATCAGCATGGTGTTCAGCTTCTGATAGACCGCGTCATAATCCGTATCGCCGTAATGGTACATAGGATATTCACTTTCTATGGAAATCAGTACTTCCGGATGGGCTTTATGATACATTACCGCAGCCTGTGTAAGCACAGAATTCTCATAAACAGTATATAGCCTCAATACCTGCGTTACCTGAGAAACTGCGTTGGGATCGTATTCGTACCGATACAGCCTTTCTTCCCCGCCTGTCTCAAACAATGCGTAGAGGCTGCCGTCCTCCAGCGCCACAAGGCCAAGGCAGGTGTAATCTCTCATGGCAAAGTTCGTGTCAACGCCGTCCACCAGCTTCTCCCATTCTCCGTCCGCATTGCCGCCCTCCAGCCGGAAAATGCCCTCTTCCCCCGCGGCAATCAACGTACCATCCTTTAATACGGAAAGGTTCAGACCTCCCGTACCTCCCACCGTTATGCTACCGGATTCTCCACTGCCTGCCGAGGAAGTGTCGCCCGATGTAAATGGAATCTGTTCCACGTCATTGCTTTTTCCTTCTCTGCGTTTTTCAATCTGATAGCCTGTTCCGTCCGAAGTGCTGAGATATACATTTTCTCCATCCGTCACCATACGGCCATCATAGATTGCAGAAGCCTGTTCACTCTCCAGCACCTTTCCATCCTCTCCCGACAGGATGTCCACAGAAGAATACGAAGCTACTACCAATGTCCCGTTATCCAGCGCCGTCAAATCCTGTATCATCTCATAGCCGCCCCACTCCTCATTGGGAACAGACCACTTCTCCGGCGTGATTTCCACCGCCGCATCCCCTTCTCCTCTCCACAGATGTCCCAGAAAATTATCCAGCTCCTCTTCCATATATCCGGCATAGAGATACTGTGTGCCATCCTGCGCCTGCACCAATCGCGCCTCCATCCAGTCTCCGCAGTTCAATTCCATGGAGGTAAGCCAGTCCTGTGTCACATCCACATAGCCGCTCTCCTGCTTCTCCCACTCCCGCAGGACAGTTTTCCCATCCGTCTGCTTCGACGCCAGCAGATGCAGCTTATCCTCCACCGTAAAAATCTGCATGACTGTCCAGTCTGCCAATTCTTCCGGCCATGCTTCTTCCCGTTCCACATATCTGCCTTTATCGTCTCCTGATTCTCCCGCCGTTTTCTCCTGGCCGCCGCTCTCCTGCTGTTCCTTTCCACAGCCTCCCGCCACGCCTGCGCAAAGCGTCATGATAAGCATGGCTGCCAGTGTCCTTTTCCATTTTCTTTTTGTCATTTTTCTGCTGTCCTCCAATATAGTCGCTTGCGCGACGGCACTAAAGTGGGAAGTCACTTCGGCACAACATCTCAGGAGAGGAACTTTCATTCGAAAGAGCACTCATAAAAGTTCCTCTCGTGTGCCTTTGTGACTTCCCCTTACTTTCTATCCTAGCAAGAAAATGTCAACACTCTGTGTTTGAATTGTGTTTTATCTGTGTTCAAACTGTGAAATCGTCATCTGTCCGGGGCTTTTTCTATCCGGTACTTTTCTATGAGGCAGGTGTGTTTCCGTATTCCGGCAGATGCATCTTTGTCGTAATTGATACCCACCAGTAAAATGTCTCCTCCATATCTTCGAATTACTTCCGGATAATGTCTGTCTTTTATCTGCCGAATTGCCCCTTCCGCTGTCTTATTCCATTTCAGTTCGATCACCAGTGCCGGAAGCAGCGAACCTTTCTTTGGCAAATACACGATATCTGCGTATCCCTCCCCCGCAGGCAATTCTTCAAACATTATATATTCGTCCCCGAAACTGAAATAAGCTCGTTTCATCACACTGCGCAAGGCCTGTTCATTATTGTAGTGTAAAGGTGCTTCTTCGGCATGAATCTTTTCTATCTGCGCGGCAACTGCATCCGCATTTCCATGAATCGTATCACGGATCAGCTGGTCACTCTCCCGAACTCTCCTGATCGTATCACTGCGGTTCACTTCCCGTATCGTCCTGGCAAACTCCATGCGGATTTCTTCATTGGGAATATACACCCTTTCCGTCGCGTCTTCATAGGCCAGATAACCCAGATGAATCAGCAGTGTCAGCACATCGTCGCGATTTCGGAATGTTACCAGATCATTGGAAAATCCTTTTGTATATACCTTTATTTTCTCCCCTCCGATGAGGTCTGCCACTGTTTTGGACAGCCCGTCAAAATCCAGGCTGATATATCCCATCAAGCTTTCTGCCGCCGAAGTCTGGGTCCAGTAGGAGTCAAATTCTTCATTACGGATGGCTTCCATGACAGAATTCGGATTATACACAGAACCCACATTCCGAAACAGATATCCGTCATACCAGCTCTTCATCTTCCCGAAATCGCTATCATAGTCATCACAAAGCTTCCTGACTTCCTCTTCCGTAAATCCCACATACCTGCCGAATTTTCTGGGCTTAATCATGGTATATTCCCCAAAATCGGACATGGCTGACTGGGAACCATCCTTTTTCACAGGCAGAATCCCCGTCATATAAACGGCTGCAAAAATCTTGTCTGTGGTACTGCTGCCCTTGAACAGAGTACGCAGGAACCAAAGATACTCTTTCTGAATTTCCGGCGTCTCCCTCACAGGCGCATCCCATTCGTCAATAATCATAATAAATTTGTTACCTGTCAGTTCTGTGGCATATAGCAATGTTTCATCAAATACACTTCCCTGTTTCAGATTCGGATAAGTATTCAGAAGCTCTTCCGTCACACGCTGTTCAATAAAAGATATCATATCCTGTGGGTTCACTTTTCCCACAATATTTGTCATATCCAGATAAATGACATCATATCTGTTCAGGTATTCCCTGTAGGTTTGATTGATTGTGTCATCCACAGCAATCATAAGATCATCAAACAAGTCGGACGAGGCACAGGTTTTGTCATAATATGCACACAACATTTTCGCGGCAAAGGACTTTCCAAAACGCCTGGGTCTGCTGACACAGGTCAAACGTCTCGGCGTCTCTATTGTCTCGTTGATCAGGCTGATCAGGCCGCTTTTATCCACATAAATGTCGTTTCGGATTCCAGTGAATCCGCTGTTCCCCGGATTCAAATACATTCCCATGCTTCTTGTCCTCCTTCACCTTTCAGCTTTGCCACAGTTCCTTCTTTCTTCTTTTTACTATACAGGAAACAATTCTCAAATGCAATCTGAAACAGATTCTATAAAATGGAATTCCGTCGCAACAGTTCAGACAGAGCACTGAACTGTTCATACCGTCACCTAAATCAGGTCAAACAGGCTCATCTGGACAGCCTCTACGGGCTCTTCCTCTTCTTTTCCGGCCCGCTCCCATTTCCTATATTCCCCGGGGATCTCCTGCAGAAAGGAAGAGGCTTCCTCTCCGCAGACCAGAATCAGTTCCTCCTTCGCCCTGGTCATGCCCACATAGCACAAACGGCGTTCTTCTTCCATATCGGTCTCTCCCCCGCCGAATTCCAGAGGGAATCGTCCTCTGTCCATCCCATAGAGGAATACCACCGGAAATTCCAGCCCTTTGGAACCATGGAGCGTCATCAACGTCACCGCATCCGCAGTGAACTTTCTGCCGCCGTTTCTCCTTACATCTCCGTCCTCACCAAAAGAAAGGGTATCCAGAAAGCTTTCCATAGAAGGATACAGAACCGACATGTCTGTCAGTTCTTTCATATCTTCTTCCTTCTCAAAGGAAATCTCTCTGCACCAGTCTTCCAGAAGCTTTGCCGGGCGGGCCTTCCTGACTTTTTTCCGGTATTTTTCAATCAGGTACTGCAGGCGAACGGCTCCCATCTCTCTCTGACCGGAATCCGGAAGCTGCCCTGCCAGGCCTTCTCCCGGTCCAAAGTCCGGCGTCTGCCCCGTCAGGTCTTCTCCTGGCTCAGCGTCCAAAAGCTGTCCAGTCAGGCCTTCTCCTGGCTCAGTGTCCGGAACCGGACTGTCCGGTCCCTCCCCCAGTATGGGCCCCAGCAGTCTTCGGCAAAGCGTTGCCGTCGATTCCTCCTTGGGATACAGGATATGCCGGAAAAAATACAGCGTGGCCCGCACCTCCCGCTCCCGCAGGAAGTCCTCTCTCCCTGCCACCAGATAGGGAATTCCCTCCTGCCTGAGACACTTTTCCAGAAGCGCCGCCTGCCTGTGGGTCCGATAAAGCACCGCAATCTCTGAGAAGCCCCGCACTTTGCGGCCTTCCCCGGCTCCGGTTCTGTCCGTGTCCAGCATGTCGATTCCCCCGATCTGCCGAGTGATTTCCTTTGCCACGAAGATGGCCTCTCTACGTTCGTCCTCCGCGGATACCATGCGCAGGGGTATTCCTTCTCCGGTCTCCATTACCGCAGCTTTCATCCCACCAGCCGCCGTATTTTTCATTGCTCCGTTTCCTGCCGCCATAGCTTCCATCCCACTGGCCTCTGCCGCCCTATTCTTCATTGCCCCATTTCCTACTGCCATGGCCTTCATTCTGCGGACCTCCCCTTCATTATGGGATATCACACTGAGAGCGGCATTCAGGATCTCAGAAGCGGAGCGATAATTTTCCTCCAGGCGTATGACCGCAAGCTCCGGATACTCCTCTTTCAGATGGGAAAACACTTTGGGGTCACAGCCCCGGAAGCCGTAAATAGACTGATCCGGGTCTCCGATGACGAACAATTCTCTGCCGCCCCTCCCCCATTCCTTTACCAGCCGGTACTGGAGCGGGTTGATATCCTGAAATTCATCGATCAGCAAATAGGAAAATCTCCTCCGCTCTATCGCATCCTCCGGCATCTCTTCTAATAATTTCAGTGTTTCCAGCAAAAGGTCGTCATAGTCAAAAGCGCCAGCCTGCCGCAGCAGCTTCTGATAATATTCATACACCCGTCTGTTTTCTCCAGAGTCAGTTTTATTTCTGTCGACCGCTTCCGGTGAAGCATCTGCCACAGCAAAACCGTTATTCTGCGTCAGTCCATTCTTCATTCGGGAAACCTCCTGCAGAAATTTCCCCGGTGCTGCCTTGCTGCGAAATGCCCGGAGCGCTTTTTCCGCCAGCTCCATCTGAAGCCCCTCGTCCGCCAGGATGAAAGAAACTCCTGCCTCCTGCAGGAAACGGCTGCAGATGGCATGAAATGTCCCAATCCATATATCTGACGAATTTCTGAGACCGTTTCCCTCCATTCTGCCCCGCATTTCCTCTGCCGCCTTATGTGTGAAGGTCACTGCCGTAATTTCTTCCGGTGGAATCTGCCTTTCCTCCAGAAGATATTTAAGCCTGGCAATCAGCGTCCTGGTCTTACCCGCGCCAGGTCCGGCGATGACTGCCACAGCCCGCCCGGTTCGCTCCACAGCCTCCCGCTGGCGTTCGTTGAGACTGTCCAGAGATGTGGCAGTTGTTTTCTGTTCCATTGCTATCTGCAGTGCGCCGCCTACCGGCTCCCGATCTGATTCTACTTGCCGCACATCGTCACTCGATTCTCCGCCGGTTCCAAATTCTCGCACACTCCCTTTCGATGTGCTGTCGATTTCCGACTTCCGCATATCACCTATGACGCCACTCACGGCCTCTTCCGCTTCCTGCCTCTTCTCTAGTACTCTCTCCGCCGCCCGCAGTTCTTCCGCCGTGAAAAAGCTCAGCTGTCCTTCCAGACTGCTGATATCCTCCGGCGTCAGCAGACCGATTTTCCCGTACTCCCCGTCAAAACCCGGCGTCCGCTCCACTTCCCCCTTACGAAGCCGCCGGATGCCTTCCGCCACCAGCGATCCCGCCGCTTTTCGGATATCCTCTATGGGAATCTCCCGCAGAATGGTAAATTCCGGCCCCAGTGCCCCCAGCATCTGTTCATACTTTTCCTCCGCCTTTTTCCCGGCGGCTGAGATTCCCATGGAAGCGCCGATAACCTCCGGCAGCGGCACCAGACTTTCAAAGGGGCGGCCTGAGGGCAGCTGGAATCCTTCCTCCCGGTCCGCAAGCTGTTCCACCCGGTTCAGCACGCCGATGGTTATCTTCTTTCCGCACACCGGGCATCTGTTCCCATATCGAACGGTCTCCTGGGGACTGATGCACAACCCGCACTTCCTGTGTCCGTCAAAATGGTATTTCCCCTCCTCCGGGAAAAATTCAATGGTCCCCGCCAGGCCTTTCCCCTGCTGAATAGCGCCTGCCAGACCCTGATAGGACAGCTCGATATCGAACAGATTGGCCTCTCTCCCCAGTTTTGCCGGGGAATGGGCATCCGAATTGGAAATCAGACAGAACCTGTCCAGCGCCCCCACCCGCCAGTTCATGGGCGGATCGGAAGAAAGCCCCGTCTCCAGCGCGTGGATATGGGGCGTCAGGTCCTCAAAGCACTCTTCTATGGTATCAAATCCTGAAAATGCGCCGAACAGCGAGAAATGAGGCGTCCAGATATGGGCGGGCACATAGACAGCCGCCGGGCTGGTCTCTAGCATGATCTCCAGTAAATCCCTGCAGGGAATCCCCAGAATAGGCCTTCCGTCAGAGTGGATATTCCCTATCAGCTCCAGCCGCCTTGCAAGAGCTTCCGCTTCCTCCAGCCCCGGCAGAATCAGGAGACTGTGCACCTTCCGCACCCGCTCTCCTTTTTTGTAGATGGAACTGATCTCCCCAGTCACCACAAAGCGGGGCTGTCTGCCAGCATCCCCGGCCCCACCAATCTGATATTCCTTTTTCAGCACATACAGACCATCCTCTGCCGGTTCCAACTTTTCCCGCAGCTCCTCCCGCCAGGCCGGATGGGTGAAATCCCCTGTGCCTACGATGTCAATCCCTTTTTTCCTCGCCCACAAATCCAGATATTCCGGCGTGCAGTCCCTGCTGGTAGCTCTGGAATATCTGGAGTGAATATGCAGATCTCCTATGTACATTTTTCCTCACATTCCGCCTGTCAAAACCGGCTTTCTCCCATGTAATCCATATCGCGTCCATTTTATCCAAAGGTTCTGAGATGAAGGACAGAGCTGTCAAAGCCGGCCATATCCCGCACCCCGGTAAATGCCATGACCCCCTTCAGTTCCGCAGTCATCTCCCGTATTCTGTCCGCCACTGCCTCCGCACCGCCGCTGCGGATATAGGGGATCAGATGCTTGCCAACACTGACTGCCGTGGCCCCGAGTGCAAGCGCTTTATAGGCATCCATACCGGAAAGGATTCCACAATCCACAAAAACCGGCATTTTGTCTCCCACTTCTTTCCGGATATCCGGCAATACCATCAGTGGCGGAACCGCATAATCCATCCGTCCTGCATGATGGGAAACCACAATCCCTGCCGCACCGATTTCAGCACAGGCATAAGCGTCCCTTGCGCTGAGCACCCCTTTCACCACAAAGGGAAGAGTGGTCATACCCACATACTCTCTCAGCCTGTCCGGGCTCTTCACCGACATCTCTTCTCCCATGACAATGTCATGCTCTCCAGATGCGGAAAAAATGTGATCAATGTCCATACCTACGGCAACGGCTCCACGCTCCTCAGCCCGCCGCAGCTGCCGCTCTATCTTCTGCTCATCTGC
>CAQUWW010000001.1:16760-17218 GCA_948896875.1 uncultured Acetatifactor sp. | reverse complement strand
GATTCACTACACGCACGGTCCCGGCTCCGGTATCCATAACGGCATCGAACTCTTCTTCCTCCGCCATACCAATCCAGTGCAGGGTATCCGCCAGCACCGCTGCCTTTGCATAAGCCTCCATGGGGCTCTCCATATCCGGGTGAAAAGTACCCAGATGGGACAGCGCAGCCGTCATAACCGGCGTGGAAAACTGCCTGCCGAATATTGTTACCGAAGTATCCGGCTTACACGCCCCCATCAGCCTCTGCTCCAGAAGCAGGCTGTCAAAATAATCTCTGGTAATCGCATTTGCATCTGCACATCTCTCTTTTTTCATTTCTGTACCCTCCTCGCAGACAAAGAAAAAGAATCCATCTCAGCCCTGACTTAGAACCCGGATTCTTTTTAAAATACTGGAAAGCCACCTCTAAAACACTGCTGTCGAACAACCCACAGCGTATCTTGCTACGGTAAAATAA
>CAQUWW010000001.1:0-16750 GCA_948896875.1 uncultured Acetatifactor sp. | reverse complement strand
CACAAAATCTCGGCTTTTCAGCACATCTGCCACATCATATGAATCTTCAATCTTTGTTTTTGTCCTGACAAAACAGCAGCCCTGATGCCCCGGATGATGAAAGTCCGTCCCTCCGCTCACCAGAAGACTGTGTTCTCTTGCATAGGAAATTGCCAGGCTGACACGGGAATTATGGTTCGGGTGCATATTAAAAGTTTCAATTCCATCAATCCTCTTCAGATCAGCCAGCACCATTCCATTTCTGAAGGGATGCGCCTGTAAAATCAGGTTCCTGTCGTTTTTGAATTCATTGTAAAAACTTGCAAGCCCCTTATCCACGAATTCATAAATTTCTTCAAGATCTTCTTCTCGAATTCCATATACCAGGTATTCATTATTGTTTTCCGAGAATTTTATTTCCACCCCGAAGACAGCGGTCATTCCGTTCTTTTGGGCACATTTCTTCAAATCATGAAAGCATTCCGTATATTCTTTGATTGCCTCGGCTTTTGAACGATCGGCAATATATTTCGGCGTAAAATGGTTCGTTAAGACAACAGAATCTGCTCCCAACTCCTTATAAGCTTCTATTAACCCTTCTGCATACACTTCGCTGCAGGGACTCACAGGAAACGTATGGCTGTGAAGTTCTGTTTTATACTTATATTCCTCTATAAGCCGGAATTTCACTGCCATGAGGTCTTCCACTTTCATTTCTTCTTTTAACGTTTCCATTCTTTCTTATCCCTCCACCTTTCCTTTCCGCATCATTATGCTTCATACTTCTGGAAAAGCAAACCTTTTACACTTTCCAATCTCTTGCACCGGCAAAAATTCTGGCAAAGGCTTCGCCTGTTCCACGCCCGGCTTCCCGACAGCACGATCACTCTCCCACGAATTCCTTCCGCATAGGAGAAAAGATATCCAGCAGAATTCCTTCTTCCAGGCAGACACAGCCATGCTGTATGGAATCTTTTTTCAGCATGCTGTCCCCAGGTTCCACAACCTTTTTCACTCCTCCGATTTCAAACTCAAATCTGCCGGAAACCACATAGGTAATCTGGGTATGAGGATGCTGATGCAGCGCCCCTACCGCCCCTTTTTCAAAATGATTCTCCACACACATCAGCTCATCTGTGTATGCCAGAATCCTGCGTTTTACCCCCGGTGCGCACTCTTCCAGATCAATCTCGCCGTTAAAATTCCATATCTGATTTTTTATGCTTTTCATGCCAGCCTCCTTATTTTGCTCCAATCAGCTCCACCCATTTTGCAACAATGCTGTAGAACATTGTTCACTATACTGTCGCTACTTTTTCACATCCACACAATAAACCTTCACCTTTGCCGTGTTCCTGGAAGAGAAATACACCTTATCTCCCCTATGGTTATATATGGCATGGGGATGGGCATCCTGTCCAAGCCAGTCGGACTCGTGCCTGCAAAGCGGAATCCAGGTGATCTCCTTTTTCTCCCAGTCCACTTCCTGCACGGATATGTACTCCCCATCCTTTTTATGGGGGTCCGGTCCGTTATCTGTGGAATTTTCCCTGACTTTCTTGACTTCATCCGGGAATTTGAAATATCCGTCACATACCAGGTGGCCTGCGTGGTCCATGGTGAAATGTCCGTACGCATTGTATTCCAAAGGGAGCGGGATTTCACTGTACTCCATGCTTCGGATATCCAGTCTTCCCACAAAGGCAGGTCCGTCTGCCAGTGCACCATGATAAATCACATAATTGCCGTCGTCACTCCACATTTCATGGCAGACCCAATCCTCCCCGCTTCTCTCCCCGGAAGGCGTGCGCAGGCGGATATGATTTTTGCCGTCATAAAGCCACATTCTTCTGATTCCGCAATCAAAGCTGGCCCATTCGTGGTTGTACATAATCTTTTCCGGATCCTTTGGGTGAAACTGCACATGGGTAATCCAGCAGTCCGGAACCACCACCCGTTTCAGCTCCTCTCCGGTGTGGGTATCATAGACATGAAGGTACGAATTCAGATGCTCCTCCTGTACCCTTCCGTCAATGTCATAGACCGGGCGCTGGTCCAGACCATATCCTTCCGTCTCCGGATCATAGTCGAGACATCTGCCGTCTGTGGTGGGGATACAGAGATACTTTCCATCCCGGCTTACATGGGTGAAGGCGGTGATCTGGCCGGATGGAATCTGGTTCAGAATGTGAATCTGCCCGTCCGGTCCCACCTTACAGATGTCATTTCCCTGAATGTAATATACGATGTCTCTCTCCGCATCCAGACATACACTGGCTTTCCCCAGCCCCTTTTCCGGATTCCCGTTAAAATATACATAGGACTTCAGGCAGCCTTCCGTGTTTTGGGACAGCTGCCGGACTTCTCCGGTTTCCAGGTTTTTTACTATCACATTGGGGCTTCCCGCACTGTCACAAATCATATATATCTTTCTGTCATCTGCCGCCAATGAGGAACTGGTAAAATAAAGCAGCTGAGTATTATACTCTTCGCTTCCCCAGACAAGCTGCTTTTCTTGAAGACATTTCTGATTCATAGATCGCTCCTTTCAAAAAATGTCACTTTTTCCTGAGATCATTTTTATTCTATCATAGTGCCGACTGCTTTTCCATCAAAATTTACTCACATCTTCCTTCTACCTCAGAGCCCTCTCCCTCTTGCGGTACTCCACCGCACTGATTTCATAGCGCTCCTTGAAGCATCTTCTGGCTCATATTAGACCAAATCAAAGACTGCAAGCGGTTATAGACACTTTTGTCAGAAAGTCCGGCTCCAATTGCCCTTGCCACGTTTTCCAGTTCCATAACCTCTCCTACCTGCCCTCTTGTTCCAGTCTCTCCTCCTGCTCCACGTACCTGCCTCCAGGGCCTCCTCCCATTCTACTTTATTTAGAATTGCCATTCCATCTATATTCCCTGCAACTATAGCACAATTTCTTCAGTCTGACCGGCAAAAAAATCCCGCTATTCTTTCTTTTTCGGATGGCAGGCACCATTCATGGCACAGCCCGCGCACCCGCAGCCACAGGATGACTTTCCCCTTCTCTTATTCCGTACCATATTGACAATGACAGCTGCCACTGCAAGAATCAGAACCGTGCTGATAATGATTGTCGCCATATTTTCCATCATCCATGTAAACATTGGAGTTCCCCCATTCTATCATAGAATCCAAGATAGGATTCTATGATCTAAATTCTCTCATCGTTTTCTTACAATTTGAAATATCCCGTCACAGCCGGCACGCGCCCTATCTGGCCATCTTCACCTTCACATTCCTGGTCAGCTTTGTCGCCTCCTGATACGGCCGGAACAACATATAAATCATACCGATCAGAACGACAATGGCCGCAAACAGACCGATGACATTCAGATTTCCTGTAAACGCTGACCCGAACTGGTATACCATCAGAGCCACCGCATAAGCCAGCCCGCACTGATACCCGATGGCGAACCAGGTCCACTTCGCACTGTTCATCTCCCGCTTGATGGCGCCGATTGCCGCAAAGCAGGGCGCACACAGAAGATTGAACACAAGGAAGGAATACCCTGCCACCATACTGAAATTCGCCCCGATCTCAGGCCATCCGCCGGGATACAGGATGCCCATGGTACCCACAATATTCTCCTTTGCCACCAGGCCGGTAATGGAAGCCACTGATGCCTGCCAGTTTCCCCACCCCAGCGGTGTGAAGATCCACGCGATAGCTCCTCCTACAGCCGCCAGAAGGGACTGATCCATCTCCTCCTCGCCAAGCATCCGGAATCCTTCCGAAGTAAATCCAAAGTAAGTGGTAAACCAGATGACAATGGTGGAAAGTAGAATAATCGTTCCCGCCTTCTTAATGAAGGACCATCCCCGTTCCCACATAGAGCGCAGAACATTACCCGCGGTTGGCATATGGTAAGCCGGAAGCTCCATGACAAAGGGAGCCGGATCGCCGGAGAACATCCGCGTCTTTTTTAACATGATGCCGGAACCTATAATCGCCGCCATACCCACAAAGTATGCGCTGGTTGCCACCCAGGCGGAGCCTCCGAAAATCGCTCCTGCAACCATGGAAATAAACGGAACCTTTGCGCCGCAGGGAATAAAAGTAGTAGTCATGATGGTCATTCGACGGTCACGCTCGTTCTCAATGGTCCTGGAGGCCATGATGCCAGGGATACCACAGCCGGTACCTATAAGCATAGGGATAAAAGACTTGCCGGACAAACCGAACTTGCGGAAGATTCGGTCAAGCACAAAGGCAATCCGGGCCATATAGCCACATGCTTCCAGAAAGGCAAGAAGCAGGAACAGAACAAGCATCTGTGGCACAAATCCCAATACCGCCCCCACACCGGCTACAATACCATCATTGATTAATCCCGCAAGCCAGTCTGCAGCACCTGCTGCCTCAAGTGCATTTCCTACAAGCACCGGTATGCCGGGGACCCATACACCGTAAGCCGCCGGATCAGGTTCCTCTCCGTATCTCCCCATAACTGCAAGCGCAGCCTCGTAATCTGCTGGAGATGCCGTTTCCAACGTCACTTCCAACGTCTCGTCATCCGCTATTTCGTAAAGGAAATCTTCTGTGGGCACGGCACCATTTTCCTCCACATAAGCATTATAGCCGTCCACTATCAAAGCCGCATCCCCATATTCTCCGGCGGCTTCCTCATATGCAGAAGAGCCGATGCCAAGGAGATGAAATCCGTCGCCAAACAGCCCGTCATTCGCCCAATCAGTGGCCGCGGTTCCCACCGTCACCATGGATATATAATATACAAGGAACATGATTGCCGCAAAAATGGGCAGGCCCAGAAATCTGTTTGTGACAATCCTATCGATTTTATCGGAATTTGTCAACTTCCCTGCGGATTTTTTCTTCAAGCACCCTTTGATAATACTTCCGATATAAATATATCGCTCGTTGGTGATGATGGGTTCCGCATCGTCGTCCATTTCCTTCTCCGCCGCCTTGATGTCCGCTTCAATATGGGAGAGAACGGACTCTCCAAGCTTCATCTGTTCCATCACCTTGTCGTCCCGCTCGAACAGCTTGATGGCATACCATCTCTGCTGTTCCTCCGGCATACTGTGTACCGCCGCTTCTTCAATATGGGCAAGCGCGTGTTCCACCGTTCCGGAAAAGGTGTGCATGGGAACCGTCTTCCCGTTCTTCGCCGCGTCCACCGCCGACTCGGCCGCCTCCATGATTCCCTTTCCTTTCAACGCTGATATTTCTACCACCTTACAGCCCAACGCTCTTGACAGCTCAGCAGTGTTGATCTTGTCGCCGTTTTTCTCCACAACATCCATCATGTTAATGGCAACGACAACCGGGATACCAAGTTCTGTGAGCTGGGTGGTCAGGTACAGGTTTCTCTCCAGATTCGTGCCATCGATAATATTCAGAATTGCATCAGGCCGCTCACTGATCAGATAGTTCCTCGCCACCACTTCCTCCAACGTATAAGGAGAAAGAGAATAAATGCCGGGAAGGTCCGTGATTGTCACCCCCTCATGCTTTTTCAGCTTTCCTTCCTTCTTTTCCACAGTAACGCCGGGCCAATTCCCCACAAACTGATTGGAGCCTGTCAGGCCGTTGAACAGCGTTGTCTTTCCGCAATTCGGGTTACCCGCAAGGGCAATTCGCATATTCATAGTTTTCCTCTCCTTCATATTAGTTTTGGCTAACTATTGTCCTGAAAAAAAGAACTCATGCTCTGCAAGAATTCTATTCCACCTCAATCATTTCCGCATCTGCTTTTCTGATGGAAAGCTCGTATCCGCGGACAGTCACTTCAATAGGGTCTCCTAAAGGGGCCACCTTGCGAATCCGTACATCCACTCCCTTTGTCAGTCCCATGTCCATGATCCGGCGTTTGACTGCCCCTTCACCATGAAGCTTCACAACACGGACGGTATCGCCGACCCTTGACTCTTTCAATGTTTTCATTTTGATCGCCATACTCCTTTCTCTTTCCCTGTATTTCTGCCTTCTGACATAAATACGCTTTCGCAAAATGGATATAACCTGTGGCGGCTGAAGCTATTGCCTCTGCCCCATCCGACTCAGACCATAATCTTCTGCGCCATCTCTCTGCTGACGGCAATGCGGGAATCCTTCACGTTCACAATGACATTGCCTCCGATGGCGCTGACCACCGTGACGGCTCCCCCCACAACAAAGCCCAGGTTCTCCAGATGGGCTCTGACCTCCTGCCTTCCCCCTATTTTCCTGATAATATTTTCCTCTCCGATTCCTGCCAGTGTAAGCGGCATCATGCATTCACCTTCTTTTGAATTTGTATTATGTATTAGTCTTAGCTAACCCTATGGCCTGAACAAAAAATCCATCTTCTACAAGGATTCTATTGTCATGATCGTTGGTTAGCTATCGCTAACTACATATTATAATATGCTGATAAGCAGCCGTTGTCAATGCAATTTTTACTATTGAACACAGTTTCATCACACTACCCAATTTATTAGCCATTGCTAACTCTATATTTTGTTTAAATTGCACATATACTTTTACTGTAACACGAAAAGGAATTCTAAATGCTTGCAACCTTTTCTCTAAAGTGTTAGAATAATTTTATGGATAATTTTCATCCCGGAAAGGAGTATCCCATGAGCTATATCCAGCACAAAGCCGAAGAATCTCTGGAAGATTACCTTGAAACAATTCTCATCCTGAGCAAACGCCTTTCTGTGGTACGTTCCATCGACGTGGCTACAGAGCTGAATTATTCAAAGCCCAGTGTAAGTGTTGCGATGAAAAACCTGAAAAACCGCAAATACATCACTGTCTCAGAAGAGGGGTATCTCCTTCTGACAGATGAAGGCCGCAAAATCGCGGAAAGTGTGTACGAACGCCACACCCTGCTGACGGACTGGCTGGTCCATTTGGGTGTTGACCCCATGATTGCAGCGAGAGACGCCTGTAAAATGGAACATGATATCACTCCGGAAAGCTATGAGGCAATGAAAAAATGCATTCTATCCATTTTAGGGAATCTTAATGATTAATCCACCTGGTAGATGCGTATATAACCTGTTCCACTTCTGCAAGACTTATCCCTTTCCGAGTCTCTGCATAGCGCATGTAAATTCCCGTTCCCGGGGCATTGTCCTTGTCAGGACTGCCTTTTCCGGCTTCTGTTTCTTGAAGCTGATCTCTACCGTCATCCTGCCCGTCCCCCAGACCGGAAATCCGACATTTTTATGCTCAATCGGAATATCTCTGTCTTTTCAACATAAGTTTTCCACCATTAAGTATGATTTGAGAGGTGATTTGTATGGAATCAGAACATCAAATGGGTAAAGTTACACAGCTTGCTTACAGTTTTATAGAAGAAGACCTTCTGGTTATGAATGATGAATTAGACCCTTTGGTGGTTCTCGACTTTTTACAAGATGGAGATAATTTCAAACGTGTTGCAGATCTTCTGAAAGAAACCATGATTATGGCCGGTATCCCTACAGAAGTCAAAAAATCGCTCGAGGAGTACGCTACAATAAACGAGTTTCTCAGTGACCTGAAAGAAGGGAAAAAAGGTATCTCTATTTTGAGCAGTTCCGATTCATCAGATGAATTTATCAATTCTCTTTTTACATTGCTATCCAAGCAAGAAGATGAATGCATACACCAAAAACGCAAGTACAAATGGAATCGTCCGACAATCAGCCGTTGGTTTTCTGAATCCCAGACTGATGATGATTCTAAAAGCGGAGCCTCAGAATCCATCAGAAGTCGTAAGGATGCTATAGCTATCTGCTTTGCTTTGGGCTTAGATTACTCTGCTTCACGTGATTTCTTGAACAAATCCGGACATGCAGTCTTCAATATAAGAAATCATGAAGATGCCGTGTATATCTATTGTTTATTAAACCATCGTCCTTTTTCTGTTGCCAGGGAATTGATTCACAAGTACAACAAAGAACTTGCTGCTTTTCATATTCCTGAAGAGAAACGCATAATACATACAGAAAATACCACCTTGCTTCTTACGAATCAAATACTTGGAAATTCCAATTGGGAAACCGATGACAATTTTTTCAACACTTTTTTGCTTCCGAATATGGTTAATTTTATCTCTTATAGCAAGACAACCTTGAACCAGTATTATAAAATTAAAAATCCCATTTATCTGTTGGCTCTTAAGACAATCCTGACCAACGAAAAAGATGATAGCAATACCGGACTTGGTTTTGACAAAAGAAAAATACAAGAACATATACACAAATTCCAGAAGGACCATGATATCACTATTCCAATGAGTTCTGTTCAGGTGACATATAATTTTATCAACAAAATCCGAAAATATTCAAGCTCGTCCGAATTATTAAAAAGGGCTAATGATATGCTTGACATCCATATTGAAAGAATAAACGAAAAAGGATGGCGGGAAGAAGACTTTAGGACTGTCAATAATTCTCTTGATGTTATAGATTATATTATTAATAATATGTCTACATATTACAATAATGATAATGAGCAGAAAACTTTATCAGATTTTTTAACAGACACAGTTACCGCCTACAAAATGCTCTGCATATGGCTGCCCAGCGTAGCTATTGATAATGAAGATGGAAGTGAATATGTTCAGGAATATATTGATATCGACGGTTGTATTAAAAGAAGAATACGAAAAATTGATAAACGACAAAGATCCTATAAACAATCCGCATTAAGAGATACCGTACTCAGTTCATTTCCACACCGAAATTTCTTTACTCAATTTGAAAAACATCCGGAAAAATCAGTTCATGATATTTCCATAAGAAAAGCTATAATTCTGCTCTTTTACATGAACTATGCACGAAACCTGGTTCAAGAAATATCAAATCCAAATACCACAGACGAAGAAATGGAATTTGGATTTGAAAATTTCTATAAAACGATGAATAAAATACTCGGAAACTGCCAATTAGGGAAGCTTTATTATGCAAATCCATTTGATTGGCTTATTCTGGAAAGTATTAAAAAGCTTGAAACATACTATGATGACGATGACATTGAGATCAGTCCTGTTTCTTTCCTGGATAAGGTACTCAGCTTTTCCTTCAATCTCGAAGGTGAAAGTGATGACTAAGCTACGTGTCCAATCAGCCTCTTCCAATTTAACATTCATAAGTGCATTCCTCTCATGGGGCAGAATATGCTTCCCTGGTCCTCTGTGTTCATAAAACATGTGCAAACCTCCTTTGTAATATGCTGCAATAATACTTCCCTCCTTCCTCTCATACAGAAACTGAGTGTAGCATTATCGCTATTTAAAATCTGATGCCATTATAATAAAAAAGAACCTGTGACACGGAAAATGAGTGTTCCTTGTCACAGGTTACTTTGTAATCAATTTGTAGTTTACTCCGATATTTCCTCTACAAATTGATCATCCTTCCATATTCCTTCTATTTTATCTCCATCAGAGGATATAAAGACCCCCTTACCACAGCGTTTCCCCTCCTTCCATTCCCCATCATAGCTTGAACCGTCTGGCATGGTTTGTCTTCCTTTTCCATCAGGAAAATCTCCGTTCCATGCGCCAACATATTCCCATCCTTCTGCCGAAATATATTTCCCATAATAACGCATCCCATCTCTGCATTCACCAGTAAACCTGGCACCATTTGCATAATCCACCACACCGTTCCCATGAGCCTTTCCATCTTTAAATTCGCCAAAGTACTGCGTGCCATTGTTGAAAATCATTTTACCAAAAAGGCGTTTGTCATCTCTCCATTCACCTTCGAATTTAGATCCGGATGCATATTCCAATATACCATAACCATTTCTTTTTCCATCTTTCCAACTTCCGTCGTATGTAGTCCCATCGGACCATGTCATCTTTCCTATACCATTTTGAATATCATGATTCCATTCCCCATCGTAAACAATGTTGTCAGCATATTCTTGCCTTCCTTTACCACAGCGCCAATCGAAGACGCTTTCTCCCACATATAGTCCTGATGGTAAATCCTTATTTACAGGCGTGAAAATTTTATCATTATTATTCAGGAAAAAAACAGGTATCTCTGCCCTAATTTGACTGACAATGTCGCGATAATTAGGGCAGTGTTGATTCATCCAATCTCTTGCAAGTTTTAAATCATTTATTCCTTCAAACTCTTCAATCTCCTGCTCACTTAATACCGTAAACATTCGTTCTCCAATTCGAACCTCAGACTCTTCTGATAAGAACTGCATTATACTCATATTAGATGGGGCAACCAACAAATCCGCATAATCTTTGCAGATTGCGCTTCCATACTGAAACGTGTTTTGATCAGCATTTTTGCAGATTAGATTATATAAAGAAATTGCCTGATTGCGAGTCAGAGAATTAATAAAACACATACTTATATATTCACTCAACACATCTGGAAAAGTGTTTTCCAACCTATCTTCTTCAATGAATCCTAATTGTTTTAGAATCCATTGAAACGAATCGTCCTCAAAGTCAATTTTGTATTGGCTAGATAAAAAATCACTTAATTGACTCATCTTGGTTTGATTCGAAAAACCAGAAAGTGTAATAATACACTTAACTGCATTTAAAGCATTGTTTCGCTCCGATTTTTTACTATATTCTGATTTAATTAATTCCTGAGCTTTTTCATATTCCTTGTTTGCTGCCATCTCCAGAGCATCGTCTCTGTGCCAATTCTTCACATCACTCCCACTACACCAGGCATCACAAACAAACAGCGAAAACAGCGGGCGCTCTTGTGGATCAACCCCTTTCAATGACTCATATAGAGCTGTTAATTCATCAGAAGATATCTGTTTTTGATATACATTCAAAGCAAAACTCTTCATGATTGAACAAATGTCTTCTGCGGATGGCTTAGTGAGTTTTATAAAACCATCATTAAATTCGAGTCCATCATAACCTACGCCCTGCTTCCGATGCCTATATATAAGCACATTTGAACACTCCAAAAAAGTGTTCTTAAAGTCTCTTTCTATCAAAATCAGCCGGATTTTGTTGTTTAAGTTGATTGGAGCTTCGACGCAATAATATATGAAATCAATTATTATATCGACATCAGATTTCACGTCATCAAAGCAAATCAAGGTATCCTTGTAGAGTGAATTCATTTCTGCTTCTATGCTTTGAGCCGTAATTCTGGCATGAGTCGGAGCATAAACCTTCCATCCTTTCTCTTGCAGAACATCACATAACTGATATGCAAGTCTGGACTTTCCTACTCCTCCGGCGCCGCAAATACCTGTCCAGGAAAACGGATTATCGGAATCATTACACATATCAAGCAAATAATCCAGTTCAGCTTTTCTTCCAGTAAACACAGAGGCTTCTACACTATATTGAAATCTATTTGTTGTAGCAGCTTTACGAAAAAGTATCTCCGAACCCGATTCTTTCTTATTAGAAATATCAGCCTGAAGGCTTGATATTTGCTCGGACACCTTTTTCACATCTTCCTTAATCTGGTTAGTTGTTGCAAAGAGTTCTTCCTCAATGTGTTTAATTGCACTGTGAAGAGGCTCAAAGTGAATAGTGTCACCCACTGTCAATCCATATAGGTTTCGATACTGATCTCGCACCGCATTTATTGAAATATAATGGCGAAACAACTTGCTTCTGATATCCACGTCAGGCTGCAGAGATGATTCTGCTATGTCCTGAATTATTCTTATAATATCTGACTCTGCCCCACTGCAATAGATACTTTCCACTTCCCAATCAAATGTATGATTCAAAATGGAGTTAATATCATCTGTTGTTGGTTTTCTATGCGTAAGAAGCCAGAAAAAAATCGCCCCAATAGAATAAATATCTGTATGATACCCCATCCGCTGGGGATCACGATATTTCATGACCCCAGTTAATAAGATGGATACAAGTTCTTGCTCTGGTGGAACCCATCCGGAAGAAGCCGAACAAAAGCTATTTTTCCCGCTCTGAATATCTTTCAAAGAGATTATTGTATCAAAGTCAAAAAGATATACTCTTGTTTGTAAATCGCTTTTTCCCGCATAATAGAAAAAATTATCCGGTTTGCAATCTAAATACAGCATTTCTTTCGTATGGATTTTTCTAATAGCTGAACATATGGACTCCATTATTGAAGCAATCTGGTTTAACGACAACGTGTCAAAGTTTATTTGCGAGAGCGCTTTTCCTTTTCCCGGATCGGATACAGCGTATACTGTATTGTTGGCATTACCATAGTAAAACAATCTTGGCAAAGTCTGATCTTGATAATACTCATAGAACCTGGCATGATTTGACTGACCCTCAGAGAAATGGACTTTCAGTTCTGTAAACTGACGCTCATCCGTTATCCGAAGACTCATATCATCCAATCTTGAAATATCAGTTCCCAATGGATAGAATTCTTTTACAACGACAGAACAGTCTTCGATATCACTTCCTACAGGAAGAATTTTTTTACCCTTATACACAATGCAGCTGCCGCCGAAGCCGATAACAGTTAATTCTCGAATGGTAATCTCCGAGTCACTGTTCTTTATAACCAGTTCATAATCTTTTTTCTCGGTCAGTGGGATGCGGCCAATCATAGTTTTCCTCACATTTTTACTTACGGTTTAGCTTTTCTGAACTCATTTAATAAATCATCCTCTCTAAAGTATACACAATTTTTTTCTTTGCAACAATAAAAATATATCGGAATTAGTCTGTCCTACCTGTTCTCATCCACATAAAGCTGGATACGGCTTTGTATAATATTTACCACATCCCCTGCGATATTGGGAACAGTGCTTCGCCTGATACGGCCTCCTGATCAGATATACTGTCACTATCAGACATATCATCCACGTTCCCTGAAAAGAAAAAACGAGTCATTGACAGCTATTACGTTTAGTGATATATTAATTACAGTAACCGTAATAGAGAGGTGCGATTGTGAGAGACAATACAAAGGGCGGCGCCCTGACCGAAGTGACATTTTACATTTTGCTCTCCCTGTTCACCCCAAGGCATGGATACGCAGTCATGCAGTTCATCGAAGAAACCACCGGAGGACGCTTATCTCTGGGCGCCGGAACTCTGTATGGCGCATTAAACACTCTGGAAGAAAAGGGCTGGATCGCTGTTGTTCCGGACACAGGCAGAGCGGGACGAAAGAAAGAATACCTCGTCACCGGCCAGGGCAGGGAGATTGCCGCGAAAGAATTGAAAAGGCTACAGGAATTGACACAGACGGCAGTAAAGATAATGGGAGATGCATATGAGTAAGAAATGTTATCGTTACTATGGAGGCCTGCTTGGCACGCAGGCAAACTGGCTCAATAAAATGGCAAAAAGAGGATACCGATTGTCCAGCACCGGGAAACTGCTCTATGTGTTTGAACCCTGCGGTCAGGGACAGTATCAGTACTGCGTTGAATTTATAGGGCAGAAGTCAAAGGAGAGCGCCGAAGACTATGCCGGTTTCCTGACGGGCTGCGGTTACTGTGTATTTTACAAAAATATCAATCTCAACTCGAACATAGGAAAAGTCGTGTTTCGCCCCTGGGCGGAACAGGGCGGACGTCTTGCAACGAACAGCACCACGCTCAACCGGGAACTGCTGATCGTGGAGAAGGCAAATGATGGCAAACCCTTTGATCTGCACACGACTTATGAGGATAAGGCCGGCTATTATCGTCAGATGCGCCGCCCCTGGCTCTATCTGTTCCTTGTGTCGGCTGTCCTGGGAATCCTGATGCGCACATGGGTATGGGGCATTTTCGGCATTCTGTCTGCCGTCGGATTGTTCGTGTATCAAATTGAGCTGTTCCGGCTGAACAAACAGGCTAAGGTAAAGGAATGGTGAGCATGATGACAAATCGGAGTAAAAAGAACGCATTTACAATTACAGCAACAATTATGGTAACAATAACTGTTGTTATTCTTATCCTTGTGGGATATTTCGTGATACACTCTAAACCAAAAAGCGGGCAGTCCTCCGGAGAAATATTTTTATACGGAGAGACCCACTCCGTGGAAGCTATATTGGAAAAAGAATTGGAACTATGGTCATCCTGTTACCATAATGACGGCATCCGGGATCTGTTTGTAGAGCTTCCGTATTACACAGCGGAGTATATGAATGTATGGATGAAGTCCGACAACGACGACATTCTGGATTTGCTCTATCAGGATTGGACCGGGACAGCTCTGCATTCTGAAGAAGTGCTCCGTTTTTATAAGCAGATCAAAACGGAATGTCCGGAAACCGTCTTCCATGGAACGGATGTGGGCCATCAATACGATACCACCGGAAAACGCTTTTTGGAATATCTGGAATCCACAGGACAGCAACCGTCCGAGCTGTACAGGCTGTCGCAGGAAAACATTGAACAGGGGCAGCATTACTATCAGCATTCCGACAACGTATATCGCGAAAATACAATGACGGAGAACTTTATCCGGGAATTTGAAAGTCTGAATGGCGCCGCTGTGATGGGAATATACGGTTCCGCCCACACCAATATAGAAGCAAAGGATTACGCAACGAATTCGGTTCCCTGTATGGCAAACCAACTTCACAACAAATATGGCGGCGCATTGCATACGGAAGATTTGACTTCGCTGGCCCTCAACCATGATCCATACCGGACGGATACCATCGAAATCGGCGGGAAAGAATATACTGCCCTGTACTTTGGAAAGGTGGACTTATCCTCCATTTTTCCGGACTACCAATGCCGGGAGTTCTGGCGTCTGGAAAACGCATACGATGACTTCAAGGGCAGCTCCACCACCGGAAATGTCCTGCCTTACAACAATTATCCAATGGAAGTGGGCACAGGCCAGGTATTCGTAATCGACTATACGAAAAAAGATGGTTCCGTTGTGCGGGAATACCACCGTTCGGACGGGAACACCTGGCAGGGCTCCCCCGCCACAGAGGAATTCGTTGTCGAGGAATAATGTGCTAATCCGGTTGCTGCGGGATATCTTCCGGCAGCTGTGGAATGATCAACAGCACATGAAGGACAAATACATTCCCATTTGTCTCTATACTCATGGTGCCGCCATATTTTTCAGCTACCGTTTTTACATTTGACAGGCCGGTCCCTTCTTTGAAAGAGCCTTTTTTGCGGAAACTGTTCCGGATTTCCAGCATGAGGAAATCCCCCTGGATACGCCCGGACACCTGGATAAATTTTTCCGTGCCTGGATCCAGACCTTTCACCGCATGGATTGCATTGTCCAAAACATTTGACAGCACAATACAGATATCAATATCCCGCAGGCCGCAGGGGTACGGCAGGAGAAGAGAACAGCTCACATGGATTCCCATACTTTTGGCGAGTCCCAGTTTATTTCCCACCAGGATATCCACTACCGGATTATTGGTGCTGCAGGGAAATGACATTTTTTCTGCCATATCGTCCATATCCTCCATATAGCTTACCGCCTCTTCCAGTTTCCCGCTCTGCAGAAGATTTTTTACCACTGCGATATGGTTCCTGATGTCATGGCGAAAGGACTTTGTCCTGTCATAGCGGGTCTTCGCTTCCTCCACATACTGGTTCAGGGAATGTTCCTCCTGCTCCAACAGGGACAATTCCGTGCTGAGGCGGAAATTCTGCTGCAGTTTCTTATAGGAAAACAGGATGCAGAACAGGCTTGCAAGCCCCAGAAAATACATGGCCAGCATCTGCCCGTGACTGAAAATATGTTCCGCAGGCCCTTTGTCCGTCAGGATCTCAAACTGGACGTCAAATTCAATCGCACTGATATACTTACTCATAATGAATATCATCAGAACCGGGATGAAAATCAGAAACACCTGCTGCGTTCCCTTTCTTACATCAGCAGTATCCACAGGGCACAAAGCATCCGTAAGACAAGGCGAGTCCACAGGATAAAGATCATCCCGGGAAAAATAACGGTACACTATATAATAGCAAAACCCGATCGGCAGAAAGGAGGCCGCCTCGCAGATCAGCATGGCCGCAATGTTATCCGGCTTATGGAAAAAGGCAGGCATCCATGGGTATAAAAGACTCATCAGCGAGTTCACAATCTCGTAGCAGAGCAGCATGATTTCCGTTGTCAGAGTCACATACAGAAGGGAAGCCTTAAAATCCGCATAAAAAGCAAAAGCCCCGCATGTGGAAATCAATAAGATATACACCGCGAAGCCCACATATGTACTGACCGGAACAAAATCGCTGATAATCACCGCACCTATTGCAAGAAGGAAATAAAAAGGAGACCACAGTTTCCTTTTCAGTATTTTCGCCAGAAAATAAAGCTGAAAAGTTGTCTCAACCACGCCCATGACATATATATTGAAAAAATCCAAATACTCGCCCATATCAACTGCCCCAAATACAAAAACTCTTATATATCTTTCATATACTGCAGGACAACGCCGGAGAACTCCCTGCCCCGCAGTCGTGATACGGGAACCTCTTTGCCATTGTCCATATATGCCGTCCCGTTTTTATAGCCCTTCAAATGCTTCAGATTGATGAGATAGCTCCTGTGGCAACGGAAAAAATTGGACCCCAGCTTCATTTCCAGATTTTCTATCCGCTCATAGTAATCAACAACCTCGCCGGAAACCAGGTTCAGATATACTATCCGGTCTATAATCTCACAGAAAACAATCTCATCCTTTGGAATGATGTGCGCCTCATACCCTTTTTGCACCAACAGGCTGTCTTCGCTGGCATTTTGCATGGAAGCGTACAGGCGCTCCATGGTCTTCTCAAACTGTTTTTCATCCACCGGCTTGACCAGATAATCGTAGGCCTGTACCTCAAAAGACTGGAACACCATCTCTT